>JAGXAR010000141.1 GCA_018971525.1 Nitrospirota bacterium
GGTTGTCGAACGTCAGGTAGCGTTCCAATCCCTGTTGGGCTGCGCTGACGGTCTCATAGGCCTGTAGATAGACCTCCTCGTATTTGATGCTTTTCCAGAGTCGTTCCACGAACACGTTGTCACGCCAGCAACCGATCCCGTCCCTGCTGATCTGGATGCCGTGCGCTTTGAGCAGGCCCGTGAACTCCAGACTCGTGAACTGACACCCCAGGTCGATGTTGAAGATCTCCGGTGTGCCCTAGCGGGCCAGCGCCAGTTGTCCGATCTTCGCGTGGAGAACCGTGAGATCCGGCATGTCCGCCGTCGGTTTGGTGCCGCCAAACACGTCCGCGGCTCGCGCCAGCAATTGCGGCTTCCAGTCGGTGATCTGGGTGGGATGGACGCGAAATTGCTCGGCCATTCGGCGCACGTTTTGTCGCCCTTGACCGCGGCCAAGGCCACCTGGGCCTTGAAGGTGGCCTCGTGATTGCGTCTCGTTCGCTTCATCGCCGCGCTCCTCACGTTCGCCACCATTCGGGGGCGTGGGTGAAGCAAGGCTACCACTTATCCCACTGTCCGAATTTCCGGAGCCCCCTCTCTCTCGTGCTCTCGTTCGTGTGTCTCGCCGCTCCCTCAGAGGCGTCTGCTGAAGCCCAGACCTTCACTGCCGCGCATGACATGAGGAGGCTTATGGCCAATGGTCTGCATGGGCTCCGGGTATCTATCCCTGTCCCTATCAAGTTTGTTGTCGCACATTGACGGAGATCGTGAAATAGTAGGTTCGGAGTCCCGGAACGTTAGTGGTGGAACCGACAGGGAAAAGGATCAGAGGATCAACTGTGGCATCAGCTTTTGCCCATGCGGCTGTCGCAGTCACACTGGCCACTGCCTGGGTCAAACGGCCGAAACTACCGGTACGTTTCTGGGTCCTCGGAGCAGCGTGCGCGATGGGTCCGGACCTGGACATCCTGGGCTATTGGCTCGGAATTCCCTATGAGCACATACTTGGCCATCGTGGACTCACCCATTCGCTGCCGTTCGCCGCGGTCATCAGCGGGCTTGTCGTTGGGGTTGGCTTCTCAGGTCCTGAATGGGTTCGCTTTCGGCCTCAACTGCTCTTCTATTTCTTCGTGGCGACCGCTTCGCACGGGGTGTTCGATGCAATGACCCAAGGCGGGCTTGGCGTAGCATTCTTCGCGCCGTTTGAGCCGACACGGTATTTTTTCCCATTTCGTCCAATTCCAGTGTTTCCGATTGAAGTCTCCGGCTTAATCAACGTCTTCCTTAGCGCCACGGCCTATAAGCATTTGGCAAAGGAGTGCATCTGGATCGGGCTTCCCTGCCTGCTGCTTGTGCTCGCAGCCAGGCTAGTCCGACGTTGAGACCGCAACGCCGCTGCCTCTCTCGATTAGTCGCGGATAAGTTCGCGACGGTGCAACCTTATGGGCGTGATAAGTAAAAGCACACCATTGCCAACCTGATTCTGCCAGATGGCACCAACGTCAATCACTCCTTAGTCAAAGACGGCTGGTGCTGGTGGTATCGGAAGTATGTGCCGGGGAATACGGTGCTGGAGGGCTGGAGCGGGAAGAGCGAGAGGCGCGGAAAGGCTTGTGGGATGATCTGCAGTCGGTGCCGCCATGGGAGTGGAGGAAAATCAAACGGTAGCGTGGGATAATTTCACGAGCAAGCAGAGCTCGTACAAAATGAGCTAGTCTTTGACTGAAGATCTGGCACTGACCTCACCAATCTCGTCAGCACAATCGCTAGCATACTCATTCAGTCCTATGCCACATTTGTCGAGAAGCTTCACGACGATGGACGTATCACGGATGAGGAAATGGCTGGGCTGCACCAAGAGATTGAGAAGCTGACGCTTCGATGGCGGAACTCATTCGGGCGCAATTGCCTGCAGATTCTGACTCAGAGTTTCCGCCATCTCCTGCAGGTCATGCTTGAGGGGTTGCACTCATTTGGACTTACCCTGAGACTTAGCGTTCCCTGCCAATGATTTTATAGTTGCGTATTGTGTCTCGTTCTTAACCGCAGTACCCTCCAGTGAAACGCAGTAAAGAGGAAGCGGTGGGTAGGAGATAGACGTTTGCAGCACGTCAACAAGGGCATCATAGGGAGGGCCGGCCTTTCCAATGGCATCCGCATACGCGCTGCGTCGAGTCGTTTCCATCATGGATGTACTCATTGTGAACCAGGAACAGTTCTGCCCCTTAACGATTGGACCTTTCGGAAGCTTGGCGACATGGTCACGAAGGGCTTGATCTTCGTCATAACCCTCGAGCACCTGTTTATCTGGTGTGATCTCCAACCAGTAAAGGCGGTGGGAACAGCCACTCACTAGGGAGAAGAGAGCGAGCATTAGGACTATCTGCTTCAGTCGCACGTTATACCTCCCTCTTTGACCTTCTAACGATTTTAGAATCGTATCCGACTATTGCCGATACGGCCATGACTCATAAGAGGGGTACTTGAATAACTACCCAGGCGTTGTTTTACCTCCTGGCAATACACCGTCAAGCCTGAGCGCTGACAGAGCGTCATACCTTGCGGAGTCGAGTAACTAAACGGCTTCGATTCCTGCTGCCGTCGTTCCAAGTCCTGTCTCTACTGCCTGGTCCACTGGGACTCTTCGTGGTTGCGTCGATCTGCTTCCGCGTTCCGCTGCTCGTTCTGGAGAGCTTGCTCTCGTTGGTGTTGCCAGTAGTCATCGCTGCTAGCGTGGACCGGTCCACTGAGAAGAACGATCATGGCAACGGCAAGCCAAGCCGCAAGCATAACGATCCAAGCCAGGCGGGAATCTCGGTGATGATGCATTCGTCGGCGGTGGTTGTTGCGTGTTGCGTCCATGATTCCTCCTTCATGGTTAGCGATGTAGTTCAGTCTGCTCTGTTGGCGGGTTCGAAGATATGACTCGAAGGGAGGGGGTGCCACGTCATCAGCTCGGGCAAGGCTAGAGGGCCAGGGCCACAGCTTAGATAACCACGCCTCCTCTCGTCATTTCTCTGGGCAGAAAATGATTATCTGACGGAGCTTTTGCCCTCCAGAATCTGGACAAATCTGGACAGCTCTGTTACCGGACACGCGCATTCGATCGAGACTTAGTATGTACGGGGAAGAGCCAGCACACCGCCGGCGTGCGACCCACATAGTCCTTGAGCGTATCATCAACGATGTCCCGCCGACATCGTAGATGATTTCTGGCGATCGTGCGTGCGGCTTCGATCAAGTGGTTTGGTCAAATGCACCTCTAAGCGGTGTCGTCCCACTGCCCGTAACTTCTCGCGGTGACCCTCCCCCGATGTTACAAACATCGGGGGAGAATCGTGAAATCGGAGGTGCCCATGCCAGCAAGAACCCGACGTCGGTATACTGAGGAATTTAGGCGGGAGGCGGTGCAGTTGGTGCGTGAGTCGGCCCACCCTGTGGCTCAGGTGGCTCGGGACCTGGGGATTCCGCACAACGTGTGTTATCGCTGGACGGCTCAGCGCGCCGAGGCCGAGGAACTCGCGCGCGTGAAGCGAGAGTTGACGCGAGTAACCCAGGAGCGGGGCTTTTTACGACGTGCGGCGACGCTCTTCGCAAAGGAGTCCCGATGAAGTATCGAGCCATTCGCGAGCACCGCTGCCGCTATCCCATCCGGCTCATGTGCCGCGTGCTTGCCGTGTTGTCTGCGGGATACTATGCCTGGATTGATCGGCCCGAGAGCCTCGCTAGACCTACGGGAGTCCCAGCATCTGGGACGACCTGATCAAGTGGCCGCATTGTGTCGGCGAAAACCGCATCGCGCGGCTCATGCGTGCCGAAGGGATCCGGGCCAAGATCGTGAAAAAGTGGCCGGCCACCACCCAGTCGAATCACCGGATACCCGTGGCGGCAAACCGGCTCAATCGCCAGTTCACGGTTGACCACCCTAACCGGGTCTGGGCCGGGGATATCGGTTACGTGTGGACCGCGGAGGGCTGGCTCTATCTTGCGGTGGTACGCGACCTCTATTCGCGCGCCGTGATCGGCTGGGTGCTTGGGGCCCAGCTCACCGGTGACCTCGCGCAGAAGGCGCTGATGATGGCGATCCACCATTGCGCTCGCAAGGCGGGCCTGCCGCACCACTCGGATCGGAGCAGCCAGTATGCCGACACGGCGTACCAGCAACTACTCACCACGCACGGTATTACCGGCAGCGTGTCTAGATGTGGGATCTGTTGCGACAATGCCTGCGTGGAGAGCTTCTTCGGGACGCTCGAGTCCGACTCATCTATCATCGCCAGTACCGTACACGGGAAAAGACGACACAGGATATTCTTGAATACATTGAAGTATTCTACAATCGGCTGCACCGTCACTCCACTCTCGGCTACTATTCTCCGGTCAAATTCGGGGCGAGGACGGCTGGGGCGTAACCGGGTGTCCATGGAATTGAGGGAAGGTGAATGGTAGTATGGGCAACCTCTCCCAACTTTCTCCCTCCTCCAGTGGACGAATCACCCGACCAAATTTCGACCAGTGGAATGAAGCAGAAAGAGGACGACTCTTCGAGTCGTGGCGAACTGTCACAACTTCGACAAGGGACAGGCGCTCCCGCCGAGGCATCCTTCAGCGAAAAGGCAGAGAAGGATGGTGGGTCCGCTTATACGTCAGTGGAAGGGAACGTTGGTTCCGCTGTGATACCAAGTCGCAGGCTAAAGCCCTCCATGGGCGATTGAAGGCCGGCATTCGGGAAGGGACGTTCTTTCCTGAGAAATTCGTGCCACGGAAAGACATGACGCTTCAGGCCTGGATTGTCCGTTGTCTCGATGTGTCCACCAATCGAGGTATTGAGAATGAATGGCGGTATGGCCGCCGTTGGTCACTGCTTTAGGGAAGCGACTGCTTGCCGATGTCTCAAGGGAAGATTTACGGCAGGTGCAGGTCAAAATGCACGCCAAGCTCAAGGTGCACCCCAATAATGTTAATGTCTCCAAACAGTTTCAACCCATGCGTCGGTGGAGCGATGCGACAATCAACCGGCATTTTGCGTTTCTGCGTCATGTGCTCATGCTGGCGCTGAACGACTGCAAGTTGACTCAAACCCTGTGTCTGGTTTGAAGTTCTTCCCCGAAGTGAAGCGGACTCGGCTTTGGCGGGTGATGAACTGGAACAGCTCCGAGGCGTGATGCAATCAAGTGACTGGAAGTTGGTTGCCATTGCCATTGGGACGGGACTGAGGAGGGGAGAGCAATTTGGTTTGAGATCGGATCAGATTGACGTAGAAAACGGCATGCTCACCTTGCCCTTGCCCAAGGGTGGAAAAACCCGGCATGTACCTGTGAGCGAGGAGGCCAAGGCGATTCTGAGGTCGCTCGACTCGTTTCTCCAGTCAGCCTGGGTCTTTCCAGGACTTCGGGAAGTGACCCAACCGATGGACAGCCGTGCGTTCCTCCGCCGGTCGTTTGAACCTGGCCTCCGTCAGGCAGGGATTATCGAGGCCTGCTGGCATTCACTCTGCTAAACCGCAGCACGTCGACGAGTCATGGCGGGAGTCGATTTGATTTCCGTGAAGGAGATCCTCGGGCACCGCGATATTTAAATGACCCTCCGCTATGCCCACCTTGCCCCAAGATACCTGCGAGACGCAGTCAATTGAGGAAGTCTGGCTGGAACAGTGACCAATCAGGAGGCGAACCGGCAAGAGGGGATGCAACCGGTCGATTTATGGTGCGCCCGACAGGACTTGAACCTGTAACCCCCAGATCCGTAGAGCCAAAGAAGGGGAGTAATAATATATGATATGGATGATTAACTACGTGATGTATCACACTGACAATATGATTATTTCAAATATCACCATGATGATGGAATGCGATCGCGTGACATTGGGAAATCGAACCAAAGCCACAACCGAACCTTAACCAAAACCATAACCAG
>JAGXAR010000142.1 GCA_018971525.1 Nitrospirota bacterium
CCGAATGCACCGAGCCAATCCCTCATCAGGGGCTACCCCTCCGGCATCCTGTTTGTCGGGACCCTGGCGATGCTCACTTGGTTCGGGACGGGTGGCTGTACAACTACCCCGAGTGAAACCCCTGCCCCATCGTTCACGCAGCAGGCCTTGGTCGGAAAAACCAAGCAGGAACTCCTGACCTGTGCCCAGGGCCGACCTGAGGAGAAGACTGTCGACGAGATCACGGTGCTGAAGTATTACAAGGAGGCGTCCCTCTTAGAAGAATCGTTCCCCGGCACAAAAAGCAGTTTTGCGCGCGTTCACCATGGCTGTTGGGCCACGCTTCGCCTCACACGGGATGTAGTCACGGAGGTCCAATACCGCTCCGTTCCCATGGACTATCAGGATGATGATCACTGTGATGAGATCTTTGCGCCCTGCCTGAACCAGTGAGACTCGCCAAGAAACCTGCTCCGTTTCCGGTGCTGCCGTCTCCCGAGATAATCAGGACGGTGTCACGAGGAACGGCGAAACGATCTTGCTCGCACACAGCGCCCTCGTATAAGCTCAACACGCAAGACGGATCGAAACAGTTCTACAAGGATCAGCCAGGGATACGCGCTATGGATCTATGTCCTAGTAGCCCGAGACGCACCCTGCGCCTTCCAGTCAGAGGCGCATCCCGTGGAATGGAGTCGGCTGACACCGTGGCGCGTCGACCGCGTCTGTAATTCTCTCCTCTGCCTCTCCGGTCCACATCGAACGGAGAGGTGTCCCGTGAAACTTCAGACTCATCAACTCCGAGGGCGCGTTCCGACCAGACGCGCTTCAACAGCCTGGCTCTACCTTGCCGGTGTCGGGGCCCTCGTGGGTGTCGGACTGACCCCCTGGGCTCCCGTTGAAATGGGGGCAGGACCGGTCTACGCGCTGGAAAAATACGGTCGTCCCCTCCCCGCGCTCGCAGCAGACAAAGAGGAGACGGCTACGAATGGGCGAGAAAAAGAAGAGTCTCTGCTTGGTGGCTATTTTCTCAGCTCGGCGTTTGTGTCAAACCCCTCGTTCACGGCACGTCCAGATAACACGGGACTCGTCGGATTGCGCCACATGCTGCACTTGGAAACAGACTTGTATAAGCAATATCTCACTGCTTACACAGACCAGAATTTCTTTTCCGATCGGAGGACCGGCTGGATCCAGCTCAGTGAGTGGGATGACACCTACGGGCTCACGGGACTCGTGGGCGATTGGGGCTGGCGCGTCCAATATGAGCGAGATAAACCCCTCGACCGCAGTGGGTTGCAACAGATCTATGCGGACACGCTAGTGACGTATCGATTTAAGGCGGAACAAGATTGGGCGTGGTGGAAACGACTGTTGCCGAATCAAAATCTGACGGCTTATGCAGGGCCGGGATGGCTATTCTTCAACAAAAGCTATTTTGCTCGTCCCGACAATACGGGGACGGCCCTGTTTCGGTATGTGGGGCATTTCGACTTGGACCTCTATCGGGAACGGATCATTCTATTTGGTGACGTGAACATGTTCACGGATCGGACCGCCCGCAGCACGATTCGTCCATCCGAGCTGGATTGGATTCTAGGGTTAGCCGTCCGGTGGCATGAGTATGAGCTCAGTCTCTATCAGGAGTCGGACCAGCCCCTGGATCGCGGAGGACTTGTCCAAAAATACTGGGCGCTGCAGTTCCGTGTGGCCTTCGATGTGCAGAAGCAAGTTGTTCAGCGGCTGTTGGGACAGCATCAATAGGCGACCGGACTGCAATCGGCTATGCGCATGTTGTGCTCAACGCCACCACACTCCAGCTCATTCCAGCCTAGTCCAGCCAAGGTTCACCTTCCTTTTAACTCTTGGTTCTCGTTGGCCTAAGTGAGTTTTAGTAGGCCTGAGGATGGGCGCAGAAACGGTTTCCTTGTATCTTGAATCTACGTTATTAAGAGGCTCTCCATCACCAATCAGGACGTGACAGACCGCTGTTTCCTTGGTCCTTTGAGACCGTGGTTTAGCATGGTTCGTCACGTCCTCCCTCCCGAGAGCTCGTACGGTTGCCTGGGCCCTTGGAGCCCGCATCGTGTGCAAGGTCGAGCCGGCATGGGAGGGTGTTTCACAAGGAGGAGGCCATGGAGACTGGTCCCGTCTATGTGGGGATTGATGTATCGAACGTACAGTTGGATGTGGCGGAGCGCCCCTCGGGGGAGCGGGCGGTGATCCCGCATACCGAGGAGGGCATCGCCATCCTTGTGGAGCAGCTGCGCACTCGACGCCCGGCCTGCGTGGTGCTGGAGGCCACGGGGGGACTGCAGGTGCCCCTCGCCAGTGCCCTGGCGGTGGGCGGGATTCCCGTCGCCGTGGTCAATCCCCGGCAGGTGCGAGACTTTGCCAAAGCCACCGGCCAACTCGCGAAGACCGACGCGATCGATGCGCAGGTCTTGGCTCGCTTTGCGGACGCGGTGCGGCCCACCCCGCGTCCCTTGCCGGATGAAGCCACGCAGCAACTTGGGGCCCTGCTCACATGCCGGCGACAACTGATCGAACTGCTTGTCGCGGAGCAGCAGCGGATGCAGAGGGCACCGCATCCAATCCAGCGGCAAATTCAGGCCCACCTGACTTGGTTAAAGCAGCAGCTGGCCGGCCTGGAAGAGGACTTGACCCACCGGATCCAAGCGACACCGCTCTGGCGCGAACAGGAGGATCTGCTGCGCAGCGTGCCGGGCATCGGGCCGGTGGTGAGTCGGACCCTGCTCGCGGAGCTGCCGGAGTTGGGCACACTCACGCACAAGCAGATCGCGGCCTTGGTCGGCGTGGCGCCGTTGAACCGCGACAGCGGGACCCTGCGGGGTCGACGTAGGATCTGGGGCGGCCGCGCAGTTGTCCGCAGCGTCCGCTACATGAGCGCAGTGGTGGCGGCGCGGCACAACCCGGTCATCAAAGCCTTCTATCAGCGCCTGCGCGCGGCTGGCAAGGCACCGAAAGTGGCATTGGTCGCGTGCATGCACAAGCTGCTGACGATGCTCAACGCCATGGTCAAACATCAGAGCCCTTGGCGTCTCTCGGCGCAGGGCACTTGACAGTCAAGACCGTTGCTAAACCGGGTTTCGACTGTCCATAAAACCCGCATAATTTTTAGGGTCTCAAACCCGCGAAACGTACACGTCCTAACGCCAGCCTTATATCGTCCATAAAGCAGATGATTAAAGTATGGAGGAGAGATACCCCCTCGCCCCCGTGTTATTCATAGGGGGTCAATTGAAACTAGGGCGACCGTGTGGTCGGCTCCCCTCCCATCCGCAAACCTACTGGGCCATGGAGATCTGCGTTACCACACCCGTGATGTTATCTTGACGATAATTATGATTAACTCCATGCTCTTTAGCCTAGGCTCAGCCTTCGTCATGAGAAGATAAATCGGACCCGCTCACCTTTCAATATCTTCATAGAAGACAAGACATGAACGACCATCATAGCTTGGAGAGGTAGGACAGTCCCTGATTAGAAAAACAATTCCTGGCCCATCGCGTTGACATTGTTTTGAATGAATCGTAGAGTTTCTGAATGGCAAATCGTCCCACACGGTGTCTCCTCTGTCTCAGTTCCTATGCCCTGCGATTCGTTATCTTCGCGATCCGAGACTCCTTCAAAAATCAAATGATGGCCCTTCGATGGACATTACGCGGGAGGACATTGATTTGGGGCTGGGAAGTACTCGATCACGTATTCACCACGTGTGCGGAGGCGTGATGAGACCGCATAGGCATAGAGTGCGACGTGCGGGGCTGTTGGATCACATGGTCGCGCGCCGGAAGACAGACTTCGCTCTACACGCGGAGTCGAACGTGCTGGTCTATCTGATACATGGTGTCACCGGTACTCCGGCCGAGATGTTCTACCTCGCACGGGAGCTGGCTCGGAAGAACGGATGGGATATCTATACGACGACCCTTCCCGGACATTGCACCAGGCTCAGAGACCTCGTGAAGACCCACGAACAGGACTGGCGGGAGCACGTACACATGCAGCTCTCTTTTATACGAGATCGATATGAGTATGTGTTTGTCGCCGGCCTGAGTGCGGGGGCTCTCTTGGCGTTAGAAGCGTCAACAGTCGCCCGGGTCGACGGGATTGGAGTCCTCTCGCCCACGTTTGTGTACGATGGGTGGAATACGCCTTGGTATGACGCCATCCTCCCATTCGCCATGAAGGTCGTCCCTCTTCCCTTGCAGCATCTGCTCTTCCACATCGACGGACCTCCCTTTGGAATTAAGGATGCGGAGCTTCAAGCCTCGGTGCGTGACGCCTACCGTCCGGTTACCGTGCTTCGTGAGTGGCTAAACGATTGGTGGGCTCAACGGAAGGCGCCTCTTGGCACTGTACCACCTACTCCATCTGCAGCATCGAAGGGCTACCCGATTTTTCCGTTGAGGACGCTCACAGAAATCGACCGGCTCATTGTGCGGGTTCGTGCACAACTGCGCGAAATCACGACCCCCACGATGATTCTCCAAGCGAGCGACGATGACATGACCAGCCCCCGCAATGCTTCGATCGTCTATGACGGGATCTCATCGGAAGACAAACAGGTGGTATTGCTGGATGACTGCTATCACGTCATTACGGTGGACAAACAGAGGGAAGTCGTTGCTGAGCATTTAAGTACATTCTTCCTCCTCCAGATAGGGAGCAAGAGGCCACATCAACACTTGCCAACCGGTCAAGGGTCTTGCTCTTCTTAAGCGGTTAGCCGTGCTGTTGATGCAGGGAGATACTTTAGATATGCTTTTCTAAGCGGGAGAGGAACAGTCGAAATGGCTCCTGATTTAACGATTGCCGAGCAGATTCGGGCCACACTTGCAAAGCGCATGAAACGGGACGTCAGCACGATTCAGCCTCACCATTCTTTGCAGAAGGATCTTGGCTTGGACTCGGCCGATGCAATCGAGCTAGTCTTCTATTTAGAAGAAACGTTTGATTTTGAAGTTCCTGACCTAGACTTTCGGAAGCTAACCACGGTCTCGGACGTGATTGTCTACGTGGAAGGAAGGCTCAGGACGACATGACCCCGTGCATGAGCCGTTAATCGTATGACTCCCTGATACAGCTCCTTCGCGATCAGAATTCACGACAATGACTTTGATGTGTGTGTATTCTCAGATAGAAGCTGAAATCAATGCACGGCCCCCCCTTAATTTGCGGACAGATCGTTTCTCGTTTGTGACCAGCCTTTTTGTAAAGGATTCAGTCGCTTCGAAGCCCCACTTTCCAGAGGAATATCGATAGTACTCGCCTGCTAATCTGTGACGAAGTCGACGGACGTCTCCTGCCACGATCGTTTGGACGAATTTCACTGTGTTTCCGGCATCATTCCTGACGCATTCTCCCTGTCTACATATTAATCGGGGCACAACAAGTGGACGTGGAGTTCACATTCATGAACACCAACCTATTATCCTTTCTTTTTACGTATAAATCGTATCGCCCAGGAAGGAAGTATAGAAGGCACCATCGCCATGATCGGTGGTCTCAAACGAAGCCTCGCATACGCAGGCACCACGCTGAATACCTTGGGAAACACCTGCAGCTGTATGCATTTATCCAGGTACATCTCAAGAAGGGTATTCAACCGTCGTCGCACCTGTCTAGGGTACGTCGGCCTCAAATCTCTACGAGAGCGCCACACTTCGGCCGTCGCGATAAAGGCCTTAAATGCTCCGTTCATACTTCGCGTGCCTAACGGTGACGTTACTATGGAATTTGCTCGTATTGTCCGGCGATATAATTTATCCGCTAAGACGACTGTTCCGCTCGCAGCGACGCACACATTCAGAATCACTGCTTCATCTTCGTGAATAATGGGAGGGAACTTTAACTTGCC
>JAGXAR010000143.1 GCA_018971525.1 Nitrospirota bacterium
AACGCCCCGTCGAGGCTGACCCCGAGCTGGTGCATCGGCAGGTCCAGCAGCTGCTCGTTGGACCACGAGACCCATTCCGGCTCGTGCGGAGAGCTGTCAGTCGAGGGTGTATCCGGCGGCTGTGATCGGTGCATCGAGGCCATGTTCCGTTTAGTCAACCCGCAAGAGGTGCTGTGGAAAATATAGCACGTGTCTCAGCATTGCCCGGATTTAGGAGGCCTTTCTGTTGGCGCTGCCTATAAAGAGGAGAAAAAATGTCCGATCGAGTCCAAGATTGAACCGGCACAGGCAATATGTGGCGTACGACCTGGCTAACGGAGACGAGGAAGGAGGGCCGGCGCCGTGGTCCAGATCATATCGATCACAGACCACACATAGGCGCGGGCACGCTCAAGGTCGGTCTCCCAATCCGGCATCACTTCGTGCAGATCAAGAATCGGCATGTCGTGGCCGAGGCAGACCTGAGTAAACAGTGGAATGTCACGTCCAAATTGTTCCCGGACGAAGACCTGGTGATCTCGTCCCATTGCAATAACGAGGTCGGCAGCCTCGACCATCTCCTTGGTGAGTTGTCGCTGGACATGTGTGGTCAGATCGGCGCCCTTCTGTCGCAATCGCGTCTGGACCCAGGCATGCACCGGCTGAGGCTTCGCGTCAATCCCGGCCGAACGTACCGCACAGGACGTCCCTGCCACGAGTCTGGCCTTGAGCGCATACTCGGCTGTCATGCTCCGAAAAATGTTCGCCGTACAGACGAACAGGACTGACTGACGTTTCCCGCCTGAGCCTATCTCATCCTGCTCCATGATGCCTCCGGTTGAAGATCGACAGCCATACGGCTGACCGCGTAGAATGCCAACCCATGTCACAGTCGGCAAGCCCCTCACGCGCATCACTCAAACTGAACGAAGCTACGGAACAGCTGCAAACCAAACTGCTTCGCCTCGTCGGCGAAACCATTGCCGAGTACGGTCTGATTGAAGACGGCGACAAGATCATGGTCTGCCTATCGGGAGGGAAAGATAGTTACGCCCTGCTCGACTTATTGCTTGTCTTGCAACGGCGTGCTCCGATTCATTTCGATCTTATTGCGGTGAACCTCGATCAAAAGCAGCCAGGCTTTCCGGCCCATGTGCTTCCCGACTATCTCGCAAAAATTGGAGTCCCTTTCCATATCGAGGAACGAGACACCTATTCAATCGTCAAGCGCCTCGTACCTGAAGGACAGACCACCTGTTCGCTCTGCTCTCGACTCCGTCGTGGCATCCTATACCGTGTCGCCTCAGAATTGGGCGCAACCAAGATTGCATTGGGTCACCACCGGGATGATATCGTTGAAACTCTATTCCTAAATTTGTTCTATACGGGCAAGCTCAAGACGATGCCGCCGAAATTACGCTCGAAAAACGGCAAGCATGTGGTCATTCGCCCGCTGGCTGCCGCGCGGGAGAGCGATCTCGCCCGATATGCGGAACTGCGCTCGTTTCCCATTATTCCCTGCGATCTCTGCGGCTCACAAGAGGATCTCAAGCGAAAACAGGTGAAGGAGTTCTTGCGCGAATGGGAGGACCGATCGCCCGGCTGCACAGATAGTATGTTCGCTGCCCTTTCGAACGTGGCGCCGCCGCTTCTCCTGGACCGACGGCTGTTTGACTTCGAAGCTCTGCGTGCATCGGACCAGGCGGAGGGGCACGATGATGCGTGGCTCGACCATGAGGGCAACGCCTGACCGAATTTCCTCTCCTCGAACACCCTATAAAACTCGGCTCCTCAGGAAAGACCCAGCGATTCTCACGTGAGTTCATTCCGCCTATTTGCCCCCCTGGACAGGAGCTCGTCTCTACGGTCGCGATCGCGTTGTTAATGAAATGGTCTGCTCGGTAGCGTAGGCGAGGAGGAATTCTGGCTGGTTACGTCTTGAGTTTTTCGGTGAAGCGTTTGCGAAACTTGGCGACCTTTGGTGAGACGACTGCGGTACAGTATCCCTGGAAGGGATTTCGCGCAAAATACTCTTGATGGTAGGGCTCGGCCTCGTACCACGTCGCCGCCGGCTCGACTTGCGTCACAATAGGGCCGGGATAAATGCCTTCTTTCGTGATCGAAGCGATAACCTCGTCCGCGACGTGCTTCTGTTCCGGGGTATGATAGAAAATGACCGAACGGTATTGTGTCCCAACATCATGACCTTGCCGGTTGAGTGTCGTGGGATCGTGGAGAACAAAAAATACTTCAAGCAACTCGCGATAGCTGACGACAGTAGGCTCGAATGTGATACGTACCGCTTCTGCGTGACCAGTCCTGCCACTACACACGGCTTCATACGTTGGGCGATCCATCTGGCCACCGATGTAACCGGACTCGACCGATACCACACCCTTCATCTGGTCATAGACCGCTTCAAGGCACCAAAAACAACCGCCGGCTAAAGTCGCGATAGAGAACCCAGTCGGTGCTGGAGATGCAATTGATTCCATCTTGGAATTCTCTAATGACATTGTCAACAGACGGGGCCTAGAAGGCTCCACTTCTATCAAATCCTGTCAGTGCCTTATACCATAGGACGCCATGAGCCAGCGAACAGTTCCCTGAGGGAGCGCTGGACTTCTCATGCCTACATTAGGTAGAGCGGCTAAACCATCTGAATCCAAATACAGAAATGGTAAAGGGGAGGGCTATGCTTTTAATTCTTGGTTGAGACTGGCAATGACCCGTTTGAGCTTTGCCTCCTCATCGGGCTGAATCTTCTTGAACTGGATACCAAATGTCCTGGCCTTAACCCATCGCACTTGGGCTTCGTCGATCCGCAAAGGCCAGTCAAGCCCAGGTATATAGATGCGGCATTCGAAGGACGTGCCCGCGACAACTGGAAAATCCGTTTCGATCATACAGCCACCGGTGGAAAGGTCCAGCGTCCGACCTTGGCCTTCTCGTTGTCCGCCAGAAAAGGTACTTCTGAACTGTGATGTAAAACGGGGCTGTTGGCGCTTTTCCATATGAGGTTCCCTCTTTTATCATGCGAGGCTGAGGATGCCTCGTACTTGAATCCCGCTGACTCTTTACGAAAGCGATGTCTGCTTCATCCTGACCAAACAATGAACCCCGGGCTCGTATTAGGAGACACCGGGGTTCCTTGGAGGCCGTGAGTCGCTTCGTTACTTCTGCACTTTCAACAAGACATGCCCACGGCGATTCTGCTGATAGCAGGATTCAGCAGAGTCCGTGCAGAAAGGGCGCTCCTTACCATAAGACACGATCGCCACCTGCCTGGGGCTCACACCAGACTCGATCAGATAGCTGCGGGCAGCCTTGGCTCGCTTGTCTCCCAAGACAACGTTGTAGTCTGTCGTGCCCCGTTCGTCACAATGACCCTCGACCTTCATCACCGCACCGGGATGGGCCTTCAGCCACTGTGCATCGCGATTCAATGCCTCCATTCCGGCATCTGAAAGCGTCCACTGATCATATCCAAAGAACACGTCCTGCAAGCCAGCTTCGATGGCCGCTTTTTCCTCTCTGGTTAACTCCGCATGCTGGCGGTCGCTCTTCCCAAAGGAGGAAAGCGATTTGAGATCGCCACCCTTCCCCAGATACTCTTCCGAAGGATTCTGAGAGAAACCACTTAGCCTTCCGCCTGAACCACCTTGAGCCATACCAGGAAAATCTGAATTCGCACCGTTTTGCGCAGACCCTGCTCCAGTCTCTCCACTGAACCCTCCCCTCTCCTCTCGAGCAGACCCTGCTCCCGTCTCTCCGTCGGACTGGAGCCATTTCATGCTGCAGCCTTGACCAACCAAAAGAGCGAGCCCAATCGCTGCCACAACACTGGTTTTCATCGAACTTCCGATCATGATTATCCCCCATCTTTGGAATAACACTTCGCCTGCGTAGATCAAATATAGCACTTGAACGAAAAGGTGCGGCCCCCGCAATTTGTAGAATTTCTCCTGAATTGTCAATCTCTTGGAGATTACTCTTGAGGATGGACGCGGTAGGTGAGGGAGAAAGCATCCCTCTCGATAACCGAAAAAGAGGGGACTGGAAAGGAAACTGTTTAGAATTGGGCTTGCTTGCGATCAGCCCACCGAACCGGACGCATTACAGTGCTCAACGCCGCCACAGCACAAATAAAGGCCAACATCGTCAAGCCCACCATAAGGAAAAAACCAGCCCGGACATCATGGAGGACTACATGATTCATAATCCGCCCCTCCCTTTGGTGACTGTGCCTTTATCCACTCAGCCATCCGCAAGAACAAACCCAGGGCGCCGTGGGATCGTGCTTCGTCAACCAGCGTCCGCAGCAGGGGCAATGCCTCGTCCAGGCCTGCCGCTGCCTGCGATTTATGAGCCTCCCGCTAGGAAGTTCCATGCGATCTTGGCTATAGCATAGCACCATTCAGACACCCCATAGATAGTGCTTCATGTTTTGGATGGTACTGCCGAGAACACGAGAAATCTATGCAGCTTTGGTGGGGGATAACCCGCTCGAAAGAGCCAGGCAGATTAGTTGGAAGCGACTGATACTTCGATGAATCCACCCTGAGTCTTCACAGAATGGAATGGAGTGGTGCGCCCGGAGGGACTTGAACCCCCAACCCTCGGATCCGAAGACCTTCCCAGTACTACTGAGATTGAGAGTGAGCAGGAATGACAAACAGCGACGCCAGAAGCGTGAAATCAAGGAGTTTGCGCAGTTTGGTCGCGATCAACTGCTATTGCGTTAGATCCTGAACCGGGACCAAAACTGGGAGTGGAACCGGGAGTAAAACCGGGATCAGGGTTTCTTAGTAGACAGATCGGGGGCTCTCGTTCCGGTTCGAGTCCTGATCGGGTCATCACTTTGGACAAAAGATAGAACTTTCAAAATGACTTTCAGTCTCTTTCCGCGTTCCTAGTCGCTCTACGCGCCGTGTTGCAAAACCTCTCTCATGGTTGAGAGTAGAGAAGTCGATTTTTCCAGGTCTTTGACGTATCCTTGCTCCTGCTCCGAAACAAGCCTTACCGAATACGGAAAAGATAGACCGAGAAGTTGTAACCTAACGCGCAGGACCTTATCTTGAGAATTTCTTCCTTTAGGGTCAGCAATTACAAGAGCTTTCTAGACTCCAGTGAACTGGTTTTAACGGATGGATTTAACGTTATCATCGGGCAGAACAATGTTGGTAAAACTGCGCTGCTCGAAGCTATATCCCTGACCTTCTCGAATAAGGCTCACAAGAGTCTCTTGAGCCTCCCGCTCGAAACCTCAATTACTGACCCCATATCGGTTGCGCAGGTAGCATTTACTGTGACAGGAGAAGAAGTTAGGGAGATTCTTCTTGCAAAATCTGACGACTTTCACGTTCCTATTCCTGCTGATACGCAGCACCCGAATCCTAACCAAGCGGTAGAAGTTCTTGAGTCGATTCTTAAGACACCTCAAATTGAGTTTTTATTTGCGTTTAATGGGTATAGCCAGTGGAGTTCAATAAGGGTTCCGACATTTGGACTGTTTCGCTCGCAATATGACAGTCAGAGCAAAAATGGAGATTATTATCTTCTTCGAACAAGGCAAAACAAATCCGGCTTTGACGCAATATCCAACTTACGTACAGGACCAGACAACCTTGAGTTCGGATTTCATCTTGCCGAAATTCTTAGGGGACGCATTTATAGTTTTCGCGCCGAACGTCTTAATGTGGGAACCTGCCCTCTTGGTCAGAATGAGACATTGCAAAATGATGCCAGCAATCTCCCCGAAGTGTTGAATGTTTTGCAAGGTAATCCAGAGCGGTTTCGTGAATTTAATAGGCTGGTAAGCAGGATTTTCCCAAACATCTACTGGATTTCTGTTGCGCC
>JAGXAR010000050.1 GCA_018971525.1 Nitrospirota bacterium
CTCGGGGATCGTCAGTTCCTGCTCGCGCACCAGTCGCACGGCCTGCTCACGGAATTCCTTCGTATACTTCTGTCGGGGTAACTTTTCCATCCCACACCTCCAAACCTCTATATTAGGTTGAAGGCGTCCACTTTTTCGAGCCTAGCTCATTGTTGCGCCAAGAGGGTATTGGGGGTCGCCCAGATCCAAGGGGCGGGCAGAGCAAGAAAGGTGTTCTTCATCCTCTTCTACCAGTTATGAAAGAGAACGTAGAAACATGACTCACTAAATACTGGAGCAATCCAAATGCCGGTTCCAGGGGAATTGCATGTCTTTGGAAAATCTTTCTTTTGGTCGGGGATACTTCGAAGTTGGTTCACATCCTTGTTGTCATGACAAAAGGATGTGAGGAATTTGCTATACCAAGTCCCGGCGTCCTGCGGTGATCATTCCTTTCGGTGTCCCTTGAAGAGGCTTGCTGGTCGCATCGCGCATGGTGCGGAACGCCGTCAGCATCGTTCTATATGAATAATGGGCATTCCGGCCGCTGGGATTAGGCAGGACAAAAACAGGCCGGTCGGCCAAGGTCTTACCTTGCAGTCCGAGAGTGATTCGTCCGGTCTGGCGGTCCGGAAACAGCGCGCGATAGATCGTGACACCGAGCAGGGCAACCACTTGAGGGTGATAGCGTTTCACTGTGGCCATAAGTCTTTTCCTGCCCCCTAGATACTCTTGCGGCTTGAGCACATTGATCCCTGCGCTGGTTCGTTGGATGATGTTTGTCAGACCGAGTCCCCATTCCGGGAGGCGCCAATCGTCTAGGTATGTGAGTGGTTCAGATACGAGGGTTGATTCGAACAAGAGTTTCCAGAAGCGGTTGGAGTGACCGGCAAAGTGATGACCGGTGGCGGCTGAACGAAGGCCTGGATTGATGCCGACGAATAGGATCCGGACTCCTGGCCTGATGTGATCGGTGAGCCGTTTGCGTGATAGCATGTTCTGTGACTGCCGCACAATGGTTCTCCTCATCGATTCTGCCAAATGGCTCCCCTGATTCTTCATCGTGACTGCTGTTGTCTCTTACGGGGGGTGGAATGGCCTGATGTGTACTGCCTCGGTTTCGACTGGGATGTGCCATTCTGGCTTTGAGGCGGTTTAGCCAGCTTCAGCAATTTCGCCACAGAAAAATGAAGGTCCAGCTCTTCGGAGGTAGTTGGGTAAAAATCCATAACTGCTTGAAAAGTATGAGGAGGTGTAAATTTAAACGATCCGGCACCAAGCTTGCTGAATATCCCACGTGAGTGCCGATGAATGGCACAATTTTCAACCACTATAATGAGGGGTCACATACTATGAAGAGCATGTTGATGGCAATCATGGCGGTTGCGGTGGCAGTGTCGTTCAGCGCTCCTTCCTTCGCCGGTGAAGAGAAGAAGGAGAGTAAGGGCGAAAAGAAGGGCGGCCATGTCCTCGTGTACGGTGAAGAGAAGAAAGAGAGTAAGGGCGAAAAGAAGGGCGGCCACGCCGATACGTTCGGCGATAAGAAGAAGGACGAGAAGAAAGACGAGAAGGGCAAGTAATCCCTTTTCTTTGGCGAGGCTAGCTGGCTTGAGGAGTCTCCCGCCAAGTGCGGGGGACTTCTTGGGCCTTCTTCCTATCTGGTGCCGCTCCGAAGATAGACCGCTTGCAATCCCACGATCGACTTCGCATCCCTGATCGCTCCAGTCTCAATCATCCTGATCGCTTCCGGTAGAGGCATCTCGATCACTTCGAGGACCTCATCACGATCGAGCTGTTGCCGACCTGTCGTCAACCCGGTCGCCTTGTAGATGTGGATCACTTCGTCGGTGAACCCCGGCGCGGTAAAGATGCTCGAAAGGAGTTCGAGCCTGCCGGCTCGATATCCGACTTCTTCCTCCAGTTCGCGTGCCGCGCAGGCCGTGGGGTCTTCACCAGGATGAAGTTTTCCTGCGGGAATTTCGTAGATGAACCCTCCTGCCGCGTGGCGGAACTGCCGAATCAAGATGACCGTACCATCGTCTTTCAGCGGCACCACCGCAGCTGCTCCGGGATGGCGCACAACCTCCAAGTCGACCGTGAGGCCGTTAGGCAACGTGACGGTGTCGACATTCAAGTTCACGACCATGCCTGTATAGATCCGTTTGGTTTGCACAGGCTAGGCCTTGCGTTTCTTATAGAACGGTGGCTTGACGATCTGTGCGGGGACGCTCTTGCTGCGAATTTCGATCAGGATGGAGGTGCCGGGCTCCGCATAGCGCACAGGCACATAGCCCAATCCGATCCCTTTTTGTAGAAGCGGTGAGAGATTGCCGCTGGTGACGTCGCCGATTGGTTGGGAGGTTGCTGGGTCGAGGATTCTGAATCCGTGGCGAGGCACGGCTTTCTCGACGAGTTCGAAGGCGACGAACCGGCGAGCGACTCCTGCCTGTTTCTGGGCCAGGAGCGCCTGGCTGCCGATGAACTGGCCCTTCTGGAAGCTGACGGTCCAGTCAGCATTGGCTTCGAGCGGCGTCGTGTCTTCGCCCATGTCATTGCCATAGAGCAGATAGCCCATTTCCAACCGGAGGAGATCCCTCGCGCCGAGCCCGGCTGGTTTGAGTCCCCAGGTCTGTCCCTTGTCGACGAGGAGGTCCCAGAGGCGGCCGACTTTGTCTGCGTCGATATAAATTTCATAGCCCAGTTCACCGGTATAGCCGGTCCGGGCCAGCAGGCAGGGTAGGCCGCCGATCGTGCCGTCGCACGTGTGATGGAGCTTGAGCTCTTCAAGCGCCGTCCCGCCAAGACTCATGAGCAGCTGGCGAGATTTGGGGCCTTGAACGGCCACCTGGGCCATTTCGACCGATCGGTCTTCGAGACGAACCGTCTTGTCCTGGACAAGCTGAGATTGTAGCCACGATAGAATCTTCTCGCGGTTCGAGGCATTCACGCACAATAGAAATTCGTCCGAGGCGAGTCGATAGACGAAGATGTCGTCTTTGATGCCGCCGTTCTCGTTGCAGACCATGGAATAGTGGGCTTGAGAGACGGCAAGCTTGCCGACATCGTTGGTGGTGACTCGCTGAAGGAACGGGATTGCACCGGATCCGGCGACTTGCACTCGCCCCATATGGCTTACATCGAAAAGGCCGACATGGGAACGGACTGTATGGTACTCGTCCAGGACACCGCTGTATTGGATGGGCATCTCCCATCCGGCGAAATCGACGAGTTTGGCGCCGCAAGCTTGATGGTGCGCGATCAGTGGGGTGCGTTGCATATTGTGGCTCACAAGCTAAGTAGTTCGACGTCGAAGATCAACGTCGCGTGTGGAGGAATCACGCCGCCCGCCCCCTGTGCGCCATAACCCAGCTTGGAAGGAATGGTCAGCTTTCGCTTCCCACCAACTTTCATGCCCTTGACGCCTTCGTCCCATCCTTTAATCACTCGTCCGGCTCCTAGAGGAAATGAGAAGGGCTGGCCTCGGTCCACGGAGCTATCGAATTTGTTTCCGTTTTCTAGCCAGCCTGTGTAGTGCACGGTGACGGTCTGTCCTGCCTCTGCCGTCGCTCCGGTTCCGATCGTCAGATCGACGTACTGCAATCCCGATGACGTCGTGACTTCATTCCCTTCGGCACCTGCTTCCTGAAACGGCATGTCTGCTCCTTTCCTGATCGTCGGTCACCCACCCACGCTGATGGATGACAACAGAGTAAAGAATTGCGGCCCATAGGATTTCCGGCCAATGTCCGGGCCAGGGATCCTGTTCGAGGGCTCAATGAACGGCCCTCACGGCTGTTCCTTGCGGGAGTCCGGCTCGGAGAAAACGACCACGCTCGCCGTGTAGCCATGCAGAAAATTGCGCCCTCCGACTGGACCAATTTCGCCTTGGGCAAAGAATCCTGCCGTTGGGATGGGGCCGAGCCGTTCTTGCACGACGCCGCTATCATGATGGGGGTGGCCGAAGAGCCCCTCCCCACGTCCGCAACAACTGAACAAGAGGGCCCCGAGTGGGGGACTCTGGTGCTTCGTTCGATCCGCAGCCAGAAGAAAGTGCAAGTCGTCGCTTGCAGACTTTGCATCGCGGAGATGGAACTGGACAGTCTGACCTTCCTGAACGATGTCTCCGATGGCAATAGCCCCGGCCTGTTGATCCGCTCCGATGAGGTTCCGAACGAGGAAATCGCCCCGCTCGAAATGATTCCGGTGCTCATCGATCACGATTCCCAGGTGCAAGGCGCGGTGGGCATCGCGGCGTTGAGCTCCTCCCAGGGACTCGAAGACGTCCTGGAGCCGTTTCAAGGCTGAGACGCCGCCGAGTTCATAAATAAGGTTCTCCTCCGATCGGGTGACGACAAACCGCTCTCCGATCGGACGGCAGCCTTGCGAGATCACGGGTCGCACGGCGATCGGTCCGCTGAGTTGTATCCCCACAAGGCCCCCGTCGAAGACTTGATCATTCAGGACTAGTCGATTCTCTCCTGCATCCTGGCCTCCCCCGGCGAGGCCCCCGACTGCTTTGCCGTGAGGGTATCGATCGGTGAGGAGTGACAGGACTTCCTGCGTCGGCGTCGTGAAGGGATCGGCGAGGAGGAGAAAGGTCGAGTCCTCTAGTCCTGGCTCCGGCCACCCGGGCATGCGGATTTGGTCCTGCAACTGAGACATGGAGAGCTGCAGCGGAGTCAGTCTGACATGAGGAAGACGCGCGACCCATATGGTCAGGGCTGCAGCGGTTTCAATTTCTTCGGAGCCGGCGATAACACCTTCACCGGAACAGCCTATACAGGCCTTCGCCTGCAGTTCCCCCTGCAGCATGGCTGAGATCATGGAGGCTTTGGCCGCATGGTGGGCGGAGAAGAAGACAAAGGCCAGATCGATGGGGGCCGTGCCGATTTGCATCCGGACGGCGTCCGCGAGGTCGCGGGTGGCGGCTTCCGTATCGGTCTTGCGCGAGAGTGCAGTCGCGAATTGAAGCCTGGCAGAAGTTGTCGTGCCTGTGGAATGGATCGTCATAGTATGAACGTGATGGTACGAACGTGTCGCCTGTCGGTCTTCGATAGGTTAGACCCCTGGGTCCATCCGTTCCGGGCGGTCCTTAGCCAGCTTGTTATAGTAGCGCCACATGTATGAATGGTAGTCGTCGAGTTGAGCCAGGAGATAGTGTAGTTCTGTGGGATCTTCTGACTCCAGTGCACGGGCCATGCGGGTCTTTAAAAAATCGGTGAACGCATCGGTTTTCCCCAGCGCGGTCAAGAGATTCAAGCCACCACCGAGTTGATACTCGTTCATGTAATTCCTCCAGGCGCAAGAGAGTCGCGAGAGGATAGCCAGGCAAGAGAGGGAAATGCAAGTGAGGGAATCTTCTTGTCCCACTGGGCACGGATTCTCCGCGTTACTTGTCGGCGTGGTGATCGAGGATGGTACGGAGTCTGGTGAGCGAGATGGCTTCGACACGATGGTGGTCCCGTCCTACGATGGTGCTGGCCATCGTGAGGGCATTGAGGATCGCCTCCTCAGTCGCTTCAACTGTTGCGGTGATGAGCGGATTCATATGGGTATCGGCCAACTGAGTGAATGTGTAGGTTCGGTCTTTTGGGTAGTGTGGGATGACGTTGGCCGTCGAGAAGGCCAACATGAAGTCGCCGCTGCCGTGGCGAGCGGTGGAGCCGGTGCGCGCCAATCCCAGCGCAGCACGTTTTGCCAGCCGCGTGAGTTGCCGGCCATCAAGGGGAGCATCGGTGGCGATGATGACGATGATGGATCCTTCACTGTGTCCGGGTGAGAGAGCCTGTGCGACGGGAGGAACTACCTCGTAGAGCCGACCGACCGGCACTCCGGCCACGACGAGCTCAGGCCTTCGCCCGTGGTTCGCATTGACGAGCACGCCAATCGTATAGCCGCCTTCGGTTTCTGGTAATCGCCGGGACGATGTCCCGATGCCGCCCTTGAACCCATAGGACACCATCCCTGTTCCGGCACCGACGGAACCTTCCGCCACGACTCCGGAGGAGGCGCTGTCGAGTGCCTTCACCACATCTGCCTCCGAGACATGCCGGCCTTGAATGTCGTTCAACCGCCCGTCGTCGCATTCGGCAACCACAGGTGTCAGGGTATCGTCGGTAATGCCGATTTCCGGATAGTGCGCGATCATCCAGGTCATGACCCCGTTGGCGACTCGCGGCACGTTCAACGTATTGGTCAGGGCGATCGGATATTCGAGGAAGCCAGATTCACTGATCCAGGCAAGGCCGGTCATCTCTCCGGTTCCATTGAGGACGAATGAGCCTGCCGGCACTTTCTTGTGCCAGACGTCATCGCGGGGGATGACGACTGTCACTCCGGTTCGTATCGGGCCGAGCCCTGGCTTGAGTTGCCCATCGCCGGAGATGAGGGTCGTCTGGCCCACCGTGACGCCGGCCACGTCGGTGATCGCGTTGAGCGGTCCCGGGGTATAGGATCCGACGACAATGCCAAGGGCGCGAGCTCTCAGTCGAGGTTCTTCAGGCTCACCGGCTTGGGAGGGAAAAGATGCGGCTACGCAGATCCCGATGGCCAGGATCAGCAACGGGATTGTCTGGCGGGTGATGCCGTTAGACCTCATGGCTTGATCCATAGTGGGGCACCGTGACCTCAATTGCGGGGTGTTCTGCCTGAATGGCGGCAGACAGCGAGAGCGCCTGCTTTTCTTCACCATGTACGATGAAGATCTTGGCCGGCAGTGGATTGATGGCTCGCACATAGGCGAGGAGATCGTTGCGATCTGCATGGGCCGAGAGCCCGTTGAATTTGACGATCTGTGCCCGTCGCGGAGTGGGGACGCCGAAAATCGGGACGACATCCCACCCTTCGACGAGTTTGCGTCCGAGGGTATGCTCGGCTTGAAAGCCCACGAAGACGATGACGTTCGCTTCGTCTTGAATGGCGTGCTTGAGATGGTGCACGACGCGGCCGCCTTCACACATGCCGGAGGCAGAGATGATGACGCAGGGGCCCTTCGTGCTGTTCAGGCGCTTGCTGTCTTCCGGCGAGGAGACAAAATGGATATAGCGTGAAGCGAAGAGGTCGCCGGAGGACGTAAAGGTTTTGGTGGTCTCTTCGTCATAGCATTCCGGGTGGCGGCGAAAGACTTCCGTAGCCCGCGAGGCGAGCGGGGAATCGATATAGATCGGGATGGGATCGAGGCGCCCTTCGCCGACAAGTTCCTTGATCCGCATGACCAATTCCTGGGTGCGTCCGACGGCGAAAGCCGGGACGATAATCTTGCTCTTGTGGGTTTTGGCATGGGTGAGGAGTTCCAGCGCCTTCTGTTTCATGCTCTCCCTATCGGCTTCGTGCAGGCGATCGCCGTAGGTTGACTCCAGAATCAACACGTCGCATGGCGGCGGCGGCTCGGGGTCTCGAAGGATCGGCATGTTTGAGCGGCCAAGATCACCGCTGAAGAGCACGGTGGTCGTATTGCCGCGCGCTGTGTATTTCACCCGAATGGCCGCCGACCCCAGGATATGGCCGGCGTCGTGAAAGGTAGCTGTCACGCGTGGGGAGATTTTGAGTATGTCTCCGTATCGCGCGCCTTCGAATCGGCGGACAAGCTTACGGACGTCGTCGGTGTTGTAGAGTGGTCGGACACAGGTCTTTCCCTTCCGCCGTTCCTTCTTGTTGACATAGCTGCAGTCACTCACTTGCACACGAGCCGAATCTTCCAGCATGAGTTCTGTCAAATCGGCGGTCGCTCGGGTGAGGTACACGTTTCCTGAGAACCCATGCCTGGGAAGTACCGGTAAAGCACCGGAATGGTCGACATGGGCATGGGAGAGCAAGGCGGCTCGGATCGATTGCGGGTCGAAGCCTAAATACTGATTCTGACGAAGCGCCTCCTCCCGGCGCCCTTGAAAGAGCCCGCAATCCAGCAACAGCCGGCATCCAGGCAGTTCAACCATGTGGCGACTTCCGGTGACCGATCGTGCCGCGCCGTGAAAGGAGAGCTTCATGATGGTGTCACTCCATGGTGTCGTCCGATCAGGTCCCAGGCTTCCTGAGCCGTTTCTGCGTAGTGAAATAAACGCAGTTCCTCCTCTCCGATCAGCCCCTCCTCGACGAGCATCTGCCAGTTGATCAGCCGTTCCCAAAAGGCCCGTCCGACGAGGACAATGACCACATGCTGGGCTTTCCCTGTTTGGACCAGCGTCAGTGTTTCAAACAGCTCATCAAGGGTGCCGAATCCTCCGGGAAACGCGACCAGCGCTTTGGCTCTGATCAAGAAATGCATCTTGCGAATGGCAAAATAGCGAAACTGGAAGCAGAGCTCAGGGGTAATGTAGGGATTGGGGCTCTGTTCATGGGGCAAGGTAATGTTGAGGCCGATGGATTTAGCCTTCACGTCGTCGGCACCGCGATTCGCGGCTTCCATGATGCCGGGTCCTCCGCCGGTGATCACGACAAAGTCGCATTGCTCGTCGGTTTGGCAGGTTGATGAGACGAGGCGGCTGAATTCACGTGCCACGTCATAGTACTTCGAAAGGTCGAGTTGTCGCCTGGCGACCGCCGCTTGTTGCCGGCATCGATGGTCCGTTGGAGATCGAGCGGCTTCCTCCTCCTTCAGCCTCAGGGTTTCTCGAGCTGCACCCGGCTCCTGCAGCCTGGCGCTGCCGAAGACGACAATGGTTGATTTGATGCCGTGCTCGCGCTGGATCAACTCGGGCTTGAGCAGTTCGAGGCCGATGCGGACGGAGCGGAGTTCTTCCCGCTGGAGAAACTCTGTGTCGCGATCGGCAGGAATGTAGGAGGAGGACGCTGCGGCGGTGCTGGTGGAATCTGGGTCAGATGGAGGAATCATGAGGGCGATTATAGCGGGCTTAGAGATGCCCGGCAATTCTGAATGGGATGCGTCGTCTTGGCAGGCTGCGGGAAAACGATGCCGGATCTCCGGAAATTCAATGGCCCGCCTGTCTGGGACAATAGGGCATGGGCCTCGCGCAGGAAGCTCAAAAAGTTCGTCCAGCAAGGCCGCAGCGAGTGAAGGGCTGTGGCGTATCCTCTGGGGTACCTTGAGGGGTCTGAACGATGCGAGAACGCCGCCGGCGGACTGTTTCAGCATTCTGCTAGAAGGGCCAGAACCAAATGACGGGATCTTCCGATGTCCTTCGAGAAAATCCGTAGGCGCGCACGGTCCACTGGGGATCGAACACCACCTGGAATTGTTCGGGTGTGATGCCAGTTTTGGTCAGGGTCATCGTCGGGGCATAGGGCAAGAACAGCCGTGGGATGGTGCCGAAGTCCAGGGCCGCAGACTTAGTATCGCTCCAATTATAGAGCGCCACGACCCCGAATTCAGATTCGTTGACCTCATCAGGGGCTCCGATGTGATCGGCGAGCTCGAGTATCGTCGTCTGTCCGATCCGAATAAAATTGACCTGTTCCGGGGTCACGACGTCGTTGAAGACCACTCGGCGGACGCTACAGCCGGCACAGAGGAGTGTTAAACCAAGTGCACCGATGGTGCAGGCGCGGGAAAGGGAACGGGTCGCCATGTTAATCACCAAAGGGCCACACTCGGAACTGTGTGCGACCGGTGCGTTTGCCGTAGACCACTTCTTCGGCTATCCCGTTCCTGTTGAAAAATACGTAGAGATTATCGCTTTTGAGGTCCAGGCGGATGAAATTCAGCAACAGGAGCAACAGCGCGGGCGATTTTCCGTCATAGTAATAGTAGTGAAAGATCTCTCGATCGTTGCCTCTGACAATCCGATCCGGTGCACCGATCAAAGAGACGACCTCTGCCATGGTCGTCGTGCCTTTCTTGATTCCTGAGATGGCTTCCTCCTGAAGTGGCTCGCCGACCGTTCCCCTGGTCACCACACAGCCTTGAAGCAAGATGGTAAGCAGCATGAGCAGAAGCAGGGATCGACGGAAGATCATTGAGCCTCCTATCCTTGTGACGATGGGTGTGCCGGACGGTGCCGGGCGAGCACGAAGTCCTGTTCATAGACCGCGTAGCCCGATGGGGCGAGTCCGACACGTTGATAGACGGTTTGAGCGGTGCGATTGTCCTGCTCCACGTAGAGCCGAATTCCACAGACCTGAGGGTCAGCCTGTGCTAGAGCCATGGTGTAGTCATGTATTGTGCGGTAGACACCGCGGCGGCGCCAGGCTGGCGCGACGTACACGCTTTGGACCCACCAGAAGACGCCGTTGCGCCAATCGCTCCATTCATATGTGACCATCAGCTGTCCGAGGAGCTGGCGGCGGTCGTCCTGTTCTAGTTCTGCGACTATGAAGAAGCCACGCGCGGGAGTTTCGATCAGGGCGATGGTCCCGAGATGCAGACGGTCGAGATCGAGGCGGCGGCCTTCTGTTTCAAGAGCCATGGCTGCACTGAACGACGCGATCGTCGCCGCATCGTCTGGCATAGCGAGTCTGACGTTCAGGTGGTCGAGGACTGGCATGGGGCTTAGGCCGTTCTCTTTGGGGCCTGTAACCATCCGGTTTCCGGCTTGTACAAACCTGCGGTAAACTCCATCTTGATGGCGTCTTCCGGCGGCAGATTGATAGGACGTAGCTGTGGCTGGGGGACAAACGCAAGGAAGCCGGTGAACGGATGGATGGCCGTGGGCACAAAGACCATGAGTAAACTTGTTGTTGGCGCGACTTGCAACGCCGGAGGTGCGGCTCCCATGACAAAACCGATCGCCCAGAGGCCGTCTCGAGGAAACGGAAAGGCTACCACAGTGCTGTGCCCGAAGCGAGTGCGGAAATTAAGAAGATCAGTCATCCCTTTGAGGGTGATGTAGACACTCCGGACCAGGGGAATGTGCTCGATCCATCGTTCTGTCTGAGTAATCATGCGCCGTCCGATGACATGGGTGGCGATGGCGCCGATAATAACAACAAGGAACAGAAACAAGACGAGGCTGAGCCCAGGATTCTGTCGGGCTCCGATATTCCAGGGGAGATCGCGGCTCAATTCGTTGAGTGTGTGGAATAATGTGGAAAGGATCAAGAATGTGGCCCAGGCCGGCACGAGGACCAACAATCCGGCCAAGGAGTACTGCCATAAGGTCTTTGACATCGCCGCTGGCTTCCTCACCTGCGTTCAGGAGGATCCTAGTCTAGCAGAATCCGTAAGAGGAAATAGAGCCTGCACGCCGGACTTGATCTCTTCGTTATCGTTGATTTATTGTAAAAACAAAGGATCAACCAGATTCACACAAGGGGGACGTTATGGCGGAACGTATAGAAGCAAGGCGTCCAGTCAATATCGACAAGGATCTTCTCGCCATTCTCTGTTGTCCCGACACGAAACAGGATGTGAGTTTGGCGGATGAGGCGTTGATTGCCAAGTTGAACGAGGCCGTGAGCCGTGGGCAATTGAAAAATAAGGCGAGTAAGCCGGTCACCGAACCCCTCGACGGGGGCTTGATTAGAGGCGACCGGAAAATGCTTTATCCTATTCGCGAAGACATTCCTGTCATGCTCATCGAAGAAGGCATTCCTCTTGAAGGGATGATCTAGGAGGGCTGACTCACCAGACGCTTGCTTCTGCAAGTACGGGGGTAGCACTTCTTAGCTGAACGTTCTGTCCCATGCGTGATGAGGAGGGACAAGGCTCATATGACGTCGTTCGTTGTAGAGATGCGGCAACCGGCGCATCTCGCCTATTGGTTGTCGGTCTTAGAGCCGGTCGACGTTCCGCAGTGTTGGCACAGATATTCATAGAGATTCCCAGTCGGGAGCACGAGCAGGAGTCGCTCACGTGTCGGGGTCGCCACTCGGCAGGAAGGGCAATAGAGAAGCGAGGCATTCAGAGATCTGAACTGGTCCGCCTGCTCCGGGGCACGCGGTCTTGGTGGTCGAGATGTCCTGCGGGATAGACCAGGTGGCCACGTTGGGCCGGTTGGTTTACGCGAAATGCCTGACATAAGATACTTCTACGCAAGTGAGGTGGTAGTGGTCAATGCTGAGAATCTGGCTTCGAGATGTTCGCCTTTTCACCATGAGGTGTCGGGGCCGTTCTTCGACGAGAACTTGGTAGTGTGCCGGAATAGTCTCCACCCCATTCTTCCCGCTTGCACCAGACCGTAAACCACTAGCCCGCTCAACAAGCCATAGAACCCGGTCATACTCCATGGCCAAAGGCCGGGGGCATGCATGACTACGCCGACTGCGATATGGCCGCCGACTCCCAGGCAAAGCGCGAAAATGATCCATTCTCGCATCATCGTAAGAATTGGCCATGCGTCATGGGAGGCGATGGGTGAAGCTGCTACTGGGAGCCCGATTGAAGACGGGAGCGTTATACCGCCGGCGTCTTGGCTGACTCAATGTCCGTTGCTGTGATCAGGCTGGACAGATAGTCAGCGACAAAATTGAGGGCCTCCTCTCGCCCATCCGCGCGACGTCCCTTTTCTCGCCGCTGCACCGACAATTCGTGGTCGAGATCGGATTTGACCTCAGTGAGAACTCGCTGGAGGGACGAGGGAGTCAAATTCGCATCCATGTCTTCGAGCTCCTGGCAGCGATCAAGCACCCAATTTAGTCCTTCGATCCGCCCGGCGTAATGTTCCTGCTCAGCGGTGTCAATCCGTGACATCGTGGTGGCAAATGTTTGGGCCTCATAGATGAGATTATAGAAGCTGGTCACTGCTCGCTGTAGGGTAGGATTCATGTCACTCCTTTGGGCAAGTTATTAACCGCTCAATTATACACGAGAATGCCAAGTCGACAAGGAAAAAGTTGTTGTGGCCTAGGTAAACAGGAGAGAATGAAACTCGTTCATGAAGCCGTAATAGAGCGGGGCGAAATCTTTGAGGCTCTCGGGGCTAGTTTCTTTGAGACGTTTGAAGAAGAATACCTGTGCGCGAGAATCTATCTGTTCCAGAAGATGGCTCAATTGAGCCATAGTGTAACTGCCGGTTGGGACACTGAGGACATAGTGTACGAGGCGCTCGACGAATTGCTGAGTGAGGTACTCGCTGGCGAGGTAGCCCTCCGGGAGTTTTCCTGAAGCTAGAAACTCGTCGAAGGGAATGGCTTGCGCAGCAAATGGGAGCGATTGCTGCTGACGAGAAGTCACGCCGATAACACCCCAGCTTGTGATAGAGGAACGTCCGTATGCTGAAACAACTCTACTGGACCCCCTGGGGCGCGTCAAGTGCACAGAAGGAGCAGTCAAGGCCTGAGCCGAAAGACCGGGAAGACTCAAGAGGCTTGGGTCAAACAGAAGGGGCGGAATCCCTGAAGGAACTCCGCCCCCTGTGAAGCGCTGGCCTAGCTGAACCTTACAGCCAGTTGACGCGCTCGGCCGGCCGAATGTAGATCGGCTCTTCGACCTGAATCCGCGCCACTTCCTTGCCCGACTTGTTGAACCCCAGCACGGTATCGTTGAACATCTCGAACCGCTTCCCGTGGATCTGGGTTTCGAACACTTTCGGACCCGGAATGACGTCGTACCGGAAGATGATCTGCTGGCTGGCTCTCCAGAGCTGGAGGACCGCTAACAGTTCCCGGCTGGGCACGAGATACTTCTCAATGGCGTTGTCCACGCCCGGGCCGAACATCTGCCGGGCATAGCCGCGCGGGCTGTGCCGCGGCGGAATGTAGAAGCCATTAGGCTCGGTGCCCCACTGCGGGTACAGCGGGAGCGCCACCTGCTCCACGCGGATCGCGTAGTACAGGGGATGCCACCGATCTTCCGCCCAGAGCCCGTCCTCCCCGATGCGCACCAGGCTCTGCATGCGGATCTTGCCGACGCAGGCGGCCATACAGCGCGTTTCCATCGGCTCGCCCCCGGTCAAGGGGTCTTTGCCTTCGATCCGCGGATAGCACGCGATGCACTTTTCGCTGACGCGCGTCGTGCCCCGGTACATCGGCTTCTTGAACGGGCACTGTTCCACGCACTTCTTGTACCCGCGGCACCGGTTCTGGTCGATCAACACGATGCCGTCTTCCGGCCGCTTGTAGATCGCCTTCCGCGGGCAGGCTGCCAAGCAGCCCGGATAGGTGCAGTGGTTGCAAATCCGCTGGAGATAGAAGAAGAACGTCTCATGCTCCGGCAGACTGCTCCCCGTGAGCCGCCAGGGCTCGTCTCGGGAAAAGCCGGATCGGTCGATGCCCTCGACCAACGAGCGCATCGAGGTCGCCGTATCCTCATAGATATTCACGAACCGCCACTCCTGGTCCGTCGGAATGTACCCGATCGCCGCCTGGCCGACTTTGGCGCCGGCGTCGAAAATGGTCATCCCTTCGAACACCCCGTACGGCGCATGGTGCTTGCGTCCCACGCGGACGTTCCACACCTGGCCGCCCGGGTTCACCTGCTCGATGAGCTGAGTGATCTTCACGTCGTAGAACTGGGGATACCCGCCGTAGGGCTTGGTTTCCACGTTGTTCCACCACATGTATTCCTGGCCCTTGGAGAAGAGCCAAGTCGACTTGTCCGCCATCGAACAGGTCTGACAGGCCAAACACCGGTTGATGTTGAACACGAAGGCAAACTGCCACTTCGGATGCCGTTCCTCGTAGGGATACAGCATCTTCCGTCCCAGTTGCCAGTTATACACTTCAGGCATTGTGAATCCTCCTTCTGGTCATGATCCGTTGGTTAGTGAGTCTCATCAGCGGTACATCCTGTGCAAGCTGCACGCTGTGGGTCCCTTACACCTTGATCTTGATGTGTTCGCCTTTGAGCCACTTGATCATGAACTCGTTCTCTTGGCCCGGCGTGAATCCGGTCCGGACCGGCTCCCATGGACCCCGTGCCCCGATGCCGCCGTCTTCCGCCTTGGTGATGCGGATCAGACATTCCTTCGGGGTGGTATTGACGGCATGGTGGTCGATGGCATAGCCCCACTTGAACTTCCAGGCAATCGCGTGCTTGCCCGGCAACGAGTCGGTCTGGTGCATCGGCATCAGCCAGCTTCTTGTAAAGGACTGTTGGGCCCCGTACCGGAAGTTGGACTGATAGCCGGTGTCCACCGCGATGGCGCGTCCGTCCGGCCGCGTCTCGTGGCCTTTCACCGACTTCGCTGTCGACACGTACGGGGCGTGCTTCGCCATCGTGACGTGGTAGGGATAGGCCGGGTTGTATTTGCAGCGCAGCATGAGCCGCGCGACTTTGTAGAACGGATCCGATGGTTTCCAGCCGCGATAGGGCCGGTCCACCGGGTTGCCGTCCACATAGACGTAGTCGCCGTCGTTGATGCCGCGGTCTTTCGCCGCCTGCGGGTTGATGTGCAACTGGTGTTCGCCGACTCCCGGTGTCCGTTTGTCCATGCGGTACGGATCGCCGAAGTTCGACTCGTAAATCTGCACCCAGTCGTTCACCGACCATTGGCTATGCACCCGATGCCGGGTCTTCGGGGTGACGCAGTAGAACTGGTACCCCTTCTCCCACAACGGATTCGCGTGCCGCTTGATCTCCTGCCAGGGCAGCTTGATGTTGCGGATGTGCTTATCGTCATGGTGCTGTGCCGTGATCGGAATCCCGTAGTCGTCCGGCCGAATGTACGGGTTGGTCGAGAAGATGGCGTTCGGCAGATACGGGGTCGCTTCCGGGCCTTCCCGGTGCACGACGAAATTCTCCCCGTACTCGATCGCTTCCGGCTCAATGCGATAGGTCTCGATGCGGCCGGATCTCGTCCATTGCGGTTTGCTCTCGTTGGTTTCCTCCCACAGCGGATGCCGCGGGTAGGTCCGGGTCATGACCATCCAGCCTTTTTCCGACTTCAGCATCACATCGGCGCTGTAGCCGTAACAGGTGGTACTGGCATCGAGGATGCGCTGGGCATAGACATCCACCCGGTTCTGATACACAAAGTGGAACACCTGCCGCATCCGGACATCCCCCGTCATCTCTGTGAGTTTCGCCGCCACGGCGGCAAAGGTGTCGGCGTCGTTCCGGGTGTCGTACAACGGCCGAATCCCCCCCTTCCAGATCTGTACCCACGGATTGGAGACCGTGGCGGTCATTTCCGGATAGGTGAACTCCATCCAGCTGTTGCACGCCAGCGCGATGTCGGCGTGATTGACGTCCGAGGTCATCTCGATGTCCTGCGTCACGATCATCTCGATGTTCGGATCCACGTTGCGCACCATGTCATAGTGGTGCTTGGCGTTGTTGAGGATGTTCACGTTCGTCACCCACCGGACCTTGCTCGGGCTCGGCATGTGGGTCTTGCCTGTGAACACCTTGCGTCCGTACTTCGGCGTATTGACGATCAGGGCGGTGTCGCCGTGGTTCCAGTAGCCGACCTCCTCGCCGTAGTAGTAGGACTTCGTCTTGATTTCCTTGCCGTGCGCGTTGGGATCGAGGGTCTGATTGAACGGATCCTCGCCGGTGTGCACCGCCAAGCCGGCCCCCGACCAGGGGGTGGCGTTCCAAATGCCGGCCTTGTAGTTGCCGGACCAGGTATGACAGCCGGTCCCGAATTTGCCGATGTTGCCGGTCAAGGTCATGATGAGCGCGGCCGCCCGCCCCATTTCCGTCATGTGGAAATAGTGGCAGACGCCTTCGCCGTTGTGCATGGCGGCCGGTTTGATCGTGCCTGAATCCCGGCCGTACCGGACGAGCAAGTCTTTCGGCGACCGGGTAATCTGATGCGTCGTATCCAGGTCATAGTCCTGGAGGTGCACCTGGTACAACTGATAAATCGGCGCGACGTCCACTTCGCGCCCGTTCAGCAGCTTGACGCGGTACGTGCCCGACAACGCGGGTTCGATCCCGGAATTCGCAAAGTGCCAGCCGACCTGCTCCCGGTGGAGCGGGACCGCCTGATTCTTCGTTGAATCCCACACCATGAACCCGCCGAGCCGCTCGATCTGCTCGGGCTTCAAGGCCTGCACCCGGCTCGAATAGCTCTTGGAGAAGTCCGGGAACTTGAAATCGGCAATGACGTCGCGCGGATCGAGGTATTGCAGCGTGTCCGTCCGCACCAGGAGCGGCATATCGGTGAACTGCTTGATGTAATCGATATCCTGCATGTTCTCGTCCAGGATGAGCTTGCAGGTGTGGAGGAACGTGGCGCCGTCGGTCTCGGGGCGCACCGGAATCCAGTAATCGGCGCGATAGGCCGTGGGATTGTATTCCGGCGTAATCACCACGATCCGGCCGCCTCGCTCGATCGATTCGAGCTTCCAGTGGGCTTCCGGCATCTTGTTTTCGACGAAGTTCTTGCCCCAACTGGTGTTCAACTTGCTGAACCGCATATCACTGAGATCGATATCGCAGTTCTGCGTGCCGTTCCACCAGGGATGCGACGGGTCCTGGTCGCCGTGCCAGGTATAGTTGGAGTAGTACTTGCCTCCCTGCGCGCGATCCGGATCCACCTTGCGAATCCAGGAATCCAAAAGCGGCAGCACCCCGCCGTTGAAACGCGTATTCATCATTTTGCCGATGATCCCCAGGACCGGCATCCCGGCGCGATGCTTGAAGCACCGGACCCCGGCCCCCTTCATCATCTCGATCATTTCCGGCGCATAGCCCTGCTCCCGCAGCCGCCGGGCGCCCGCTTCCCCGCTGTACCGGGTCGCGATGATGATGCAGCCTTTCGCCGCATAGGTCGCCGCTGTGTCCCAGGACACCCGCATCATGTCGTCCAAGAACCGGGCGTCAAATTTGTATTTCCGTTTGACATCCGGTGTCAGTTCCGGCGCCCCCGCGTCCATCCACTCCTTCCAGCCCTTCCGCATCAAGGGCCCCTTCAAGCGATACGGACCGTAGACGCGGCGATGGAAGGTGAATCCCTTCAAGCACATGCGCGGGTTATGGGCAAAGGTCCCGCGGTTGCCGTAGAGATCTTCATAGGTCTGGTGATCGTAGTTCTGCTCGACCCGCATGACGACGCCGTTCCGGACGAAGGCCCGGATCCGGCACCCGTGCGTGTCGTTCGGCGAACAACACCACGTAAAGGAGGAGTCGTAGCGGTACTGGTCGTGATAGACCCGCTCCCAGGACCGATCCGGATACTCACCCAGCGGGTTCCCGACTTCGATGACCGGCTGGAGCGCGGTCAACGCCAGGACTTTATCGGCCACCGCGACGGCGGCGACCGTCCCTACGGAGACTTTTAAAAACTGCCTACGTGACAAAAACATTGGTGACACCTCCTAAGAGTTGAGGGCTTCAATAAGCCCACATGACTTCACTGACGCACAGCGGAAATTGAGACCACCCCCCTTCCTCAGAGAACTGCCCGAAAGCAGGGAGAACCGAACATGCCATCGGCCGATTCATCGAAGCCAACTGCGTCGATTTATATTGCATTCCGAGCATCATGGGCCGTCTATGTTCGCAATATGCGCACCAGATTCGAGTAATCCAATATATTTAGGTCAAGCGTAATAAGTGGTTGAATAGTAAGATTAAATACGTGTCAAGACTGACCGTTGAAGATGATCCAGGGTATGTATCGTTGGGTACTTGGTGTATCGCCCGCTGAGCGCTAAACCGATTTCGTTAAACAAATATTCAATAAATCAATAGGTTGATCGTAATATTTTCGCGTTACCGTTTGGTAGCACTCTTAGAGCATTGTAACGAAATTAAAGTGGAGAGGGGGCCTGCTAGATTGCTTGACAGCCTGGTTTCTGCTCAGTAGAATCCCACCCCTCTGACGACTGTGATCGAGCGGGAATAGCTCAGTGGTAGAGCATCGCCTTGCCAAGGCGAGGGTCGCGGGTTCAAATCCCGTTTCCCGCTCCAACAGTTATGCAGCGTGGGTTCTGGCTCACGGCCTCCGTGTGATAGATTTGTGCTAACGCGGGAGGGTGGTGCCGTTCGAGAGTTAACACCCCTTCTCGCAAACTCTCCGGTGAGTGGTGGGCATAGCGCTGGGTCATAGTCGGCGACTTGTGACCGAGCAGCCGCTGCACCTTGTACAGATCCACGCCAGCCTGCGCGAGTCGCGTGGCAAAGGTGTGCCGCAGATCGTGGAAACGGAAATTTATGATCTCGGCTTTCTCCAATGCCGAATAAAATGCCCGCGTCAGGTTCCTGGCATCAATCCTTGTCCCACAGGAAGTCGTAAACACAAAGGAGTCTTTCGCGCTGATCGCTGCCTTCTGGCCTAGAAGCTCCACAAGGCAACTGTTCAACGGCACCGTGCGCTTCTCTCCGTTCTTGCTTTTCATTACCACGAGGACTTGTCGGTTCAGATCGACGGCTCGCCATTCCAATCCGAGAATCTCACCCCTACGCATGCCCGTGTTCAAAGCAAACACAAGGATGTCTTGGAGCCAAGGAACTGAGTGAGTGAGTAACCGTGTGTCCTCGTCTGGAGTCAGCCATCGGTCACGTTCATTGCGAACTTTCTCTAGCGAGACCCGTCGCATCGGATTATCGCGACACCATTCCCACTCCCGTATCGCGATGTTAAAGGCATGCCGGATCAGTCCGAGTTCCTTATTGACCGTGGCCGGCTTGGCCTTCTGCCGTCGCTGGGCTTTGTAGGCTGCGAGGAGCTTCGGCGTGACCTCAACGAGCCTGAGCGGACCAAATACCGGCCTCAGATGACCGAGGCATTGCTCATCTCGCTGGTGACTTGCCGGAGCTTTGGTCACCGATTGTTCTGCGAGATAGCGGTCCATCATTTCGTTGAACGTCCGATCTTTCTCTTCGAGTACGTCGAGAAAGCGGCCCTCTGCGATCTTGACTCTCAGCTTGGCAAGAATGGTTTCGGCTAACCGCTTGTCTGTTGTTTCCGTGGACCGTCTCACCTGTCGGCCCTGATACATCACACTCATCCACCACACCTTATGACGTCTAAATAGCCCCATCCACATCCTCCTTCTCGATGAGGCTTGATATCGGTTTGGTTTCCCCATGCGGGAGAGTATAGGACTCCCTTTTGGCCGCCGCAATGAGGGCATCCAGGTCAGGCGCTGCGGAAGTCTTGCGTAACTTCGGGAGGGGTGTGAGGTGTAATTCAGGGAAAGCCTCAAGCCATTGTTGGATGGCATCCTGCTCGAATCGGATCAAGGAGTGAATGCGTCGGCAGGGAATCTTCCCTTGTGTGGCCCAGAGGTACAGCGTAGATGGCTTAATCTTGAGCCAATCTGAGAGTTCTTTGACCGTTAACATCATGTCCAGATCCTGAGTAGGGGGAGTCTTACGACACCCCCTCTCCCCCCTGTGATGGTGCGCCCGCGAGTCCGCCGGCGTCCATCTTGGCACTCGATGGTGTCTCTTTCTTCAGCAGCCCGCGATGCTTATTGTTCCATCGGCGCTTCCCCGCGACAATTTGCTTCTCCAACCAGGCTTGGCCCCCGGGATGTTCCGCATAGATGACCGCCAGCATCGGGGCTACGGACTGACTCACCCAGCGCTTCACTTTGGTGAGGGTCTGGGTTTCCTTCTCCACGACGAGACGGCCCTTCTTAAATCCGTCGGTGAGCAGCAGCCACCACTCAAGGAGTGGGGCTCGATACCGAAACTCCTCCTCCTCGTCTCGGCGTGTGTCTCGAAAATCCACATAGCCCCGCAGCACCCCCACGATGTATTCGAGCCAGTCGGTTTCCTCCAGGTAGGACAGGACCTGTCCACAGACTTGGGCTCGGTCCTTCTTCAACTCCAACTCCCAGCGGATGCCGTACTCCTGCCACTCCTCTCGCTCCTTGGATTGCAGCTCCAGGCGTTTATCGTAGATGCGCAGGAGCGTCTGACTGTGCGGACTCCCGAGATAGAGCGTCTCTCCGCTGGGCGTGTCTGTATGGATCGATCTGGACGAAATGCGCTGCATACGGTCCGCCCGCGTGACACATTGCCCGATTTCAATGGCCTGTCTGATGGTCGAGAGTGAGACGCAGCTGTTCCGATCATCGAGCGCGCAATCGAGGCGCGTCAGGTGGCCGTCGTGCTTCAGAATCCATTGAAGGACCGTCCGGACCTTCCCTGAGGGCCATGGCGCGACAATCCCACCGGAGAGATCGACATGGACTTCGAGGGGCGCGCGGGGCGCGCGAGTTCCCAGTTTGCCCACTCCCCGGCTGGCACTCGTGGTGATCCAGGACGCGGGATAGCCGCGAAAGCCGGTGTTGCTCTTGGTCCAGTCGCCGCCTAGCATCTGCATCGTGTCCTGGGCGGAGCCTGCCGGCAGGGTGAAGGCGAGCCAATCAATGGTGAGGGTGAAGGGTGAACTCATGGAATCCTTAGACCTCCTATAACGATCTCTGTGGGTAGTGCCCCCGTTTTACCAGACGGGGGCAGGTCGCCCTGCGCGCGGCCGGCAGCGCCGCCCGGCGCGCAGGCTGAGCGTGCCCCAAACCTGGCCTCCGCGTTCCGCCGCATACATGTAAGGACTTTCTGGAGATCAAACCGGTACGCGGTCCTGACTCGTGTCGCCGGAATCTCACCCTTGCGTACCGCGCGCCGGATGGTGTCCGTGCTCACGCCAATGATGGCCGCGAGTTCCTTGATCGACAGATTCTTTGTTTTCATGCGCCCTCCTTGGTTCACCGTCTTGTCCCAACTTACGCCGGATATCCCATCCTGGGAATTAGGCAGATGTATGCTTATGGATGCTTTGGTGCGCTTTCGTGATCATTTCATCGCGAACAGGTGATCACACCTGTACCTGCTCGGCATGATCACGAGCGTAGGGTAACGAGAAGGAGAAGGGAATTAGGCAGCTGGGGGCAGTTTAGGACAGGAAGGGACAGTTAGGGACATGTAGGTTTTGATTGAGCAACGGCCCGGTCATTCTTTGACGCGGTGTTGGGACATGTATGCGTCGGCGTGTGGCGTACCCGTTACGAAACAGAGAGGCTTTGTACTGGCGTCCTTCCAGCCGTCGCTTCCAATGAGGACTCTGCAACCGATACTCAATCTTCTTGGTGCGGTTGGCGATGGCCCCAAAAAACGCGCGTTGTAGAGTGAGGTGCAGAATGGCTGACCTGTCCATCGTTACCATTCACCATTAAACGCAAGCGCCCGGTGAAGCATGGATTGAAACAAGTCATTCAATCGTTGGAGAGACGGGGGTTGCGCGAGATAGATGGGCTAGTTCAGTTTCTTGGTCATGGCCGTCTATCTCCTTCACTTTGGATGTAGATGCAACCGACGCCGCTTCAACGATTTTGATCTCCTCTTCTGTCAAGCTGTAGAGGTCATAGACCAGCCGGTCGATTTCCCGATCTGTAGCGTCGATCTTCCGTTGAAGACGAGTTCTCTCATCCGGTGTTCTAGTAGACCCTAATTGCTTGCGAAACTCATGAGCTCTCTTTACCTCTGTAGCAACTCCCCTGCACTTCTGTTCATTGACATTGAAGGGCAAGCACGGAAAGGTTCTGAGATCTTTAATTACGATCTTGGGAAAAAGATTCCGCGCGCTTTTCACGGCTCTATGTTTATAGAAGACTGATAAAAATTTCGAATTTAATTGGCCAAGAAGGAAAAACAGAGCCTGCTGATCATTTCTCGCATGAAGAACGTTCAGTATGCTCTTATTATTCAAAAATATTTCATGACAGAAGACTCCATTCACACAGTGGGGAAGGGAGGATGTGATTTCTCTTATGAGTATACGAGGTCTTGTGAAAATATCCATCGTCCTCGGTTGTGAGAGCCAGGGCCCATACCGTAACCACTTCTTCCTCCAGGACAATTCATATCGGCCAACATCCTTGCCATCAAGGTATTGAAACGTCACCTCGTCAAATTTATTATCGTAGTCGAAGACATGGTTCTCGACGTCATTTTGTGTTTGTCTTGGAGTCCCTTTCCCTGCTTCATAGGCCTGCAAACCCGTCTTGACATCAAAAAGCTCCCCTATCCGTTTAGATTTTGCGAGCATCTTTTTCAATACCGATTCAATGCCTGATCCAGAAGATACGTAAATTTTTCCGTCGTTCGATTCCCAAACGTCTGCAGACATATTAATGTGCTTCGGAGAAGCAAACTCCTCCAAAGAAGGAACACGATAGCATCTTACCTTGCCGGCGGTGACAATTTTTTTGGCTCCCAAAATGACCGTTTCAACATTGACTCCAGTGAAGACTGGATAGAGTAAATCGAGGAGAAAAATGAGCCGTGATGAAAAAACCTCTCTCAGCTTCTTTCCTGCCTCAACAGTGAGCCAGGAGTTAGGCACGATAAAACTCAATACCCCTTGACTGTTTAGGAGAGAAAGCCCTCGCTCCATAAAGATCATGTATGTGTTCGGCTTCTCCCATATAGTCTTGTAGTGAATCCCGAAATATTCTTTGTCTTCGGCTGTCAAGAGCTCGCGGGCAAATACGTATGGCGGATTGCCGATCACTATATCGAACCCGCCCGTCTTCATGATCTCCGGAAACTCGGCCTTCCAGTCGAACGCATTTACGCGCCGCATCTCCTCTTCGTCCGGCATGAGTTGCCCCGCGAAGTAGTCTGGGCTAATGAGGCTGTTTCCGCATTTGATGTTCTGCCCGAGGTCCGGCAGCGCGCGCACTCTCCCAAATAATAGTTCCTGCAACGACTCTTTGTTTTCACCTTCTAAGACTTTCAGGAGAAGGCTGAGCTTGGTGACTTCGACCGCTTGACTATCGATGTCGACGCCATAGATGTTGCTGAGAAGAATCCGCCTTTTTTCGGCTGTCTTGAGTCGCCAGGCCCCATCCATTGTCTTGTACATTTCTTTCCGATGCTTTTCGGGGCCATGCTCGACATACCATTTCTGATGCCAATTCAGCAGATAACTGTATGCACCGAGCAGAAATGACCCTGATCCACAAGCGGGATCGAGAATATGGACTTTGGCAATCTGTGCCGGTGATTTCCCTTCGCACAAGGTTCCAACCGTATGTTTAACGATGTACTCGACGATATAAGCGGGCGTGTAATAGACGCCGCCAGCTTTCTTCACTTCCGGCTTCTCTTCCACTTTCGCCTGATGCCCAGACGTGAGGCGGATAACCTTCCCCAAAAACTGCTCATAGACCTGCCCGAGAATTTCCGTGGGGAAGACAGAGAATGCATAGGGGCTCTGGGGATAGTAGAGCCGACCAATGATGTCTTTGAGCACCTTGTCGTCGATCTTCAGCCGAGGCGTGAGATCGTCGGGCGATTCGGCCCGGTTTTTTTCAGGATGAAAGTGAAAGAGACCGGAATTATAGCGATCATCGGCTTGTTTGAAGACGGTTTGCAGCCTACCGTAGATATTCTTGCCGTTGAGGATCAGCTTTAGCTGTTCGGGAGGCTCAATTCCTCTGTCTTCACAAATACGAAGGAAGATGAGACGGTCGATGGTACGCTGCACGGCAAAGTTCAGCTCGTGGACGGAGAGTGTGGGATTACGCACCGCCAGGTTCTTGGCGAGCACTTCGCGCCAGGTTTCGATCTCCTTGAGAAATTCGGCATCCACTGTGGCGGTGCCGCGCTTGCGATCGGTGACGGCATACTTGTCGAAGGAGCCTTTGAGCACCGCCTCCTTGGTGAAGATGGAGGCGATGTCGTCCCATTGGGTAAGGTACTCACGATAGGTCAGGTAGAGGATGCGTCCAGCGCTGGGCTTGTCGGATGGGTTCGGGCGAGTCCTGCAATCGTAGACGGCGAACTCTTCGAAATCCGTCAGGATGGACAGTGGAAGTTTAGCCGACCAGGCATAGCGGCGAAGCTGATAGGCAGGACTGAGATCATCTTTCAGATTGACGGCGGGTTTCTTGGCTTCGAGGAAAAATTTACGCGTGCCGCCGATACGAAAACAATAGTCTGGAGCTTTTATGTTACCCGCGATCTTGATGGCATCTTCATGGATGACATCTTTGTACGCCTCGGCGTGGCCATGCTTATTGGCGACATCCCACCCGAGCGCCTCGAAGAACGGATCGAGAAACTCCCGACGCAGTTGAGTTTCGTTGTAACCTTGGCTCTTGTAGGATTCGCGGTTCTGCTCGAACCGGTCGACAAGGGTGGCAACGAGAGCGGGCGCTTGACTCATAACCGACAGTCTCTCTTTGTTTCTGTTTCGGTGCCGCCGCAGAATACCCCTTTCCCTCTGAGAAAGCACCAAGACCCCAGGGAAAAGGCGAAGAATAAGGGCCAAGTCATAGTCGGGTTAAAACACGGGTTGGAAGACGGGGGAACCTCCGTATCTATGAAGCTGTGCGGAAGTTGAAAAAGATGAAGCCTTAGTTGCGGGGAAGCACTTTAGCTCCCATTTTCACCCTCCTAATAGCTTGCCACTCTTAGCAGTTTGACCATACTTCTGAACAGACCAATCCCCGCTGTTTCGATCTCGCGATTCGCTTCCTTAGCGAGCGATGGCAGCTCGTGAAGCCTGGCACTGAACTGGACAGTCGGCTCTGGGACTAACAGTGCTCCAAAAACCAGCGTTCGGATCGTCCATTCGCAGCGGTACTAGCCATAACGCTTGTTCTCGCGTTGAATAAGGCCTTCCGATTTCCTTGCGTAGCACTCGCACAGCGAGCGCGAGTCCCGCCCAGAATGAAATGAAGCTGACGGTCGGAATAATCTCGCCGACACCTTGCTCGTCATGCCAGTGCAAACACCCGGCACACGCTTCACCCTTTGTATGGGAAGAAGTTAAGGTCCCAAAGTGACTCGTCCCACAAACTCCAAGCCATTGAGGGAAACAAGATTGAATTAACCATCGTGTAGGAATGTCGTCCGCTCCAACAAGGACTGACGGTGCTAGAGGCACATAGTCGTGTATGTTGACCTCGGTAAGTCTTGCGCACACCGCAGTTATGTTCTGAATGTCGTAGCTTCGAATTACATCGATCTTCTTCATTCCGATGTGCCGATATCGGCTAAGAAGATTTCGATTCAGGTTGGTATTGTCGGTTGTATCGTTGTCGAACACCCTAGATCTGAGGTGGACTTCAGGGAGGCGCATGAGGGCGAAGTACAAGGCCTGACTGACGGCTCCGCCGCTCACCATATCAAACTGGTCCATGTCGAGATGGTGTGGGATGGGAAGCCCATGTCCAAAGTCCCAGGCTGCATCTCGAATCTGATCGACATATTCCAACCAGAATGGAGTCGGCTTGCTGAGCTGAATTTGTCGGACAACAGCCTTGAACACTTCTGATGCAGCAAGGGCAGCGGCTACCATTGCGCCGATAGGCCAAGCATCTGACCACGCGGCACCTTTCCTTTCGATGGGATGGATAGTTCCACTCCATGCGGTTCCGACAAGTCGCCACGAGGCACAGTCCAATCTCGGAGCTGCGGTGTCGCCCATTACCAATGCCACGTCCACTTTGCCGTTGTCCCAGCAAGTAATCGCCGACCCAGGGATCAGATCCGATCCAAGGTCCAGGATGCCGCTTCTGAGATAGCATCCATTAAGCGGAGGCTGAACACCGAATAGCTCGATTTCTGGAATGCGGATATCAATCTGGACTCCCATCCTCGCGACAAGAGAGATCAAGGTGACAAGAGCCACCTGGCCAGAGTGCGTGGATAAGTTGTTCGCGTCACCGATGCAAGTCACCCTGAAGTTTTGAAATGCGGCGATAATCTCCTCATCCGAACAATCGCCCACTACCATTTCACGAACTAGCGGAATCATGCGGTCGAGTTCATGTTGCTTTTTCATGGGTTATCTCCATTACTGAAGATGGATCGGCCCTCAACCACCGACCATTCTCATGAAGAATGCCCACCCAGTACGCGTTCATGTCTACGGGTCCTGCACCGAAATAGGGCACGACGATCGATATGAACCCCGGTTGGGATACCACGGGCCACTGGTCATCGGTTGGTGAGTGGAATGCCAATCCAGGATGGGTGTGAATCTGAGCTCGAAGGCTATGCCGATTGTCTGCCAATTCAAACCAGTATCGGTTGAGCCATTCTCCATCTATCTCGCACCCATATGGGGACCGGTGGTGGGCAGGATGCACCCACTCCACCACCGATTCGGGGTCGTCTACCGAACCGACCCAAAACATCATGCATTCGCAGTCACCAGCTCCGCAGGTGGCCAGCTGGCGAATTGTCTCATGCAGTATGGTCGCCGGTAGACGGAGCATCAGCCTGCCTTCACCGAACTCGGTCTCAGCGCCAGACGCTCACCCGGCTGGATGCCAGCACCTTCAATGGAACTGTGATCTGGAACTTCGGATCCATCTTCTCGGAAAAGGGAAAGCAAGTGCGGATTCTGCGTGATGGAGAATGAGGCGATTGCCTGTTTAAGCACCGCCTGCACCTGCTCATGGGGCTGAACCTCGAACGGCTTCGTTACCCCGTTGTAAACAATCTCCACCTTAAACTTCTTTGCGACCATCGTCTGTTCCATAGCAGCTCCTTAAGAGGAACGATGTGTGCGTTCCTCGGCTTGAATTGTTGTTCTTGATCCCAAGCCGCCATCCGTGCTTTGATGATGCAGCGGTACGGCACACCTGTTTCGACACATCGGACAGGATGCTGGGCTGTGAACGAACGCAGGGGGGCCAAATCCAAAGTCTCCCCCTGTACCTGCCCTCCCGGTTGCTGCCGGGAGGGCACTCAATACTGAGATCACCTTGCCTCCTCTCTCGTCGATGATGGCGCACCGACATATGAGAACTATGGGGCAAAATTCCCCATTTGTCAATTTAAAGCACAAAATTTTCTGTGTGTATACTGCAAACATTTGGGAGCTGTTAAATTGTTTGCTATATTGACATGGAAGTAGGACTTGTGTTACAGAGAGCAACCTCGTGACTATTGATTTCTATTCTCAATTTGGGCGTCTAGTTAGAGCCCACCGCTGCCGCAATCGTCTCACGCAGCAGCAACTGTCTAAACGCCTCAAGATGTCTCGGGCGTCTATAGCGAATATAGAGTTAGGACGCCAGAAGATACCTCTCCACCAGTGGTTC
>JAGXAR010000051.1 GCA_018971525.1 Nitrospirota bacterium
CGCATTTGGACAAAGCCGCGAATCTTCAACAAAAAGGCATTGTCGTTCATCGAGAGATTAAAACCACGGTCATACCAGGCCCGAAAGCTTGGCTGGAGCAATTGCGCCCGTCGCTCCGATTCCTCAATGACGTTGATATATTCTTCCTGGCTAATCGTGCCCTGCTTGACAGCACGCTCCAACAGAAGCCGCGTAGCTGGGTCCGTATTCTCGACAAAGACATACCGGCCGTCTTTTTCCACGAGCTTTCCGGCCTCGGCTGCCTGAGCTGAGCGTGGAGCGGAAAGCCATAAGACACACATCATCAACGTGAGGCATAGCACCCAACGGCACCTGATGCATCGTTCTACAGACACCCGCGTTCCTGTTTCTCCCGTCAAACTCTTCATATGACCGATCTCCTTGATAGATTCAGCAAGAAGCTCAATGACGATGATTTGAATGATGATGGCGCAGCAGCGCGCTACGGCGAACTAGTGCCCGGAGCCCCATTGACAGGAACGGCTTTGAGGAACTGCCGATACTCCAAACCACGAGTCCCTGTTTGATCCATCACCCAGAAGCGTCCGGGTTCGAAGAACAGCAGATATGTTTTGGGTTCAGGCGGGAGCAACGGATAGTTTTGATAGTAGTTATCGTTCGTCCTGATCGGCACTTCAGTGTGGAAATATTCCATGCCAAGGTACAGGTAGGGCTCGCGAACCGCGATCCATCCGGCCGTCACGCTGCGTGCGTCGGCCGGATTCATGCCCGGCGCGAACAACGCGAAGTGCACCCGCTCGTTCGGTCCTGCCGCACGCAGCCCATCGACCAAGTAGGAGCACAACCGCGCGAGTTCATCTTCCCGGAATAGCTGCTTAGGCGCTGTTTCCTCTGCAAACCACCGCAGCGGTAATCGCTGCTCCTCCCGAAGCGAGAACCCACGAAGGATCGCCGTCACTTCTTGCGCAGTAAGCTGAACCGGATGGGAATATCCCGCCGACTTCACTTCATGCTGCAAGGCGACCTTGACCTGTGGCCCCTCATACACCACCTTGGTCGTGTAAGGGAGTCGCGCGCAGCCCACAAGCACGATGCCGACCACGCTCAACATGGTCAAGGCATACACTGTTGACTGCCGGACCCATCCGCCTTTAACCATAGAAAGCCTCCTTTATGCAGTTATCCACCGCGATTCATGAGATCCATAATGCTTGCCATTAAGACACATATACTTAACTCTCAAGGCAAAAAATTTTGCCTCCTTTATTTTCTATTGATCTAATTCTCGTGCAGCGACCATTCGCATTATTCTTTTTCACTTCCGTTCAGCGTGGAGGAGATCTCCGTTGACCCTCTTAATTCCATCGGTCGGCAGTCCATACCCCAATTGTTTGATGATCGCTTCCGCATCAGCACCCCGGACGAAGCGAAGAAATTCTTCACAGAGGGAGCGATTGGGACAATATCGTTCCATCGCCATCGAATACGTGACCGGTCGGTCCAATTTTTCTGGTGCCGCTGCGACAACGCGAACGCGATCCCTTTGTCGAATTGCGTCAGGCGCAAAGACAATGGCTACATCAGCTTTCCCGTTCATCAGATGATCGAGGACCCCTCTCGCATCGGTCGCCACATCCAGACGCCCCTTCCACGCCTCCGCCCCTCCGACTGCGCGAAGAAGGTCGTCTGTCTTTTGTCCGAGGACGGTTAATTTCGAATCAGCAACCGCGATTCGGATCCGAACATCCTGCGCGAGCGCCTCAAAGGAGGATGGAGCGTCCACCAACGATTCAGGAACGGCCAAGACCAGCGACGCGGTGGCATACGGCGTGCGAGACTCGGGCAGGACGTAGTACGCCTTCTCCAACCGGGTGATAAATTCTTCGCCGCTGGGAGCTATGACATGAAACGGACCAGAGCCGATAAAATATTTGTTTCCGTCTCTGTTCTGCATGGTGGCAATCGTCTGTCGTAACTCCAAACCGGATCCATAATGGAATTGCACCTTCACCCCGGGATGTATAGCCTCGAACGCGCGCCCGAGTGCATCCAACGGCGCGGCCAAACTTGGCGATGCCGCGATGACTAATGCTTCGCTGGCAAAGGCTGAGCCCATCTGTCCGAACATCACGCCAATAACCACGAGGAAGATTCTTTTCGCAACCTGACTCATCCGTTGTCTCATCATCACCTCCATTGATGCTCGGCACATCTACAACGTTTGCAGCTTGCCGGTGTCCCTCGTGTCATAGCCCCCGAGCGCCTCGACCTCAGCCCTGAACTGGCGGCTGACGATGGTGTCCATGAAGGGAGCCAGGCTGGGATGATCTGTCAGATACGCAGTCGAAACAACCAAATCGTACCGGGCTTCCTGAAGCGGAAGAAAATCGAGCCCGAGGAGCCGCGCGACAGACCGGACGCCGATCCCCACATCGGCTTGCCCGCTCGCCACGAGTCTCGCGACTTCCAGATGGGAACCGACAAGTCGCTCGTATCCATTGAGTTGGTGCCCCGAGATGCCGGCTTCGCCGAGCTTTTGATCGAGCAAACTGCGCGCTCCCGCTCCCTGTTCCCGATTCACCAGGATGATCCCCTTCCGCGCCACATCCGCTACCGAGCGGAGGTGTTTGGGATTACCTGGCTGCACCATCAAGCCTTCTTCCCAGCTCGCGAACGTGACGACCGTGAATCCACTCCCCGCGAGATGTTTCCTGAGATAGGGCAGATTGGATTCCCCTGATTTCGGATCCACGACATGCAATCCAGCGATATGAACCTCTCCACGCTTCAGCGCTTCGATCGCCGCCCCACTGCCTAGGGTCCATCCCACGACAGCGGATGCATCACGCCGCCGACGCAGATATTCGCCGGCCAAGAAAATGGCAGGATCACAACCGGCAACTGCGATTTCCTGCTCAATCACCCGCCGATCTCTCAAGAGCTGGACACGAACCCGAGCCGACAACTTCCCTGTTCGCCCCGATCCACTCACCACCCCTAGGATCAACCCATCAGCCGGAACGGTGTAATTCAACACATCGCCGAGCCCGGCAACCGGACGAACCACTGTGCGCCCCCCTACTTTGGCCACTTTCACGCGGACCCTGCTCCAATCAGTCCTGTTCTCAAAGTGTTCAGTGAGAAGATCCCCTTCGATCACGTCACCACTTGCGACGAGACTGAATAAATCTTCAACCCGACAATCGAGTGCTGCGGCAAGACGAAGCGCAACTGCAGTTGTAGGGAGATATTGATTGGCTTCGATCGCGCAGACCGCCTGGCGAGTAATACCGGCCATATCTGCCAACGAACTCTGAGAGAAGTTCTTCGCCAATCTCAGACTACGGAGACGGTTTTCGATGTTACTGGGAGGCTCGGCCTTGTTGTTCTGACTCATGATGGTTTGATAAATAGCAAGCGTACTTTAACTATGTCAAGTATTATGTATTTAAATATTGATATATCAGCCATTAATAGGTCACCTGACCCTGAATTTATCGTGTCACGAGCCAATTGTTGACAATATTACTTCATTTTATATATTTATAATGTACTTAATCTTGACCGGTTAACAGATGTATAAATTATCTAACGACATAACCAGGAAATTTTCGATGCATTTGTGCGTTGGTATCACACTGCTTCTACTGCTGCCCACGGCCAGCCACGCCTTCGATTGGGTGCCGACAGATGGGGAAATCAAGAAGTATCGCCAGAGCTGGAATCCCCTATCCCACGGTCCCGTCCTTCTTCAGGCCGTCGATACGCAACCAAAGGGACAGCTCTCAGTCCGGGAATTCCTTTTCTCGCAAATCGGAGAAAGCAGCTTCGGCAATCGCCTCAGCATTCCAACCGACAGCAAAAATGGACCGGTTCACCTCTACCAACTGTCTCCCTCAATCAATTCCGCCTACGGACTGACTAATCACATCGAATTAGGTGGCGCCGTTTCGATGAATTCGTTCTGGGCGACACAAAACGGACAGGGCACGATCTCCACCGGGTTCGGCGACACCTCGCTCGTCATGAAATATCGGCCGATCATCCAAGACCCTGGAGGCTGGCGCCCTTCCCTTACCCATTACACCCAGGTTGTGCTCCCCACCAGCCGCTGGGCCAATGCAGAGAAGCCACCCGGCGGGTTTTCGCCACTCGGCCGGCTTCCCAGTACACGATTCGGCGAATACGGGCTGACCCAAGGACTCATGACGCGAAAGAACCTCGAGCCCATTCGCATCAGCGCAGCCGTGTTCTATACCTACGCCGCGCCTGGAGAAAGCGGCGGAAGGAACACCTACACCGGTGACGTGGTCAACACGCGCTTGATCTTTGAGCACATACTCAATGACCGGACCGGGTTCGGGTACAACATCGAAGTCAGCACCTTGCACGGACTCACCTGGCGGGCAGATGGACACGAGGTCAACGCAGGACAGAAAAACGGCTTTACGATCATCGGCGTCGAGCCGGCGCTTCAATGGAACTTTTCTCAAAACTGGTTGGTCGCCGTCGGCTGTCAGTTCACCGTTGCAGGCCAGAATGCCGTCAACGCCATCTATCCGAATCTGTCCGTCTTCTGGTTCTGGGACAAGAGCGGAAAGATAGTCATGCGATAACCTCCTCACGTGAGAGTAAGCAGGACCGCCATGGGAAGCACAGAACGATCAGATCGGCAGGATTCAGCAAACCTGGACGTCCCTATGAGTTCGTCATTCCTGCCAAACCTGTGCTCCGTAGAAAACCCTGTCGCCGTCATCGACCGGAATGCCGAGCGGCACCATGTGCGGGATATCGCCGAGGCATTTATTGCGTTTCTCTACAGCGAAGACGCGCAGCGCGCCTTCGCCGAATCGCATTTCCCCCGACAAATCAGGCTGTGGCACAAGCCTTCGCCACGACATTCATGCACCCGCCTCCCCTTCTTACTCTCGCCGAATTGGGAGGATGGGACAACGTCTTTGCCTTATTGTTCGGCCGGCAAGGAAGTTGGACCAGAGCGGTAGAACAGCTGGCCAGGGGCCGATAAGAAATCTCCGACGGGCCTCACCGAATCGCGGGTCTCCCATCGCATAGTTCTTCGACAATAGGACAAGAACAATGAGTGTTTACACCCCTCTCCAACTCGTCACCACAGACCCGCACACACTGGCATTGTCTATCCGAACCAGTTGCCTGGTTTTTAAAGACCCTGCGTCCGGGGTTCTGTTGGAACGTGTGCGGCGGATCCCACCCATTGGAGCCACTGCCCTCATCATCGGAGAAACCGGCCTGGCAGGAGTTGATTGCTTGAATTGCCGGAACTAAGAGACACTCTTACAATCAGGCAGAGCCCTCCCCTTCACAAAAAGAGTGCGGACAATGACCACCGAGCAGAAGATCATCAAGGTGAAGGTCGGCGTATTGGAAAGGCCGCCGAAATTCAGGCCGCAATTCTCACAGGCTTCGGCTTGACCCATCAGCTATATTACGGCCGGAAGCTGAAGCCCTGGATCAAGTGATCTGTGACAAATTCTTTATCGTCTGAATCGAGCTGACTGGGGCCAACCTCTCTTCGTCCCATGCCAACGCTTCCACCGTCGGCGGAAAAGAGAGCGGCAATGAGGTTCGAAACTGGATCAAAGGAGATCACGATGCCTACTGGATGGAATTGGATGACTACGAAGCGTCTGGGTCTATCGCTAGTGACCATGTGTGTCCTGTCTGTGTCCGCTCTTGCTCTAGGGCAATTCGGCACTCCGAAAGAGGAGGAAGGCACGCGCATCTTCAAGGCTTCAGAACACCAACACTATAGCGGACAATTTCACCTGACAGGTCAAAAGACGACCCTGATCGGGAGCATGCAAGATCGCACCCCCTGGGATCACCTCGATTATGCCGGCAAGCGCCTGACTCCGGTGCAAGGGACGATCGACATTGAGGTGAACGAACTCATCAACAGCGGCCTGGTGATTGCTGAATTTGTCGAGGGCACCGATCGGTATCGAATCGTCTTTGATCGGTTTGCCGCGAAGGCCCCGTTCCAAGACGGAGGGATTGCGACCAGGATTTATGAACATGGCGATTCGAACAACGGCGATCCACTGTACCCGAAAACGTGGCTTTATCTTGGGGGGTGGGGCACCGCGACGATGCACAAGAACGATCAGGTGCTCTACAAGGACTACGATGCCCATTTCATGGTGATGGAACGGTCCCGTGATCCCAAGACCCATGAGGTCCGCTATCCGATCAAAAGGACTCTGCCCGGAGGAGAAACTGATCCGGCCGGAATGGAAATCGATCTCTGGGTCCGGTCGAAGGAACAAAACACGAACAACTTTCCTCCGTTCGAAACCTTTGTCCATCTCTCTTGGGATGAAGTGACGTGGCGGAGCGCTCAATGAACCGGTTGGTCAAATCCCTGATCAGTGTGATAATCGCGGCTTCTCCGGGACAGATGGGATGGTTCTTGACCAAAGCCGCACGCCTCACATTCGGCAGGACTCACATGGCGGTCAGAACAACGTTCCGAAGAAGACACTGGCTCGAAGACCATCCCCCGCTGGCACGCAATTTCCCGCTATGGTACGGTACTTCATGCGTGGTGCTCCCACCGGTTGGTTTCGCCACCTGACGATCGGAGAAAATTTGTCCTGTCGTTCAGCCTCATTGTCACAGTCCTCATCTTCAGCCTGGCGGCTATCCTGGTCTATCTCTCCCGCGTCAACAGGTACGTCGTCGGCATCAGCGGATCACCGTCCTCGACGTCGTGACGGCCGCCACGACGCAGCAGACGTTCTTCCACATGCTGGAGCAGGTCCGCCATCTGCTTGAACATCAACCCCCGGCCGAACAAATCGCCGCACTCGCCCGGCTTGAACAAATGCTGTCGCAGGCCACTACATCGATCGACACCTATCGCGCCAGTCGTGCAGCCAGAACACATCCCACCCTCTTCGGCGCGTTGACGCAACACCAGCGGACGGACCTGGCGAACCTCGAAGACCGGGCGATGGAAAAGATCACCGCGCCCCTGTCACGCTTTTCAGAGTACCAACGGACTATTGCGACGCAGCTCTCACGCGCAACGCCGGACAAGAAGCTGCTCTCCGCCACCGTGCTCCAATACGAACGCGCGATTCTTCGCTCCCTCCACACGGCCACCACGACCTTGATCGACGTCCACCGAAAGATCGACGGGGGGAGGAAACTCGAGGGCGACCACCTCGTCAAGGAAGCGCGCCTCATCGTCCTCGCCTTGGTCTCGGTGTTGGGACAGACGATCGTGTTCACCTGTCTAAGCATGCGGTGGTCGATTGCCCAGCCATTGCACCGTCTCATGGCTACGGCCGACCGTGTCGCCCATCATGACCTGACCGCGAAAGTTGAGTCCTGGCCGAACCGGGACGAAGTCGGCACACTCGCAACCTCTCTATCCTCGATGGTCACGAGCCTGCGCGAACGCACCGCGGCACTGACCCATAAAACCAAAGAACTCGAAGCCTTCACCTATACGATCGCCCACGATTTGAAGGGGCTGTTGCGGGAAATTGAAGGTTTCTCCTCCCTGCTGGAGAAACAATACGTCGACCAGGGCGACCCTCACGTCATGCACTATATCGACGTCATCAGGAAATCCTCGTTGCGCCTCACCCACATGATCGATGCCCTGCTCAAGTATTCACGGCTGGAACAGCAGGACCTTCCCCGCGCCCGCTTCAACCTGTTGGAGATGATCAGCAGCCTGCTCGTCGACCGGCAAAGCCAGCTCGCCGGCATCACACCTCAGATCACGGTCAATCTCCACTTCGCCGATCTCTATGGCGAATCGGTCAGCATCCGTCAGGCCTTGGTCAATCTGCTCGATAATGCCCTCAAGTTCTCCCGCTATTCCCTCGCTCAGACTATCAACATCGGGGGACAGCAGACACCGACTGAACCTATTTTCTGGATACAGGACAACGACATCGGCTTCGACGTCGGCCAGAAGGAGAAGCTCTTTGGTCTCTTCGAGCGGCTGCACAATGACCAGGAGTATGAAGGGACCGGCGTCGGTCTGGCCATCGTGAAGATGGTCGCGGACAAATACGAGGGCCGCATCTGGGCAGAATCGTCCCCCTGGAAAGGCAGCATGTTCTACCTCGCCTTTCCGAATAGCGGAGAAACTGTCGGCCGCCAGCTGTCAACCTTCACTCAGGGCAACGCTGAATGCTGATAACTCATTGCTGAAAGCGACTCTGATGCGCACACTCATCATCGACGACGAAGAATACGTTCGCTTGGTGCTGGAGCAGGCGCTCCGCGAGGAAGGCTGTGACGTGACCGCCGTCACTCATGGGGAAGCAGGCATCGAGGCGCTGCAGACCAGCACCTTCGAATGCGTCATCACCGATCTCCGTATGCCGGGCCTCGACGGTCGAGCCGTCGTGAAGTGGATCCGCGAGCATCAACTCGACGTGGATGTCCTCCTGCTGACCGGCCATGGCGACATAAAAGAGGCGGTCGAGGCGATCAAGCAGGGGGGCTGGGATTTCTTAGTCAAGGATACCTCCTTCGGCGCCGCTGCGGTCAAAGCCGCATTGGCCAGACTGAACACCGTGCGCGCCCTCCGCAAAGAAAACCTGGCGGCCCGACATGGCGGCTTCACGCGCGATGTCATCATCGAAGGACCAAGCCAGGCCTGGCAGAAACTCAAGGCCCAGATCGCGCAGGTCGCGCCATCCAACGCAGCCGTCCTCATTCAGGGGGAAACCGGCTCGGGCAAAGAAATCGCAGCACGGCTGCTCCATGACCTCAGCCGGCGATCCAGCGGACCGTTTCTTGCTGTGAACTGCGGAGCCGTGAGCCGTGAACTGTTGGAGAGCGAACTTTTCGGCCACAAAAAAGGCTCGTTCACCGGCGCGATTGGCGCGAAACCGGGACTCATCGCCGCCGCAGAGGGAGGCACGCTCTTTCTGGATGAACTGGGCGAGATCCCAGGTCCGATGCAGGCGAGTCTGTTACGCTTCCTGGATCGTGGCGAGTACCAGCCCGTCTGCAGCACGCGGACGCTCCAGGCCAACGTCCGTGTCGTCGGAGCCACAAACCAGGACATCCAGGAACTCGTTCACCAGGGCCGCTTCCGGGACGACCTACTCTACCGCATCAACACCGCCGCCCTGCACGTGCCTCCGCTCCGCGAGCGAAAGGAGGACCTTCCTAAACTTGCAGAACACATCCTCTCGACCCTCCGCATCCCCGGAACCACGAAACGAACGATCTCAGCTGAGGCCTTGCAGGCGCTTGCCGCTCACAGATGGCCCGGCAACGTGCGTGAACTGCGCAATGCGATTGAAAGGATTATGCTGATGAGCCATGGGACGGGTCCGATCCGTCGAGAAGAAGTCCTCGCGCTAGTACCGAACACCCGAAGCACGTTTGAGACGGGAGATCAAACGCACCTGTCCCTGGACGAGATCGAACGGCTCCACATCCAGCGCGTCCTCGACGCCAGCAGAGGGAACAAAACCCAGGCCGCGAAGACGCTCGACATCGACTACAAAACGCTTCTCGCGAAGCTCAAGAAGTACGGGCTCGCCACATGACACAGGAAATGATGCGGACAGGAGGCAGTCTCACGTAGAAGGTAGCGCCCTCCTCCGATGGGAGGCTTCATCACAAAACACCCATGCACAGGACGAAGGAGCATTGGTCATGAAACGCCCGGCATCATCAGGAGAACAGCAAGCCCAAGAACGCTTCGGCACCAGCACCCGCGCGGCCGCTTTTTAAGCCAACCAAATGCTGGACCACCTAAACGCGCATATGCGGCACTGCATTGCGAGGCAGGAGATGGCCTTCATCGCCACCGCCGATGCCGACGGCGCATGCGACTGCTCCTTTCGCGCCGGCGCACCCGGATTCGTATTTGTGCTCGATGACAAGACCATCGCGTACCAGGAATATCGAGGCAACGGCGTCCTTGCCAGCATAGGCAATATCCTAGAGAACCCGCAGATCGGCATGATCTTTCTCGACTATTACCAGAGCACGGTGGGATTGCATGTGAACGGAAACGCCCGGGTCCTCTCACCCGATGACGTAACTACTCTCGCCCATCTCCCGACTAACATGGTCAAAGCATCCGGAGTGAAGGGAGGACGGCGCCCGGAAGCCTGGATCGTGGTCGACGTCGAAGAAGCCTACATCCACTGCTCCAAACACGTGCCCCTCATGAAACGGCAGGATAAACAGATTGCGTGGGGCACGGACGACGAATCCGTGAAGGGCGGAGACTTCTTCAAGACTAAGCGGACCCCCATACTGTAAAGCTGATTGCACTTACTTCACCAAGTCCCTGTTTCGCATCCAGTTCCCCGCCTTATCATCTCGCTGCTTCATACGGTTACGAAATTCTATCCATTCCAGGAATTTCTATGCATTTATTCTTTCTACAACACGTTTAGCGCAAGACAATACGCATACTGATTTGCCCCAAAACCCAAAGACTCTGGCTCAAATAAACTAAGGCAAGTGCTCGTATCTCGGCCGGCAGGTGGTCTACTTTTGTGTTTTTGGTCTCAAAGGAACATGGTCGGCACATCCGCTCTCTTCTATGTTCCTCGCTGCATTCTAGGCCACCGCTGCGGGAATGCGCCATTTGATCATCGCGACCTTCACGGCATCGTTCACGCCGAGGCACGCGACCATCGCATACCCGAATACGGCGAGCGTCTGCCACCAGGGCAACGGCATGAGACTCGGAAGCCCCACGAGCGTGAGGACGGTGCCGGCCAGCACATTCAACGCGAGCGCCGCCAGGAGAGTCTTGCTGGGCGCCGTCGCCCAGAACCACCGTCGTTCTCTCGCAGAGACGATGGAGAACACGGCGAAGTAGAGCAGCGTCAGAAAGCTGAAGGTGTAGAGGGCCTGGTCGTTCGTCGCCAGACCGAACCGCGACCAGCCGATCCACAAGAGGAGGAGCGCCTCCGCAACCATCGCCACACCCAGCACCACGGACACGGCGATGAAGCCTCCGATGTTCCACGTCTCCGGTGTCTTGGACGGTCGAACGTAGTCGGTGGCAAGGGCGATCTTCGCGAAGTCCGTCATGAAGACCAGCAGCAGCATCGCAAAGGCGGAGACCACAAACTTGCCCGTCACCACGAACGCGATGGCCACGAAGGCCGCCTTCAGAATGGTCCGGCTGATCTTGTTGATAATCCATGTCAGAATGCGCTGATAAATCGTTCGGCCTTGCTTGACCAGGACCAGAATGTTCGTCAGCCCCGGTTCCGTCAGCACGACGCTCGCGGCCCCCTTGGCCACGTCGGTCGCGGTGCTGACGGCGATGCCCACTTCGGCCTGGCGGAGCGCGGGTGCATCGTTGACGCCGTCGCCCGTCATGCCGGTCACATGCCCCGCGGCCTGCAGTTGCTGCACCACGAGGTATTTGTCCTCCGGATACACTTCGGCAAACCCGTCGGCGCCCGCCAACCAGTCGACCGCCTCCTTGCCGGCCTGCGCGCTCGCGGCTTTCAAGTCCGCCACACGCCGGATATTGGGCAACCCGACTCCATGCGCGATTTCACGCGCGACCGCCAGCGCGTCGCCGGTGAGCATCTTCACCGAAACGCCGAGATCATGGAGTGCAGTGATGAGTGACTTCGCGTCCGGCCGCGGCGGATCAAACAACATCACCAATCCGACCAAGGCGGGTGTACCCGTCTCGGGGCCGCGCGCCACCGCCAGCGTCCGATAGCCCTTCAGGGCGGATTCGGCGACCCGGGCCTCCAACGCCTCGACCGCCGGGGGCTGGAGTCCGCAGGCCTGGGCAACGGCCCGCACGGCGCCTTTCATCACGCGCAGCCGCTGCCCGTTCTGTTCGACCACGGCTTCCGTCCGCCGGGTTGTCGCATCGAACGGCGCGAACGATACCGGCGCGACCTTGGGAAGGTTGTCGAAGACGTGCCGCTCGTTCGCGGCGGCAAGGAACGCCAGGTCGATCGGATCCTGGTTGGCTTCCTGCGACGCGAAGGCGCCGGCAAACAGCACGTCGGCTTCCGTCGCCTGCTCCAGCGGGAGCACGCCGGTGACGGCCAGTTGGTTCATCGTGATCGTGCCTGTCTTGTCCACGCAGAGCACGTCCATCGTCGCGGCATCCTCCGCGGCGCTGAGGCGGGTGACCAGCACGCCGCGCTTCGCCAGCTCCTTCGACCCGACGGCCATGCTGACTGTGAACATGACCGGGAGGGCGACCGGCACCGCGCTCATCAGCAGGACAAGCATGAGCGGGATCATCTCCAGGAGCGGCGCCCCGCGGATGAGCGACAGCACGATTACCAGGCCCAACAGCGCACCGACGATGACGAAGAGCCAGCGGACGACGTTGGCCACCACGGCCTCGATGTGGAGTTTTGGACGCGCCTCCAGCACGAGTTCCGTGGTGCGGCCAAAGTAGGTCTGCGCCCCCGTCAGCATGACCACACCGTTGCCTTCGCCCCGGCGCACCACAGATCCCGACGAGAGCACTCCGCCGGGAGCCTTGTCGGCATCCTGTGACTCGCCGGTGAGCGCCGACTGGTCGACGCTCACCGCTCCGGTCAGGAGCTTCACGTCCGCCGGGATAATGTCGCCAGGACGCAGGCGGACGATATCGCCGGGGACCAGTTCCCGGGCGGGAATGACCTGCCAGCTCTCGTCACGCAGGACGCGTGCACGGACCTGCAACCGTCGCCGCAAGGTCTCGACGACTCCGGCGGCCCGGTGCTCCTGCAAAAAGCTCAGCACGGCATTGACCATCAGCAGCGCGCTCACCACCACGAGGTCTGAGTATTTTCTGAGGACGGCCGACAAGACGATGATCAGCTCGAGCATCCCTGCCGACACGCCCCAGAATTTCCCGAGGAATCGAAGGACCGGATGCCCTCGTTGTTCGGGCACTTCGTTGTAGCCGTGCTCCTTGCGGCGGGCGCCCACCTCGGCCTGCGTAAGGCCTGTCTCGGGGATTACCTGGAGCGTCGCGAGCGTATCGGAAACCGACGCGGAGGCGATGTCGGGCTCCTTGCCAGTTGATGGCGACGAACGCGGAATCTCCACTCCAGATCTCTTCGTGACCGTGCGCAACGTGATTATCCTCCGCCTCTTATTCTTCCCGACCGTGTCTTCGCTGCGAAAATGTTTCGGATCACTGCCTTGGCCTGCATTCCAAGGCGTCGCCGCGATAAGGATTACCCGGAGATACAAATCTGCAAGACCACATTCCAGGAATACCTAGGCGATGCCACCGCCGGCGGCTCTGTCATCCTACTTCGCAAAATACCGACCATGTGCCCACATGTTGCAAAGACGGAGCGTCCCAGGGGGTCGACGCGTCGTCACACAGAGCCCCATGCGACATTTGAAATACAACAGCCTGCCGATGTGTTTCAGATCGACGCGACTATATCTATGGGCGCACACCACCCATTATTGCCGTTGCAATTCCAAGCGGAGCAGAACCCTGGCTCGAAGGTCTTGCAGCACTGTGTCCTGCGTATCCTGGAACTGCGTGAGTTCTTCAAGTCGTTTTATGAAGCGATCGGTGTCTATTGCATCGTGGCGAAGGTCGCAACCCATATCCTGGCGGTTCAGATCACGGGGATAGGCAACTAGGACTCCCTTTTCAGGGCCTCGGCACTCAGCATGATGACTTCAATTTCTTCGGTAATCTCTTCCTGCCGTAATGAGTTACTGCGGAGAACGAGTTCCCCCATGTCCTTCTCCAACCGTTGAATTGCTTGATCCATATGTTGGAACCGGCGGAGATTCTCAGCCATCAAGGAGCTGTAGAACACCTCATATAAGAGACTGAACAAATGCTGGTCGATGAGATCCTTTGCAAACGTCAGTGGGTTCAGATTGAGAATCGGCGGATACGGAAAGCCGACGGATTGATGCCCGGAGCTTCTCATCGGCTCGTGCACATGGATCCGGCCTCCTTCTGTCGCGGCGCTCTGGTGAACAATTGTGAACTCCAAGTGGATTCCTGGTTCCTGGCTTGTCTGCAAATCCCTCAGCGTCTCCATGAGGTTGATAAGTGCGGTCGTTACCTCCTCTGCGACCGCAGGGCCTGGCAGAGTCGCCTTCACGCGTGGGTCCTGTTCCAACTTCACTGTGAGCTTTCGACCAACCACGATCAGGAGGGGTGATTGCTGTGAGCGTTCTTGGATGTGTCGCTCTACACCTTCCAGCAGGCGCTCATTGTAGTCGCCACAAAACCCACGTTCGGATCCAATAACCAGAAAAACAGGTTTGCCCTTACCTAGCCGGCGTGCGGCTTCGGGGTAAAAGGTGAAGAAGTCCGCTGCGGCAGCCTCGATACTCTCAACGACCCGGCGTTGCGTGCCGAGAAAACGTGTCAGCTTTTGGGTCTCCATGAGCGCAAGGTTTTTCATGGCGCGAAGTATGCCGCTGATGTCGCGCAAGGCATGGAGATGGTCTTCCAGGTCCCGACGCCTGCTCACTTGCTGGGCCCCTCCTTGAGCCAACTTGTCACGGCCTCGGCCCATTGGTCATCGCGACTGTCCAGAGTGAGTTGGCTGGCGCTCAGCTTCGTGGCGACCCACTGGAGCAACTGCCCGATATTTCCCGGCAACACGTCGTCAAACAACCCGCGGTTGTACCCCATCAGCCATGCCAATTGAAACTCGATCGGCAGCGGAGACAGCCGGTCTTGTTTCAAGATCTCCCGCAGAACCCGGCCGCGTTTGATCTTGGCTTCCATTGATGTTTCGAGTCTGGCTCCAAAGCGCGTGAACACCTCCAGTTCGAGAAACTGAAGGTAGTCCAGTTTCATGCGCCCTGCCTGTTCCTTGATCCGTGGATGTTGGCCCTTGCCACCGATCCGTGAGACTGACTTGGTGACATCGATGGCGGGAACCACTCCCGCGGCAAAGAAACGTGTGTCGAAGTAGATCTGCCCATCCGTGATGGAAATCAGGTTCGTGGGGATATAGCTGGCAATTTCCCCTTGGGTAGTCTCCACAATCGGCAAGGCGGTCATGCTGCCACCTCCCAGTTTTGGGGCCAGACAGGTGGATCGTTCGAGCAAGCGGGAATGGAGAAAGAATATATCGCCCGGATAGGCTTCACGCCCTGGCGGGCGACGCAACAGCAACGAGAGCTCCCGGTAAGTTTGCGCGTGGGTGGTGAGGTCGTCGTAGATCACCAATGTATCTTTCCCCTGCCACATCCACTCCTCAGCGACTGCGCACCCGGCAAAGGGAGCCAGATATTTGAGACCGGGGAGCGCGGTCGCTTCGGCGGCGACGATGGTGGTATAGTCCATGGCGCCATAGGCCCGCAACGTCTCAATCGTATTGACGATGCTCGACCGTTTCTGACCAATCAAGACATACACACAGCGCACATCCTTCCCCCGCTGGTTGATGACCGCATCCAGGGCGAAGGCCCGCTTCCCGACACCGTTATCCCCAATGACCAACTGCCGCTGTCCTTTTGCGATGGGGATGAGTGTGTCGACGACTTTGCTTCCCGTGTACAAGGGACGATGGACGAAGTCCCGGGCAACGATCGGCGGAGAGGAGACAAACATTTCACGACGGCTGGGACAGTCCGGCGGGGGGTGCCCATCCAGCGGATCACCCAACGGATTAATCACGCGCCCGACTAGCGCGTCTCCGACTGGAAGGCTCAGACGTTGGCCGGACAGATGGGCGACAGTGCCGGCAGTAAGCTGGGCAGTCTGTGTCAACAGGATCCCGCCGAGCCGCTCCTTCGACAGGTCAAAAACCAAAGCGCGGCTTCCGTCTTCGAGAGACAGAATTTCTTCAATACCGGCGGAGGGAAGTCCTTCGATCCAGACAATACCATCGCCAACGGACCTCACGCGGCCTTGTTCCAGGATACGCAACTCGAGACGATAGCCTTCGAGCCAGGCTGCCTGGGTAGCGAGAAGCGAATTAAGAGGCATGGGTGGGACTCACAGGGCGCAGTGCCTCGGTAAAGAATTTCAATTCGTCTTGCAGATTTGCGCCCAGCATCCAGGGACCGAGGCTGAGACGGATGCCGGCCAGCAGGTGGGCATCTTCACGCCACTCACAATGAACGGCCCGGCCGATTAACAACTGGACTGCCTCCGTCAGTGAATCCCGCTGGCTCTGGCTGAGTACATGGGCGCTGCTGACGATGACCGACGGGTCAGCCTTCGCACAAGCAGTCCGGATGGCCTGCCGTCGTTCCTCGGACAGCTCACGCAGATCTTCGATGATCATCTCCACCAGTCTGGTTTCCAGTTCGGCACTCGCTAACCGTGAGAGGAGCCTGGCGGCAAACTCCCCGCCCTGAGTGATGGCTATGTCTTCCACCTGACGTGTCAGCTCACTCAGCCGTCGTTCTTCCAACGCCCTGGCCTTCTCACGCTCCTGGTCGAGCGAGGACCGGAGAGCAGCTAGGAGACGAACTCTTTCTGCGTTCACCTCTTCCAGCATCTGACTCCGAGCCTTTTCCCTCTCCTGTCCCCAACCTGCCTGACGATGTTCGTACTGTTCTCGCAAGGTCTGCGCTTCCTTGCGCAACTTTTCGGCCTCGGAGAGGGTTCTCTGGATATCTGCTTTGCGCCCGGCGATAGCACTGAGTACCGGCTTGTAGAGCAAGCGCTTCAGCAGCCAGACCAGAACCAGAAAATTGATGATTTCAAGCGCGAAGGTTGACCAATCCAATTCCACGTTCAGCCCCTTCCGGTTCACTCCACACGACGATTACCGGGCACTCATAGCTGACCATTCTTATTTCAGCAGATATTCCAGCAGCGGATTTCTAAAGAGAATGATCAGGACTATGACCAAACAGTAGATAGCCAGAGACTCGATCATGGCCAAGCCGATAAATAAAGTGCGCGTAATCGCCTTCTCCGCTTCCGGTTGCCGGGCTAAAGCCTCCAGGGCTTGAGTGATCGCTCGTCCCATGGCGAGAGCCGGCCCCAGAGTGCCGATCGCGATTGCCAGCGCAGCGGATACGGTGGACAGTACAGTAAACCACGTCATGTCTCGCATAGGTCATCCCTTCTCTGATTGTGATCTCAATTCTCGTGTCTGGATGGCGCCGGCGAGGTAAATCAATGCCAGCATGCCAAAAATATAGGCTTGGATCAGCGCTTCGACGATGTGCAGCATTAAGAGAGGAATCGGCGCCAGAAATCCGGCGACTAGGAGGACTAACAAAGCCGCCATCTCCAGGCTCATCATGTTCCCGAACAGGCGCACGGCCAAGGTGAGCGTACGTGAGATCTCGCTGATTAAATGAAACGGAAGCAAGAGAGGAGAAGGCATTAGGTAGTGGCGGAGGTACTGCTTCACCCCTTCAATACGGATGCCGAACCAGTGCACCGACAAAAAAACCAGGATAGCCAGAGCGCTCGTCACCGATAGATCGCCCGTCGGCGCATGAATTTCCGGGATGAGCCCGATCAGGTTGGCCGAGACGATGAAAATCCATAACGTGGCGATGAACGGAAAGACCCGTTCCGAATGACCGGGCAGGACGGAACGGATGGCATTGTCGATGGCCTCGACCGCACCTTCGAGAACCACTTGCAGGGGACCGGGCTGGAGACCAAGGCGCCTCGTCCCGACCCAGGAGAAAAGAGCTAACGCCAGCATAATTCCCCACGTGACCACGATCGCGTGCGTGATATGGACCGGACCAATCTGAAAGAGGATCTCCCGTGAGGCACCGAATCCCGTCATGGCTCATTCCTTGATGAAGAGATACACGTTCACCGCTCCAATGCCCACTCCCAGAATAATCAAACTCAAGGTCCATCGGAGCGAATACCCTTCAACGAGGCCATCAAGCCAACGGCCCAGATACGCACCCGCGATAACCGGCACAACAATGAGTAGACCGAGCGTGCCGAGGTAAACCGTTTGCGCGAGCAGCGTCGGTCGCTCCTTCTCGGCCTGTTGCATACGACCGATCTGTTTCGTGACGTGCTGTTTCAGCTCGTCGTCACTATTCATATGCTTGCTTCTCGGCCTCGGCCCAAACTCCACAGGCGCTTGAACATTTCCTCTTCCAGACGATGCAAGCTCTCCTTGACCTGACGCAATGTGGCTTCCTCGGTACGCAGTTGGTCGTCCAGAGCGTGAGTGATGCGTGTGCAGTCGCGATCACGTAGGTATCGTCTGGTATTCAGGAAGAGTTCGTTATTGACGAAGTACAACAGCGCGCCCGGCAGGGCGAGGAATTGCCACTCCCCGTCTCCAGTGCGAAAACGCGCCAAGCCAAAGAAAAGTGGCGTCATCATCCGGTGGTGGCCTGCCATGATCCCGAAACTGCCGGAGGCATCTTGTCCCACGAATGCGGTCACATCTTCGATGCGTTCGTATTGCGTGGCGCTTTGCAGATGCAGGACGAACTGACTCATCGAGGTATGCCCCTCATCGAACCGCGCATATAGCACTCATCTTCCTGCACACCATCGAACTCGCCGTGCAGAAAGGCCTCACAGTCCTGAAGCGTGGTCTCCAGCGGCACAGAGGCCCCGCTGATGCCGGTGAAAGCAGCTGTGACGTGAAAGGGTTGGGTGAGATACCGCTGCAACTGGCGCGCGCGAAGTACGATGCGACGATCCGTCTCGGATAATTCTTCAAGACCCAGCATGCTGATGATGTCCTCTAATTCGCGGTATCGTGCGAGGTGCTCCCGTACCCCCTCGGCCACTGCATAGTGTCTCTCTCCGAGAAAATGCCGATCCATCATTTTGCTGCTGGATTGGAGCGGATCGACGGCCGGATAGAACCCCTTGCTTGCCTGGGAGCGTGTCAGAATCACGCTGGTATCAAGATGAGTAAGGATGCTGGTGACGGCGGGATCGGTCATGTCATCCGCTGGAACATAGATGGCCTGCACAGATGTAATGGCACCTTGGGTCGTTGAAATGATGCGGTCTTGGAGTTCGGCCACCTCGCTCATCAACGTCGGCTGGTAGCCGACGGTCGCCGGCATCCTTCCGAGTAGACCGGAGATCTCGCTTCCGGCCTGGACGAAGCGAAACACGTTATCCACCAGAAACAGCACTTCTTTGCCCAGCGTGTCCCGCAAGAATTCAGCATAGCTCAACGCCGCGAGGCTGATGCGAAACCGTACCCCCGGCGACTCGTCCATTTGGCCGAAGACCATCAGAGTATGAGGCATGACTCCGGCCTGCTGCATCTCATGCCAGAGTTCGTGACCTTCGCGGATGCGTTCCCCGACACCGGCAAACACCGAGACACCCTGGTGTAATGCAACGATGGCGTGCATAAACTCGGTGATGAGGACGGTCTTGCCGATGCCGGCACCGCCAAACAAACCGGTCTTGCCTCCCCTGATAAAGGGACAGAGCAAATCGATGACCTTGATCCCCGTCTCCAGAATTCCACTTGCGCTGATCGTCTGGTGGAGCGGCACAGGCTGACCGAGGATGTTGCGAAACTGCTGGGTGCTCAGAGGCGGCCCGCCATCCAGCGGTTCGCCGAATACGTTCAATAAACGACCAAGACAGTCTGCAGACACAGGGACGTGTAACGGCGCGCCCGTATCAAAGACCGGAAGCCCTCGCTGCAATCCGCCTGTACTATGAAGCGTGATGGCCCGAACATGGCGCTCATCAAGGTGTTGGTAGACCTCAAACGTATAGCGCTCGCTGTCGAGCGCGGAACAGAGCGCCCGATGGAGAGGAGGTAAGTGGTCGCATGCGATGTCGACCACCGGCCCATGGACGGCGGCGATAATCCCGATGGGAACCTTGTCAGACGCACATGTTCTCGTCATCATGTCCGCCATCACGTTGAGCCTTCACTTACAGGTGATCGACCAGCTCTTTCTTCTTGGCGAAATCAAAGGGTTGCGTCTCTGCCAGCAGAGCCAGCAATTTCAATGCCTTCGCAGCCCTCAGGTCACAGGATAACGAAAACAATATGTTCGACTAGCTGGGCAATCTCAGCGCCTTGGAGTGGGAGAATCATGTGGGGAATTGTTCTACGCGGGATCTTTTCAATCTGCCCCGAAAAGCCTCACTGCGAAGAGGGACTTTGGATCTCTTCATGTGGTGTGTGAGGCTTCTGGCTGTTCAGATATGACACAGATGAGCTAAGCTGACACGATGCAGGGGTTTAAGTGATGGCGTTTCCCGCATGAGTGTCCGTGATGGAGAAATAAAGGCAACCGGTGGATGCCGATGGAAGGGTTTGCTACACGAGAGGACGTTCGATTCTCGACGCTTCAAGCAGTTCATGCAGGTCGTACTCGAGTAAGTTGGCGATCTGCTCGATGTTCAGGTCTGCAGGCGGAAAGCTCGTCAATGTCCGGGGATCTCGCGCATAGTGCCCTTGGCGCGGAAACACCGTAGTCACCCGCGATCGCCAGCGTGTCTTGATCGCTGTGAGGATCCGAAGCTTATCGTCGACCAGCACGTAGTGATCGGCTGGGTAGCGACGTTCGACGTCGTCCATCTCCTGCTCCTTGTGAATGTATATGAGCACGTTTTCGTCGACGATCTCGAACAGCCCCGACCGTTCAATCTTCCGTGGCTGGAAGACGACATCGCCATCGGAAAGGATCACCACCTTGCCCCATTGCTTGAGCTGTGTGATGACGTCGAGCGTGCCGGGAAACAGGCGATCGGCGAAGGGGTAATTTACCAAGAATCGAGATACCGTCAGCAGATGGGGGTCCCGCGGGTATTCCAGGCGATAGCGCTGCAGCGCCCCCAGGTAGTCGGCATAGCCCAGTTCAGTCCGTAACTGCTCGAAGATCCTCCAATACAATTGTTCCCGGGCGTGGCCGACTTCCTGCTCCAGATGCTGTTTCAGATCCGCCGTGACCCGATCGTTATCCAGCAGCGTGTTGTCTACATCTAGAAGGAAAACAACGGTCGGCGATCCCACGTACCCTCCTTATGCTCGAAAGTTCGGGCGGTCTTCTCTATATTGACCCGTAGGGTTTTCTCGATCTAACCACGAGCACGTCATGTCAGCCTCAAGCGTTCCCTTGAAGGATGAATTCGATTTTTCGAATGCAGGCGACCCTTACCTACAACCTCTACGACGGCGGGAGCCATCCGAATAGCTGAATGGAAATGACATCTCGCTTTCCGCAGCAGCTACCAAGCATGGATTCATCGTTTCCATAGGATCAGTGACTCCTCAATCGGCACTCTGGCCTCCGGATGGAAAGGCACAATGCGGGGAGTGAAGTGGTGTGCGGGTCGGGCGGACTGGCAATCTGCCAGGAAGAGATAGCCCTTCACGGCTCCAGGAATTGCCTCCTGTCTCCGCATGACGATGCGCGTGGGTTGTTCATGTTCGTTCACAGGGTCGGCATACAATTCCACGTGGACATGATCTGGATCAAACTCTCCGAAGTAGACCTGCGCTTCGAAGTGCCAGTGTGGATCCAGCCTTGTGACTTGAACATCGCCGAACCGGATTCCTTTCCAGCCTTGTCGTAAAAACGCGTGCCACTCTTCTAACTCAACCGCCAGCCTCCCTCCATTCTCGAGACGACGGCTCAGTGACGCACTCGCCGGGGCATAGATCGTGTCCACATATTCGCGCACCATCCGGTTGCCGCTGAATTGCGGCGTGAGACGCGACATGCTGGCTCGGATACGTTTCAGCCACGCGTGCGGGATGCCGGCATGATCCCGGTCATAAAACTCCGGGATGACCTTTTGTTCCAATAGCTCGTATAATCTGGTGGCCTCTTCAGCGTCGTACTCCGGTTCAGGATGTTCACGGCCGTCTCCAAGCGCCCAGCCAACATCCGGCGCATAGGCCTCGGCCCACCAGCCGTCCAACTCCGACAAATTCAGTCCCCCATTGGCTAGGACCTTCATCCCGCTGGTTCCGCAGGCTTCCCACGGCCTCCGGGGAGTGTTGAGCCAGACATCGATCCCCGCCACCAGGAATTGGGCCAGCGTCATATCGTAGTCCTCGAGGAACACGATACGGTCCCAGACATCGGACCGTACCGCGAAGCGGGTCATCGCATGCACCAGGCGTTTGCCTTCCTCATCATGAGGGTGCGCCTTGCCTGCCACGATCAACTGGACTGGACGGTCCGTATGACACAGCATCCGGGCGAGCCGATCTGGATCCTGCAGCAGGAGGGTCGGCCGTTTGTACTCCGCGAACCGTCTTGCAAAGCCCACTGTGATCGTATTGGAATTCAGGACGTGTTCGGCTTGTCGGACATGTGGCGGCGCCGCACCGCGTTCTTGCATCTGGCGAACAAGACGTTTGCGCGCATATCGAATCAACGACTGCCGATGCGATGCGCGGAGCGTCCACAGATCTTCATCGCTCACCTGCTCGATGGAAGAGCGCACGTCATCGAGATTGCCCCGCCAGCGGTCCTTGCCACAGACACGTGTCCAGAACGTATCCGCCTCCTGTGAGTCCCACGAAGAAACGTGCACGCCGTTGGTCACATGTCCAATCGGAACTTCAGACGGAGGCCAGTTTGGAAAGAGCGGCTGAAAAATGCCACGGCTGACGGCTCCGTGGAGCAGACTGACGCCATTGATCGTTCCACTCCCGCGCATGGCTAGGAAGGCCATGTTGAAAGGCTCGTCTCGGTTGGCTGCATCCTTGCGACCCAGGGCTAACAGCTCATCCAGCGATACCCCTATCATATCGGCAAACGCGGACGCATAGGGACGAATCAACTCCGGAGAAAACCGGTCAAAGGCCGCTTCGACCGGCGTATGGGTTGTAAAAATGTTTCCGGCTCTGGTCGCGCGCAACGCCACGGAGAATGGATGCCCGGAATGGCGCATGAAGCTGAGGGCGCGCGCAAGCACCGCAAATGCGGCATGTCCCTCGTTAAGATGGCAAATCTCGGCATCGAGCCCAAGTTCGTCAAGCACGCGCCACCCCCCGATACCCAGAATGATCTCCTGCGTCAAGCGCCCCCTCTCTTCCGTGGGATAGAGATGAGCGGTGGCGCCGCGGTCGGGAGGGGTATTGAAGGGATCGTTGCTGTCCAGCAAATACAGCGTCACCTTCCCCACGCGGGCTTGCCAGACCCGCAATAAAATCGGTCGCCCCGGCAAGTCCAATCGAATCCTAAGCCAGCCTCCTTCGCGGTTTGGCGCAGGAGTGATCGGGAGAGACATGGGATCGTTGTAGGGGAAGGCCTCGCCTTGCCGACCATCGGGATCCAGCATTTGTCGAAAGTATCCTTGTTGGTAGAGAAGTCCAATCCCTACGACAGGTACCCCTAAGTCGCTTGCAGCTTTCAAGAAGTCGCCCGCTAAGATACCCAGGCCTCCCGAATAGATTGGGAGCGCTTCCCCCAGCCCGAATTCCATGCTGAAGTAAGCGATTCTCTTCAGCCCGTGTCCTCCATGTTCGCGCCCGAACCAGCCTAGGTCTTGCAGGTCACGCTGCCGCTGCATCAGCCAACTCCGAAGCTCCTCTTTAAAATTAGGATCTGCCGCGGCCTCCTCCAGACGGGCTTGTGAGACACTCTGCAAGATAAAGTGAGGGTTACCAGTGCGCTCCCACGCCTCGGGATCCAGCGTTTCCCAGAGTTGGTCGGTGGAATGGCTCCAGGTCCAGCGAAGATCAAGCGCGAGATCGGCCAGACCCTCGAGCCCCGGCGGGAGGGGCCGGTTAAAAAAATACGCTAACATGCTTCTTGACCCTGGTACGCGCACCACTAACTAACCCGACTCATCAACATATCGCTGTTTATTCTATGTCTGTCGATGGTGCCAATGGGTAGAATTCCGGAGCTCCGAGGCCCACAGCATGAACCAAGGTCAGCCCATTAAGGCCCGTACAGATCGACGACCTCTTGCCGGGCCGATTGACTTTGGTCTTGCCAATCCACCGCCAAGACCATGTCCATGGGTATCTCCTGGTGGTGACAACCCTCCGTAGTCTGACCAAAGTGCACGAGGTCCGCGATGTCACCATCATGCATGCCTTCACGCTATGGCGTGGGATACTCCGCCGTTTGGCATCGGACAAAGCGCCGGTGCCCAGCAATAGTGAGAGCCCCCCCGTGGTGTCCCCCAACCTATGGGGCCGGCTGTAGGTGTGTGATGTGGTATATGGAACGAGCGTGGCCATTATCCGTTACGTAGGCCTCGACCTTGTCCCCCGCCTTGAAGGTGCCTTCCAGATGCGTGGTCTTGTCGACATGCAGGCGCACGTCGTGGCCGGCCGTATCATGCACCGTATAATACCCCCCCTCAACCTTCAGTATGTCCCCTTCGACAATCTTCGAGCCAGACGTGACCATCTTACCAGCCGCGGTTAAGTGTATGATGGACCGAGCATGGCCATTCTCGGTCACGTGGGCCTCGACCTTGTCCCCCGCCTTGAAGGCGCCCTCCAGGTGCGTGGTCTTGTCGACATGCAGGCGCACGTCGTGGCCGGCCGTATCATGCACCGTATACAACTCCCCCTCAACCTTCAGTATGTCCCCTTCGACAATCTTCGAGCCGGCTGCATATGACTGGACTGCCAGCCCGATACTGCCGACCAGTGTGAACATGAGCAGAGCGATAAGCTTCTTCATTCTCTCTCCTTTCGGTTAATGATAATGATAATGAATAGTTGTAGTGTGACCTTTGCAGAACGTTGTACATGGTACGTTGTAAGGACCCCGGCGTCTCAAACGTAACTCCTTCGGGTTGGTGCTGCTTCATCGGTATGTTTTGCCGATGTCCAGGGTCATCGGACCGGAGATGGACCCGCGCCGTGATCGTGAAACAATTCGGGATGCGCCGGCCCGTCGACTTCCAGAAACCCCAGCAACCCTTTCTCCAGCCGGGACAGCGCATGGTCCACGAGCAAGTACCGCCCCGGGACTTCCAGTTTCAGTTCGACCATCGCGGCGCCTCCTGGCGGCACGAGGACCGTCTGTACGGTGGTCAGCGGGGGGCTGGTCAGGGAGGCCAAATTATAGAGCCGGTCGAAATGCTCGCCGATGATGTGGAACGAGGAGGTCAGATTGGGCCCGCCGACCCCGAAAAAGATGCGGATGGTGTCATCCACCTTCGCCTGCAGCGGATGCCCCTTCGTCAGGGCCCCCACCGCCCCATTGAACACCAGATAGTCCGGCGTTTCGGCCAGGAGTTTGCTCCGACTTAACGTCTGCAAGCCGTATTCGCCGAACGGCCGGTCCGTATACAGTTCCCCCTGCATGACATAAAACTCCCGAGCGACAGGCGGGAGGCCCGCCGCCGGCTCGACCAGAATCATCCCGTACATGCCGTTCGTGATATGCTCGGCCACCATGGCCGTCGCACAGTGGTAGACGAACACCCCCGGCTTGATCGCCTTGAACGTGACGACTTCCTCCTGGCCCGGCGGCGTTTGGGTCATCACGGCCCCGCCGCCCGGGCCGGTGACCGCGTGGAGATCGATCGAATGGGTCAATTCACTCGTCGACAGGTTCTTGAGATGGAGTTCGACCGTATCGTCCACGCGGACGCGGAGGAAGGGGCCCGGCACCAGTTTATTGAAGGTCATATAGGTATAGGTGGTGCCGTCGGCCAGTTGGCCTTCGAGTTCGACGGCTTCCAGATCCACCCGGACGTGTTGCGGGGCACGGAGCCCGAGGGGCGGGGGCAGATCGAGGGGATCACGCACAATGCTGGGGCCCTTGGTCTGAATCGGGGTATTCGTCGCAGCGCCAGCAGGAGAGGCCGCCGGGCCCGGTGCTGGGGACGCGGTCCCTGCGCCGGACTTCGGCGCATCGCTTTGATTCGGACACCCCCCTACTGATAAGGCCGCGAGGAGAATGAGCAGTCCCGTCTGTCGCCTGTTCATGCGTTGTCCTCCTGCGGGTGCGCGTGCCGGCCTGCGGCGCGCGTGCCCGGGCTTGTGGGTGTTCCGCTTTTCAGGCTCAACAGATAACTGGTCAGATCATTCAGGTCCTTTTCTGCGAGAGGGAAGGCCGGCATGATCGAGCCTGGCGACACGGATGACGGATCCCGAAAGTGTCGCAGGTGCCACTGCCGGTCGGGGCGTTGATCCGCCACATAGGAGAGATCGGGCCCGACCTTGCCGCCGTCGCCATGAATCCGGTGACAGGCCATGCAATGCTGCCGCGCGAAGAGGGCCTTCCCGCGTGCGACGGAGGGATCGAGGGTCGGGAGGGCGTAGCGCTCGCGCAGCGAGATGCCCAGCAAGGTGAAGATGAGCGCCAGGAACACGGCGCCGGAGGCCAAGGCCACGGGGCGGGAACTCGGCTGCCGCTCCGGGTTGCGGTCGAGAAACGGCCACAGCATCAGGCCCAGGATGAACAGGCCCGGGAGCACCCACGTCGCCAGCGGTTCCAGCGGGCCGGACATGTATTTCAAGAACTGATAGAAAAAGAGAAAGTACCACTCGGGGACCGGGGTGAACGTGTGGTCGGCGGGATCGGCACGATCGGCCAGCGGGAACTCCACGGTCCAGGCCAGCCCGGCCACCAGGACAAACACGCCCAGCATCACCATGGCGTCCATAGAGACCTGCCGCGGGTAGAACGGCTCGCTCCGTTGTCGGGCTTGGTCGACGCTCCACGGCCCGGCCGGGCCGACCCGCCGCAGGATGAACAGGTGGGCGACGATGCCGCAGACCATCAGGGCCGGCAGGAACAAGGTGTGCACGGCAAAAAAGCGCGAGAGGGTCAAGGCCCCCAGGGTGTCTCCGCCCCGCAGCACCCGCACCAGAAAATCGCCGACGCCCGGCACCGAGGCGACCATGTTGGTGCCCACCTGCGTCGCCCAGTAGGCGTTTTGGTCCCAGGGCAGCAGGTAGCCGGTAAAGCCGAACCCCATCATCAGCAGCAACAAGCCGACGCCGACCATCCACATGAGTTCACGGGGGCGCTTGTAGGCGCCGTACAGATAGACCTGCAACAGATGCAGCCCGACGGCCACCATCACCGCCGACGCCCCCCAATGATGGAGCCCCCGGACGAACCATCCAAACGGCACCTCCTGCTGGATGAACTGCACGGTGTCATAGGCGGCATCCGGGGAGGGCACGTAATAGAGGGCCAGAAACATGCCCGTCGTCGCTTGGAGGCAGAAGAGAAAGAGCGTGGCCGAGCCAAAGACATAGATCCAGCTCGCGCCGCCCGGGATGGATTCGTCCAGCAGCGTGTGTTCCAGGGGCGTGAGCCTCAGTCGGTCGTCCAGCCAGCGATAGAGTGTTCCCGCCATCGTCTCAGTTCCTTCCTCCCACCCGCAGTGCCCCGGTGATCCCGCGACCGCACGCACGGTGACGTGCGAAGAGGACGGGCCGCCTCCGCTACAATTCGACCGGATGGTCGAGGCCCGACTTGAACTCCTTGTAGATGATCCACAGGGTGCCTTGTTCGACTTTGGACGGCAACACATCCAAGGACCGGGGGGCCGGGCCCGCCACGACCTTGCCGGTCACGTCATAGACGCTGCCGTGGCAGGGACAGTGGAACTGGTGGGCGCCCGCGTCCCATCGGAACCCGCAGCCTAAATGCGGACAGATCGGGGAGAACACGACCACCTCGCCGGCCGGCTGCTGGACCGCCCAAATCGCTTTCTTCGCCGTGACCGTCCGCCAGCCGTCCTTCACGGTACTGGCATATTCCAGTTCTTCCGGGGCCCCCGTGCGCAACCCCCCCGTCGGCCCCACCTCGGCCCAC
>JAGXAR010000144.1 GCA_018971525.1 Nitrospirota bacterium
CCGGCCCTGCATCGACGTGACAATGCCGGCAGGTCTGGTTGCAGAGCTTGCCGACGTTGATCTGAAAGACTGCGAGCCCCGTGGCCCGGAGCGGAAACAAGCCGGCCTGATTGAGTCGCCTTTCAAACGGAGGACAACCGATTGTTCCGGAGAGCACCTTGAGCTGTTCAGCCGGAGAGGCAAGCGGATTCTGGCGTCCGAGCAAGGTCAGCGGCATCTCTGTCTCCGTGAGCAAGCGAGAAGTACCTCAGAAACCCACCATGGCGTCAGCGGGTGTGCCCGATGCCGGCCAACACCGTGTCCGGGAATCGCAACTCGCAGCATCCGAAGTTGAGCGCCCGTCCTTGCCGATTGGCCAGCGCGCGTTGGACCCTCGGCAGGATGCGATAACAGACCTGCTTGCCGTCCCGAAGTCCCTCAACCAATCCGGCATCCCGGAGAATTCGGAGATGATGGGAGATGTGCGGTTGTGGACAGCGTAATTGCCGGACGAGTTCCGTCACGCATTTCTCCTCGACCAGTAACGACTCCAGGATACGCAACCGGGTGTGGTCCGCCAGGGCCTTGAGCATCGTGGCGCATTGGTCCGCGGTGAGCATGGCGCCGGGTGAGGCGGGCTTCATCAGCAGCAGCCTCCTTCGGGTGAACAGGTGACCGCGCCGCCATTGACGCGTTGGCCCGCGCGGTTGATGATGGCGAAATGCGGAGCATACCCGTCGGTTGCCAATACCTTGAGGGTCTTGGAGCAGACTTCCAGCGGTTCTCCCCGTCGGTAGACGTGATGATCGTCATCGGCTACTTCGAGAAATGGGCCCGCGAGCAGGGCAAAGTCTCCTTGCCACGCGCAAGGGGCTTGCGAGGGCAACACCGCCCACCAGCGCGCATCTGCTCGGTCGAGTACGATCGGTTCATGCGACAGCACAAAATACGGGGCGAGCGGGGGTTGACTCAGCAGCAGAGCCGTGTCCGGCTCGATCGGTTGCGGAATACCTCGCCGATAGCTGGCTCCCCGTTCATGCACCACACGGCTAAACGGTCCGCGAAGTGTCGCATAGCGAACGGGAGGTCCTGCGGGATGCACCGGGAGTTTGTAGCCGGTCAGCGTCACGGAGAAAAAGTGAATCCCATCGATGACTTGCCAGGGGGAGAACCTGACGAGATGGATGCCGAGAAACCCGGCTTCCACCATGCCCGCACTGTAGTCCGCCAGCGTCAACGCGCCGGAGAGACACGCACCCCATTTCTCAGCATCGTGCACCAGGTATTGCGGGACGGTGTGGTCTGAGACGATGTCGGAAATCGTGAATCGCCCGCCTGGTTTCGTGACGCGGAACATCTCACGGAAGACCTTGCGCTTATCAGGCGCCAAGTTGATGACGCAGTTGGAAATGATCAGATCGATCGTGTTGTCGTCCACCGGCAGCGCGTCGGCCATGCCCTTGCGGAAGTCCACGTTCGCGGAGGCATAGCCCAGATTCGCTGCGACGATCGGCGCATTGCGGCGCGCGATCTCCAGCATCGTCTCCGTCATATCGATGCCGATTACCTGCCCGGATGAGCCGACCAGCCGCGAGGCTTCGAAGCAGTCGATTCCCCCGCCGGAGCCGATGTCCAGGACCGTCTCACCAGGGCGCACCGTCTTCAATCCGGCCGGCGTGCCGCACCCATAGGAAATCTTGAGCACCTCTTCTGGGATAAACGTCTTCAGGTCGGCGAAATCGTAACTCGTCGGACAGCACATCTGCTCCCCCGTGGCAGCAGCCCGAGCGTACCGGTCACTGACTTTATGGGTGATTTCTTCGATCGGCATAGTCCCCTCGCAGCGACTGTATATATAGAGATTCGTCTATGTGTCAATCTTGCCCTATGAGAGGGATCGCATCCTTGTAAATAGGTGGATAGGTCCATATACAGTGGCGCACATGGAGCTTCTGTAAGCTGGCTTACAGTCACACGGTCGCCAGTCTCTCGGCTGTGGATGCGCTGGAGTAGAGTCGGACGTTCAAGAGGATCATTACGGGTGGGAAACGAACAAACGGACACACTCCCCCCTTGACCCCGTACTATGGTACAGGGTGTATCGTGACACATGAGGTGCACATGACAACCGAACTCACAATTGGGCAGCTCGCAAAGGATGTTGGGGTGAATATCGAAACGATTCGCTACTACGAGCGACGCAGCTTACTCGATCCCACCTCGCGGCTGCCGTCCGGCTACAGACTCTACAACAGCGAGGCGCAGCGACGTCTCCGCTTCATCAAGAACGCCCAGGCGTTGGGTTTCACGCTCCATGAGATCGAGGAACTCCTCGGTCTCCGGGTCAGCTCAAAGGCCCGGTGCAGGGATGTCCAGCAGAGGGCAGAAGCCAAGCTGAAGCACGTGGAGGCCAAGCTGCGCGACTTGCAGTCGCTTGCCAGGGCACTGCGAAGCTTGCTTCAGGATTGTCGGGCTGGGCAGCCAACTGATCGGTGTCCAATTCTCAAGGCTATGGAGGATGAAAAGCACGAAAAGGGACGCACAGTGCGAAAGGAGGTGAACTGATTGGGAAGCGGACCGCAGGAATTGTTGAGGTGAAGTGAGGGATTGATCTAGGACCTTACGAGTCTGATCAGGGGAGAAAGGAGATTCCACGATGACGATCACAAAGCGCAAGGTTGAGCTGTTCACGGCCGGCTGCCCGATTTGTCATGACGCGGTGGAGCTGGTCAAGTCTGTCGTCTGCCCTAGTTGCGACCTGCAGATCTACGATCTACGGGAGGGCTGCGCGACGAACGAATGCCAGGACAAAGCGAGACGCTACGGGATCACCGCAGTCCCGGCCGTCGCGGTTAACGGTGTGTTGTTGGACTGTTGCCGGCGAGCGCCGATCACGGCCGAGCTTTTGAGAACTGCGGGCATCGGCCGAGACTGACAAGGAGTCACATGGAACAGAAACCGGGCAAGGTTTCGATGACAGCCACTTCGGTCGGGGGGCTCGTGGCTGCCTTGTTGGCATCCGTCTGCTGCATCGGCCCCCTGGTGTTCGCCGCGCTCGGCGTCGGAGTCGGCGCCACAGGTGTGCTGGCCGGCACAGCCGGGTTCCTGAAATCGCTGTTGCCCTACCGGCCGTGGTTTATCGGACTGACGATCATGTTGCTGGGTTTCAGTTTCTCTATCGCCTACCGGAAGCCGAAAGCCGGTGAGCCGTCCTGTCCGGCCTGTCGCCCAGTCTCAGGTTCTCATCCGAATCGTGTGCTGCTCTGGATGCTCACAGCGCTGGCGGTGGCGTTGATCCTGGCGCCGTACTGGCTGGAGGCATCGCCGGGGTAACCAAGGGGCATAAAGGTTGCGTCAAGAGAAAGCGCGATCAGGAGGTGTTCCCATGAAGAACAGACGACGATCAAGCAGCCCATCGATCATCTTTCTCCTTCTGCTTGGGGTATTCACGGTTCTGATCGATGTCGTGCAAGCGGCCTCTGTGATCGCCCAGTCTTCTGAAGACACCATCACCCTTAAGATCGAGGGGTGGGCCTGTGCCAGTTGCGAAAAGGGCATTCGCCGGTCGCTGCTCGCTGTATCGGGCGTGAAATCGGCCGATGTTAGTTACGTGCGCGGCGGAGCCGTCGTCGTGGTTGAGACCGGTCGGGTCACTACAGACCAATTGGTGCAAGCGGTCGCGAGTGCGGGCAACATCCTGTCTTCCTATCGGGCTATCGTGGTCCCGAACGGGACCCTCGGGGCCGGAGTTGGTGAGCACGACGCGGGCTCGAGTTGGTTCTGGAACCTGTTCAGATAGTGGTTGCATGGGTTGGAGGCTCAAGTGAGGAAACGGCCATGTGGCATAACCGCGCGCTCATAAATCGGATTGTCGCGCTTGTTCTCGCGTTGCCATGGTTTCACGATCGCCTGGTGTTGGGACAGACCTCAGCCTCGACCCCAGACGCTCCGGCGATCCGCATGGACATTTCCATCAAGGCGAGGCAATTCCTCCCCTCGCCTGTCTCGGTGCCGGTGTGGCGACCGGTCATGCTGGTGTTCCACAACCAGGATGTCGAGCTCCATGCCTTCGTGCCGATGCGCTTTCTCGAGGGGGTGCCGGTTCATGTGGACGGTAATGGAGCCCCCCAGTTCGGTGAACAGGGACTAGAGCGGGTACTGATTCCCTCTGGAGGTAAAGAGGAGATTCGCTTTCTGCCGACCACAGCCAGTCAGTTCGAATACTGCTGCGATCTCCCGGGGCATCAAATGGTCGGGAAGATCGTCGTTGAGGAAGAAGCGGCAGAGCCGAACATCGCGCCCGGAGGGCACACCAGCGTAGAAACAACACCATAACCAACAGGGGGAACACGATGTCAGAAACCAGGATCATCCAGCAGGACCAGCCCACTGCATTCGAGGAACTGCGCCGCCTGAGCCCAAAAGTGACGGGCGGATTGCTGCGCATGCGACAAGAAGCTTATCGGGATTCGACCGTGGCGGCCAAGTACAAGATGCTCACAGCGATGGCGATTTCGATCGCGATCCGCTGCGAACCCTGCATTCGCGCCTATGTGCAGATGGCGTGTGACAAAGGTATCACTCAGGAGGAAATGATCGAGTTCCTCGAAGTCGCCATGACCATGCAGGGCTGTCCAGGTGAGGAATGGGCCCTCAAAGCCTACGCAGCGTACAGGGAATGTACCAGCGGGGATAAGTCGGCCACCGTCGCGACCTGCTGCACTCACTGAGAGCTGCATGGGAGAGGTCGAGCCGGTCATTGGTTTGTAGGAGCACCAGGAATGTTCCAGAGCAGCGAGTACGATCTCATGACGATCGGCGGAGGGTCGGCGGCCTTTGCCGCCGCGATCAAGGCTGCGGAACTCGGAGCACGGGTAGCCATTGTGGAAGAAGGAACCATCGGCGGGACCTGCGTCAACATCGGCTGTGTCCCATCTAAGACGCTGATCAAGGCCGCCGAGCTTTGCTACCACTCCGCCTACCCGCAGTTCGAAGGGTTGACTGCCTGTCCGCCGCCCTCGGACTGGCGGCGGGTGGTGCAGCAGAAAGATGAACTGGTTGCCGCCTTGCGCGAGGGGAAGTACATCCGCGTGGCCGAGACCTATCCCAGCATCACGATTATGAAAGGGGAAGCGAGGCTGCTCGGCGGGGGTCGGGTGGGCGTCAACGATAACCTGTACGAACCAGATAAGATTGTGATTGCAACCGGTTCGCACCCCTGGGCGCCGCCCATTCCTGGGCTTCAGGGAGCTGGGTTTCTTGACAGTGAACAGGCGCTCAGCCTGGAGACGCTGCCGGCGTCGATGATCGTCATCGGGGGAGGCAGCATCGGCTTGGAGTTCGCACAGCTTTTTGCGCGATTCGGCGTCCAAGTGACGGTGCTGGAATCCTGGCCGCATGTAGCAAGAGAAGAGGAACCAGAAATCGGCGAGGCGCTCATCCGCTACCTCGAAGACGAGAAAGTTCGGATCTGCACCAACGTCGCAATCAGCCGGGTGGAACGCCGAGATGGGGAATACCTCCTGCACACAGAGACGAACGGGAAGCCGGAGATGTGCCGGGCGAAGGAGGTGTTGGTCGCCACCGGCCGGCGCCCCAACACCAATGGCTTCGGGCTGGAACAAGCCGGGGTAC
>JAGXAR010000145.1 GCA_018971525.1 Nitrospirota bacterium
TGGCCGAAGTTCGGTGGGCAAGACGCGTTCCTTTCGGGAAAGGAAGTGGGCCTTACTTGGTCGGGCTCAAATTCATGTTCTGAGGTAAAAAGGTGAGAGTGGATGGTTATTGTTCGTGGTAAGGCGAATACAGGTGGAGTTCCATGGAATAGTCAGATTTCCGTGTACGGGTTTCAAACACAAGTTAAGGAAGAGGGATATGCAAAAGTGGTATGCGGTAATGGCGAAACTTCAGCAGGAGCGGACCTCCACCTCTTTCTTAGAGCAAGCGGGCATTGAGACCTATTATCCAGAAGTTAATGAATCCTTTAGCCTCAGGGGAAGACGATGCGTGCGTCGTTCAGGGCTTTTCCCTGGATACTTCTTTGCGAGGTTTGACTACGACAAGGAGTATCGTACAGTATCCTATTGCAGAGGTGTACGGAGGATCGTTGCGTTTGGTCAAGCCCCAGCAGAAGTTGAGTCAGGTTTGCTCGACGATATACGTAGAAGGTTGAGCCAGCAAGACATGATCCCTATACCTAGGTTAAGGCATGGAGAAGTTGTTCGCATTAGCCATGGACCGTTAACTGGTGTCGAGGGGGTGTTCGATTCTTGCCTGTCTGGGAAAGAACGGGTCGTCGTGTTATTGCGGGCCCTGACCTATCAGAGCCGAGCAGAAGTAAAGCGTTCTGATATTGAACGGTTGTCAGAAGCGGTATAAGCTGAAAGTCGAATTCAGTTCCATGGTATCGTCTAAGAGGTATGGCCTCCAATGGGCGGTAGCCTGTCTTGTATGTCTCTAGCTGTTACAGGAGTAAAGAGCATGCGATTCATCAACTCATTGCCTGTGGTTCTTGGAGTTGGGTTAGGTTTCTTGATGGCATCGGCTTCAGCTGTTGCGCAGGATGTGGATACTAAGAAGCCTCACTCAGTGCCATCGAGAGCCGCTTCAAGTGCAGCGGACAAATCTCTCTTGATAGTGACGCCGGATTATATTATCGGTCCCGAAGATATCTTGGAAATTGCGGTATGGAAGAATGCGGAGCTCTCCAAGCAGGTACAGGTAAGGCCGGATGGAAGAATCTCTTTTCCCCTATTAGGAGATATTTCTGCAGTTGCAAAAACTCCAGTTCAGTTGGCAGAGGAGATCTCGGCTGGACTCAGAGCGTATATGGAAAATCCCACAATATCCCTCATGGTGAAAGAGGTGAACAGTTACCAAATATACGTGCTTGGAGAAGTCCTTAAACCAGGGAAATATCCCTTGAAAAGTAAAACAACCCTCTTGCAAGGAATCACCGTGGCTGGTGGATTTACGCCTATGGCTGCAAGAAACAAGATCGTAGTCTTCCGTTTTTCTAAAGATGGCGAAGGTTTGACGAAACTCAAGGCAAGCTACGACGACATTGTCGTGCGCGACGGATCAGTTCAAAATATGGAGTTAAAGCCTGGCGACCAAATTGTGGTCCCATCGGAGACGATGGTAGTCCTGCCCAGTCGCTGACCACTATCTGAATCGCCGATGAATGGGAGTGGCCGCTGGTTGAGTGGCGACATGGAGTGAAATGAGAGGTCCGAAGAGAGACAAGGCTATGAAGGGAAGAATGTTCGCCTTGGGTGATAAGGCTCTGGTCTTTGCCTTGCTTATAGGACTCCATGCCGGGCTCGCGGGATGTCTTGCAGAGGATATGCAGTATCGGGGAATGTCTGTCCCTCCTACTGAATTTCTCATCGGGCCGGAGGATGTTCTAGTGGTCACAGTTTGGCGCAATCAAGATTTGTCCAAAGAGGTTATTGTTACGCCGGACGGGAAGATTTCATTGCCTTTAATCGGGGATGTCGTTGCGGCCGGTTTGTCGGCGCAGGCACTTTCAAAACATGTGGCCGATCGATTGGCGGAATACATGTCGACTCCGACTGTGTCCGTCCAAGTCAAGGAGATCAACAGTTACCATATCTTTGCAGTCGGCGAAGTCGGAAAACCAGGGAAGATTGTTCTCAAGTCGTTCACCAGTGTGCTCCAAGGAATATCCTATGCGGGCGGTTTTACGACCTTCGCCTCCCGTAATAATGTCCACGTTCTTCGCAACGTCAAGAACGGGCAAGGAGAAACGAAGCAGGTGATGATCCCCGTGCCCTATCAAGATATTGTGCAAGGAAAGAATCTGGACGCCAATATTATCCTGAAGGCTGGTGACGTCATTGTGGTACCGTGATGTCACCTTGAGGAGACAAGCCGCCGTTGCGCTCCTCACCGTCCTTATCGCTCAGTGGGTATTGAGTACCGGTGTATCTGCGCAAACGACCATCATTCCAACTCTTTCAGTGTCGGAAACATATGATTCGAATGTCTTCTATACTCCAAAGACTCTCTTGGGCCCAGACCAAAAGCCAGAGGATTACATCACCAGTGTGATGCCTCAAATCAACATCGCTCGTGCAGGCTCTCTTGTGAGTGGTGGTCTCTTTGGGGGAGCCGTGGTTTCAAAGTATGTGAATAATCCCAGTCTTGACTATACGGGAATTAATGCCGGTGGCCAGATGAACCTAACAGGGTGGGCCAATACTTTTTCGCGACGCATCACCATGTTGTCCGTTAGGGGCACGTATCAGTTTAACCCTGCATCATCGGGCGGTTTTGGAGCAACGACTGGGGGCGGAGTAGGAACGGGCTTCGGAGTGACCAGCATAACCTCTCCGACAAATGCCGGGTTAATTACGAATCGGGTATCCTCGAACAATTACAGCTTGGGCATTACAGGAGGTTATACCCTGACTCCAACCACATCTCTAACGAGTAGTTATAACTACTCGAAGGTTTCTTTCGGGAATCAATCAGGAGGTGTGAACAATCAGCTGTTTGGTACGGAAGGACACACCGTCACGACCACACTTGCTACCAGGCTTACAGCGAGGGATACAGTGGGAGCTACTGCGACAATGTCTCACTATTCTCAAAGCCAAAATACCGGTGGCGGGACAGGGTCATTTACGACCATTGCAGAGACGCTGAATTGGGCTAAGCTGTGGACACAGAAATTGAGATCCACCCTCGGGGCTGGTGGGATTGTTACCCTTCCCGTAGGATCAGACGTTCCTGGACAGTCTGTCAAGACGCAGTTTGCGCCGACAGCGACGGCTAGCATGACCTACAGCGATTTCTCAGAAGGGCTGAGGGCAGCAGGCTCATCCATGAACCCGTTTGATAGCTTGCCGTCATTGGCCGGCAGCTTGAATCCAGGAGGAATCAATCCACCCGGAAGGTACACGGCGACGATGTCGTATAGCTATAGTATATTTCCAAGCTATGCATTCGGATCCGGGCCTATGCAGGCGCACGTGCTAGGCCTCAATGCAACCGGGGGGATCACGCCCAAGCTTACAGGCCAAGTGGGAATGAACTACGCACATGGTAGTTCCAGTGGTACCAGCTCCGCCTCGACCTATGATTCCGTCGGACTGACTGCGGGGGCCAGATATCTTATTGGGCCCGTAATGGCGAGCTTACAATATAATTGGTTGTATTCCGCGAATTCGGCCTCTCAATCAGCTCTTGGCCAAGCTAGCCAAAGCGAGACCGCGTTCTCAAAAAAAATGGTCATGTTGACGCTGTCCGCTGCGTTTACGAGCCAGAATTTCTTCCGAATGGATCGATTCGGTTTTGTAGGTCAGCCGAGCGAGAGTGAGGGGACGTCCGGTCCCTCAAGTGGTGAGTCTGGGAGCGGCGGTTCCGGTACCGAGCTTGTGAAATAGAGGAAGGAGTAAGCGGAGTGTTTACGGGGTTTAATTCTCCTGAAGACGTTCTCAGGGTAATAAGAAATCATCGCTGGTTGATTATTTGGCCCATCCTGCTGTCTGTGGGACTTGCGTGGGGGGTCTATCAATGGCTTCCAAAGAGCTATCGCGCAAGTACCCTCCTTAATTTTGAAGTGCAAAAAGTGCAGTATGTCAAGGGCATCAATGAGGCCAGTGGGGAACAGGATAGGGAGAACCCCGCGGCTGTCATGTCGGCTCGAATGAATTTGATGAAAGAGGTTCTGTATAAGAAGGAACTTCTGACACAGGTGGCACAAGAGTTTCATCTGTATGGGTACGAAAAGGCGAATGCGACCGCAGCCAAAGATGATGCCGTGACCGCCGGCATGAGGTCTCTAGTAGAATTTGATTCCAAGGAGGCTCCTTTCGTCCGGGTATCCTTTGCCGATCCCGAACCTACAGTCGCAAAAGATGTGACGACGAGATTAGCCGAGCTCTTTATCCAAGAATTCACGCAAAATCGCGAAGTCATCACTACAACTTCTTCTGAGTTTCTCCAGCATGAGTTGGATGTGCTCAAAGGACAGCTGGAAGCAAAAGAAAAGGCCCTGGCCCAGTTCAAGCAGTCTCACCTGGGGCAATTGCCGGAGCAAATGGGGTCGAATCTCCAGGCGTTAGATAGGCTGGAAGCAGAAACGGCAGCCCAGCAGGAGATAGAGAAGACGCTCAACCTTCGCCTGGAATCTGTGGATAAAGCCATCAGGGAGTATGAGGATCCTGAGGGAAGCTCAAAGCGTGCAGAAAAGGATCCACGACTGGGGAAGATCAAGGAGCTTCAGCGGACATTGGCGGGTCTGCAGTCCATGTACAAAGAGACCTATCCCGATGTGGCCCGCGTCAGAGATGAGCTCAGGCGATTGCAGACGATGACGACAGAGGATTACATCGCACTTTATATAGAGCAAGAGCCCGCCGAAGTCGATGGTGGAGGGAAACGAAAGCGCCAGCTCGTTGATCCCTACAAGGCCCAACTGCTGAAGCAACGTGAGGACATACTGCGTGAACTGGAGTTGATTCATCACCGGGCTGCCCGTATTGCTGCGGATGTCAAGAAATATGAAGCAAGAATCGATGGGACAAACATACATCAACAGGAATTGTTGACCATACAACGAGATTACGAGGATCTCCAAAAAAACTACCATGCGCTCTTAGATAAGAAACTCACAGTGGGCATAGCAGGAAATTTGGATAAGAAGCGGCAGGGGACGCAAATGCGCGTCATCGATCCGGCCAGAGTGCCTTCATGGCCGGAAAAGCCCAAGGTGTTTCTGATCATGTTTGGCGGGCTAGCGATCGGCTGCGCTCTGGGGTTTGGGAGTGCATTTGGGATTGAAATAATGCGGCGGGGGTATGTGTCCGCAGAGGAAATCGAGATTACCTTGGGACTCCCGGTACTTGCAGCTATTTCTCAGTTTGAATCAGCCTGGCCCGTTGCAGCAAAGACGCCAGCATGGCAGTCTCGCCGTCAGGAGCGGCTGTTGGCGCTGCCGGGGTTAAAGAAGGAAGGATCGTTCGTTCCTATGGAGGCACAGCTTGCTGTATGCCCGGAATTGGTCGCGATGTGGTATCCCAGATCTGCTGTGGCTGAACAGTATCGAGTCGCCGCCACGAGACTGGGTCTGGTTGCGGGTAAGCAGAAGAGCACCGTTGTCTGCATGGCTAGTGCGCTGATGGGCGAGGGGAAAACGTCCACGGCCCTCAATATGGCGTATGTGTTGTCTCGAGACCTCAATAGGAAAACGGTCCTCGTAGATAGTGATTTGAAGAGGCCGATGGTCCATGCC
>JAGXAR010000009.1 GCA_018971525.1 Nitrospirota bacterium
GTCGTGCTGGTCCAGATCTCAGGGAATGCGAGCGAGGCCAGGGCTGCGGAGGGGCAGGATAAGCCAGGGAGTCAGACCCAGCGACCGCACGGAGACGATGCCAACCTGCCGAACGGGGTAATCGGCGTGTCGCTGCATGTCGGGGCGGAACGGATCGGCGATCCTGCTTTGCTGTACGTGGCCCATGTGCATCCGGAGGGTCCCGCCCAGCAAGCAGGCCTCAAGCATGGAGATGAAGTGGTGACGGTAAACGGTGCGGCAGTCACCGGCAAGACCTATGAGCAGGTGGTGAAGATGGTGCGCGGTGAAACGGGCACAGCGGTGAAACTGGGCGTGAAGGGAGAGGGGGGCCTGCGCGAACTTGCGATCACGCGCATCTCCAGCGAAAAACTCTACAAGGGCGAGATGGGATCACACGGTGGGCCTGCGCGATAGGAGTGCATCATGATCAACAGCCTGAAGACGTTTGCAGCTCTTGGACTCGTACTCGTGCTCGGTGGGGGGCCTGCGTTTGGCGAACAGGCCGGCGCTGCGGCTGGCTCAGTGCGGACCAGCCTGGCGAAAACGCATATCTATCTGGCGGCAGGCGATTACCGTCGGGCGCTGGAGACCTGCCAGAGAGAAATCGACGACGAACCCTCAGTCGAGGCCTATATCCATTTGACCTATGTGTTCCACGCGATCGATGCCTACCTAGACCATCTGTCTCGGGAGGAGCGTTGGATCACAGTTGAACAGTTGTATCTGAATCTTGCCTATAAAGATCCGCAAGATTTGATCGATCCGCCTGGCGGGTTGGCCCGCATAGCAAAGGAGATGATTCAGACCGGTGTCCATCAACAATCGGACGTCAGTGCCGCGATGGCCACCCGTTTGAACAAGAGCGAGGCAGATCGGTTGTGGCAGCAACAGGCCCAATGGCGTAAGGCGAATCCACAGACGTGGTGGACCGGTATCCCCGACGAATGGCGTTGAATCGAGCGGAACGTTGAACGGTCTGCTTCCGTTTGATGGAGGCAATGATGCGCAAGGCACGAGTCGGGCTTGATATCAAAATACTGGGTGGACTCTTTCTGATCTTCGGCACGGTCGATCTGATCGTCATTGCCCTGTTTCCTGGTTATGCCTTTAAGCTGTTCGGCGTGGCCGTGACCGGCCCCTCGTCGTATCTCGTCAAACTCCACTCCCCTGCCGGGCACCTCCTCATCGGCTACGGGTTTCTCTGGCTGAGACCATGGGCCTGGGGGTTGAGCGTGGCTTATGCGGGATTCGGGCTGGTGAGCGAGACCATGAATCAACTGTCGTTCGGCTTTCATTCTGTCCGATCGGGATTCATGGCCACGACGATGCTGTTTGTCGCCTATGTGATTTGGAGACGGGCTCTGTTCACGGATGAGGACTCGGCAGCGAAGCACCACACTCCGATATCTGAGGACTCACACTGATGAGAGGGGTTGTCTGGCTTAGACGGGATCTGCGGCTACAAGATCAACCGGCACTCACTGCCGCCTTCGCAGATTGCGACGACGTCATTCCCCTCTTCGTGTTCGACGATTCCCTCTTGCGCGCTCGGCAGTTCGGCTCGCCTTGCGTGACCTTCATGGTCACCTGCCTCGCTGAGCTTACCGGTGCCCTGGCTGCTCGAGGACTTGCCCTGCAATGGCGCCGGGGGAACCAGATTGAGGAGGTGCTTCGTTTCGTCGCGGACGTCAAGGCTGATGCGGTCTACTGGAATCGCGATTACGAGCCGGGGGCGATTGAGCGAGACCGGAAAGTCCAGCAGGCGCTCATGACCCGGGGTGTGGTGGTCCACACGTTCAAGGACCACGTGGTCTTCGAGGCCGAAGAGATCAGAGGCTCGACGGGAGATCCGTTGCAGCGATACAGCGCTTATCGGGCCCGCTGGTGGACCAAGTGGCACGCCGCGACCCCGCCGCTCCTTTCCCTCCCTGTCAGGCTGCGGGCCCAGCGCGCCGATGGTTCGTCACCACGGATCGCATTGCCCACGGTGGAAGATCTCGGCTACCAGACAGTTCCCTTGTCTATCACACCGGGAGAGAAGGAAGCGCAACGGCGGCTCCGCTGGTTTCTTGACGGTCCCATCCATACGTATGTTGAAGGACGGAATCTTCCCGCGATCGACGGGACATCCAAACTGTCTCCACATTTCCGGTTCGGGACTCTCTCGGTGCGAACCGCCGTTCATGCGGCCGTAGGTACGCTCGCCACAGGCGGCCGCCGCTCGCGCCGCGACGTGCTTGCCTGGATCGATGAATTGATCTGGCGTGAGTTCTTCCAACAAGTCTTGTCCTCGTTTCCACAAGTGGCCTCCGGCCCGTTCCGAAGCAAGGACGGATTGCCGAGGCCCCGTCCGGCTGGATCGGAATTGAATCGTCTCTATGCCGCCTGGTGTGAAGGACGGACCGGTTATCCGCTGGTGGATGCAGGCATGCGTCAGCTAAACCGGACCGGGTGGATGCACAATCGCGTGCGAATGGTCGTGGCGTCGTTTCTCATCAAGGATCTCCGGATCGATTGGCAAAGCGGGGAGCGCTATTTCATGCGGCAGCTCATGGATGCCGACCTTGCAGCGAATAACGGCAATTGGCAATGGGCCGCCGCGACAGGGACGGACTCGATGCCGGGGTACAGAATTTTCAATCCCCTGTTGCAGAGCAGGAAGTTCGATCCAGAAGGCGCCTACATTCGGCAGTGGGTTCCGGAGCTTGCGACCGTTCCGACTGACCGGATTCATGCGCCGCATCTGATGACCTGTGAAGAACAGGCCTTGGCAGGATGCCGTATCGGTACAGACTATCCTTCGCCCATCGTGGATCACCGGCAAGCCCGCGAGGAATATTTAGCCCTCGGCAAGCAGGAGGTGACAGCATGACGACCGCGCCGCTTCGTCTCGGCATCAGTCGTTGCCTCCTCGGTGAAGAAGTCCGGTTTGACGGGGGACATAAGCGGGACAATTTTCTGACGGAGGTGTTTGGCCGGTATGTGGAGTGGGTCCCGGTTTGTCCGGAGGTTGAGGCAGGACTGGGCACTCCTCGCGAAGCGATGCGGCTCGTGGGTGACCCCCGCCATCCACGGCTCGTGACCATCAAGAGCGGAACAGATCATACGAAGGCGGTCGAAAGGGTGACCGCGCATCGTATACAGGAACTCGAGGAGTTGGACCTGTCCGGATACGTGTTTAAAAAGGACTCGCCGAGCTGCGGCATGGAACGGGTTCGTATCTACAATGAGCATGGGATGCCGGGCCGGAACGGGGTCGGGCTGTTTGCGCGGGCCTTTATCGAGCAGTTCCCGCTGATTCCGGTCGAGGAAGAAGGGCGGCTCTGCGACCCTGCGCTCAGGGAGAACTTTATCGAGCGAGTCTTCTGTTACCGCCGCTGGCGGGATCTCGTGCAGAGTGGAGTGACGAGGCAGGCCCTGGTGCGGTTCCATACGATCCACAAGTATTTACTCTTAGCCCATCATCCGCAGCTATATCAAGTGCTCGGGCGTTTGGTCGGCCAGGTTCATCAGCACCGTCCCAAGGAGCTCGCCCAGCGGTATGGGGAACTGTTCATGAAAGCGTTAGCTGTGAAGGCGACGGTGCGCAAGCACGTGAACGTGCTCCAGCACATTCTGGGTTACCTCAAGGACCGATTGCGGGCACAAGAGAAAGCCGAGCTGTTGGGCGTGATCGGCGATTATCATCGAGGACTCACGCCTTTGGTTGTCCCTCTGACGCTGATCAAGCACTACGTCCGGATCATTGACGTGAGCTACATTCATGATCAGGTCTATCTCAATCCGCATCCGAAGGAACTCATGTTGCGCAATCATGTGTAGTGTCTGCGTAGGAAGAGAGGAGTCAGGTTATGGCGACCGCTGTACGAGGAGTCGTTCTGGTGGGTCATGGCGGGGTTCCCAAAGATTGCCCGCAAGAATTGGTCACGAGGCTGAAACGATTGGAGGCTCAGCGGCGAGCCGCGAAGATGCCGCCCTCCCAGGAAGAAATCGAACTGGATAGTAAGATCCGCCGATGGCCGAGGACCGCAGAGACGGAACCCTATCAAGCGGGTCTCGAAACGGTAGCGGCACGCCTGCGTGCTCAATTGGACGGAGCGCTCTTTGCTGTAGCCTACAACGAGTTTTGCGCCCCGACGTTGGAAGAGTCGGTGGAGGAGCTGATCAAGAAAGGTGCGACCCACATTATCGTGACCACGACGATGTTCACGCCCGGCGGGTCGCACTCAGAGGTTGAGATTCCTGAGATCCTTGAACAGCTCCGGAAACAATACCCGGATGTTGTGCTCCGCTACGCCTGGCCATTTGACTTAAATCTTGTCGCGAGCACCTTGGCGGAGCAGGTCAAGCGCTATTCTTGAATAGGATCGCGGGATGTATATGCGCGGCAAAAGAGATGAATTAATTTATGATGGGAGGATTCTTTTTTGACCCTCGCTGAGGGTACAATGAACGACCGCGTTGTAGGAAAATACTCGAGTTACAGAATGTTGCCCCTCAAAGTTGAGTTAGCGAAAGCCTTCCATGAAACCCAATCATTCAAGTGGGACACTGTTAAAGGGTTTACACTTGCTTCTGGATTGACGAGCCCCTTCTACGTCGATTGCCGGTCTCTGATGGCCCATCCTGGCTCTCGCCTTCTCGTGGCCAACCTGGCATACGAGGCGTTGCGGCCGGTTGAACTCAACTGCCTTGGCGGACTGGAGATCGGAGCGATTTCCATTGCCACCAGCATTTCTGATTTTGCCTTCGTGGCTCAGCCTCCCAGAACCTGGCGGACCTTCGTTGTGCGAAAGCAAGCCAAGGACCATGGGCTCGGGAAACTCATCGAAGGATCGTTCCAACCGGGGGATCGAGCCGTGATCGTGGACGATGTGCTCACAAGCGGGGGATCGCTTCTCAAGGCTGTTGCGGCTGCCAGGGGTGTAGGCTTGGTTGTGACGCATGCTTTGGTGATCGTAGATCGGAAGGAACAGGACGGGCGGCGTAAGGTTGAAGCTGAAGGGCTGACCCTCCTGAGTCTGCTGACTATCGACGACCTGACCCGTGCATCATCAAGTCGCTCCTAACAAGCTGCTAGGTTTTCGGCACAGACGTCCTTACTTGCACTGAAACTGAATGCCCCACCGGCGCTCCTGCACGATCTCCTGCGCTCCCTCAACTGAGCCGGCGACGCGAGACCGGCCTTTGGTTTCCCCTTCCCGCACGATGGTATAGGGGCCGCCGCATTTCTCTTTCATAAGAGCGAGGGCGCCTTGCCGAAACGATGACAACATCGATCCCTGTTCCCCCTTGAAGGGATAGGAGACAACCCCTCCATCTTCACTTTCCTGAACCATTTTTGCCCCCTCGGCACAGCCGGCCAAGACGATGACGAAGAGTACGGCGAGGCTTGACCAGATCTTCATGCGGTCCTTATCATGATACTGAGAGTGATCTCTGTAGGACGATCCGCTGCCCTGTTTGTTGCAAGGAGGTTAATTATGACCAGGCGCATTGTCATCACGGTTGTTGGTCTGTTTCTGGTGTCTGCTGTCTCGATCAGTGGGGTGTCGGCTTATCATTCCTACTTGCTCACAGTTCAGCAGTTGCGTGCCGGGTTGACCAAGGCGCCCTCGATGTCACAGAAGGGTTTCATCTTAATCGATGTCCGATCTGAGCAGGAACATGCGACAGGATTCATCCCCGGAACCGATCTGAACATCGACTTCAGGGAAATGAAGGCGCGGCATCAGGAGATCGGGGCCCAGCCGGAGGACCATCTGGTTGTCTATTGCCAGTCGGGCCATCGAAGCAACATTGCGGCAGAAATGCTGGCCGATCTGGGCTACCGTCGTGTTTACAACGTCACCGGCAGCATGAATGCCTGGCTTGCGGCCGGCTTTCCGATCGAAACGGGGCGCCGCTAGCAAGAGGCTGAAAAAGTCCGCCAGCATCGTTCTCGCGTCTCTCAAACCCTCAACATACCCAGAGGGTATGCCTCTGGCCCTTCGCCTGCTGCGGCCTTGCTGGACGGCCTTTTTGAGCATCCTGCGGGGATGCTCTCCTCACGTCCCATACGTGTGGATTGCCAAATTCCTCTGGGCCGAAATGGTTTTTCCAGAGCGTGCTAGTTCGGTTGACCATTCCAAGATCTCATATGTTCTAGCGAGGCTTGGCGCCAGGCTGGTCGCGACGAGGGCTGATCCCGATCACGGCTGGAAGTCCGACGTGGGTGGTGCTGTCTTCTAACAGGGGTATCCATGTGTGGAAGCCAGCCATTTTAGCCGTGGCTTGTCGAAGAGAAGGGCTGACGGCGATGTCGGAAGAGGATCCTCCATCCATGGCCATGACCTGGCGTAGGGAGGGAAAGGCGTTCCGAAGACATTCCCCAAGGGCATGGAGTGACACCACTTGAGTGGTCTTGAGGACGAGGAGATGCCCATTGCCTTGTTCTGCGACGAGAGTCTGATGTGCGCGTTTCCCGGTTTGGCGCACACGGACTTTTCCTGTCCGGTCGAGGAGCATGAGAGATTGCGCAACTTCCCGATAGGGAGGTTGTCTCTCGTCAAAGGTGTCAAAGGTCAAGTCCAGGACCCGCGCGCGTCGTGAACGATCCTCCGCCGGTTCTGCCACAAACAGTCCCAGCCAGGTAGCGTGCCGCTTGCTCCCCAGCGAGCGGCCGTTTCCATAGAGCAGCCCGAGATACGCATAATTCTCACGGAAGAGCCCGGCATTGAATACCAGGTCGTGGCCGGTTCGTTCTTGCCAATGGTGGATATCGAGCGGATCCGAGAGACCATCTTGCTGGTAGTAGTGCACGGTAAAGCGATAGCGCTCGGGATCGATCTCGACGGCGACCAACGGCGCGACGTCTGGGCATTGCGTGTGAGGATTCCAGACTGAGATGGATAAACCGTCTCCGAGTTTATCCCCTGTGAGGGTCTGAGCCGTCGTCGTCGCTGGTTCGCTGAACATGACGAAGATGATACCCAGGAGAAACCGGGCTACATGGGTGAAAGGGAGAGACCAGTGGAAGCTGTTGTCCCGTACCATAGTGTCTCAGGATCGAGTATAGAGAGAGCAGATACGTAGCGTCAAATCATTCGAGGAAGAGGGGCAACGGCTGCGAGGCGCAGTCGCGCATGGTCAGCGCGGGGTTTTTGGGGGCGTTGATGGGGACGCGCCGGTCTTGTCTGATGGCGTGCTGGCATCGAGCAGATTGCGGACTGCGCGGGCGAGCACCTCAGGAGTGAAGGGCTTTTGCAAGAAACTGCTCGTGCCTTCTTCTTGTCCAGCCATGATGCCGATGTCGTCCATATACCCCGACATGAACAGGGTTCGCAAATCCGGCTTGATGACGGAGAGATGCTGTGCCAGTTCCCGTCCGCCCATGCCCGGCATGACGACGTCGGTCAGGAGGAGCTGTAACGATCCTGCCTGTTGTGTCGCCAGCAAGCAGGCTTCGACCCCGTTCTTGGCTTCTACGACCCGGTAGCCCAGCTTCCGGAGTTCGTCTCGCACAAGCGTGCGTACGCTTGGCTCATCTTCCACCACGAGAATCGTTTCCGTGCCTCTCTGAGGCTGTCCAGAGGGCCGGGCTGGCGCGGGGGTGAGGATGTCGGACTCGACGCTCGGGAAGTACAGGTCGAAGCGCGTGCCGTGACCTACTCGGCTGATGACGTCGATGGCACCGCCGCATTGGGTGACAATCCCAAACACCGTGGAGAGGCCCAGGCCGCTGCCCTTTCCCTCCCCCTTCGTGGTGAAGAATGGCTCAAAGATATGAGATTGTGTCTGACGGTCCATGCCACAGCCGGTATCGCTGACGGACAACCGGACATAGGGACCTGGTAGCAACGGGTTGAGGTGGTAGACCGGACTGCGGGTCAGTTCGACTTGAGCCGTTTCGATCGTGAGCGTTCCGCCCTTCGGCATGGCATCCCGCGCGTTGACAACGAGATTGACCAGGACCTGTTCAAGCTGGGCTTGGTCGGCTCGCAGCCGCCCGTTCGTCGGATCGAGTTTGGCGACCAGCCGGATGTCCTCGCCGATGAGGCGGCGCAACAGACTTTCCAGACTCGTGACAACGGTAGTGAGCGCGAGGACTTTCGGGTCCAGCGGTTGTTTGCGACTGAACGCGAGAAGCTGCCGGATCAACGTCGCGGCCCGTTCGCCGGCTTTCAATGTTTCATCGACTTTTCCGCGAAGGGGGTGTTGAGGGCCGAGTTCCGTCGAGAGGACCTGGCTGTAGCCCATAATGACGGTCAGGAGATTATTGAAGTCATGCGCGATTCCTCCGGCCAACCGTCCAACCGCTTCCATCTTCTGGGCCTGCCGAAACTGTTTTTCGCTCTGCCGAAGGGCCTCTTCCGCCCGTTTCCGCTCATCGCGGTCATTCAGCTCGCGTAACGCGCGCAGGACCGAGGGCACCAGTCGTCCGAGCCGTTGCTTGAGCACATAGTCTGTCGCGCCTTGATGCATGGCGTCGATGGCCAGTTCCTCTCCGATGGTGGCCGAGACGAAGAGAAAGGGCACGTCAGGACAGTGCTGACGTGCCAAGGTGAGCGCCGTCATGCCGTCGAAGCCCGGGATTGAGTAGTCCGCCAGGATGAGGTCCATCCGCCCTTCCTTGAGGGCGGCCACAAATGCCTGACGTGTGTCGACGAGTTGCGACTGGCAGGGGATGTCGCCCTCCGTCAGGGTGGTCGTAATGAGTTCCGCGTCGACCGGATTGTCCTCAAGGTGGAGTAGGCGGAGCGGGATTTTCACAGATCCTTTGTGGGGAGACTAATCGATCGGCTCAGAGCCTTCGGGTGGCGGTTCATTGATCACGCCCCAGAAGACACCGAGTTCTTTCACGGCTGTGATGAACTGGTGAAACTCAACCGGCTTCACGACGTAGGCGTTGGCGCCCAACGCATAGCTTTGCGCCAAATCGCGCTCCTCGCGCGAAGAGGTGAGCATGACGACGGGAATCGGTTTCAGGTTCGCGTCGTTCTTAATCGTTCTCAAGACCTCGAGCCCGTCGACTTTGGGCATCTTGAGATCCAGGAACACGACCACGGGATTGCCCTGCTGCCTGGCGGCAAAGACTCCGCGACAATAGAGGTAGTCGAGGACTTCAGCTCCGTCATGGCAGACCACCACTTTGTCGGCGATGTGATGTTCTTCCATGGCGGCCAGCGCAAGCTCGGCGTCACGCGGATTATCTTCTGCGAGCAGGATGGGTTTAACAGTGGTCATCTGAGAGACCTCGCGAGCGGGAGCGAAAAGTAGAAGGTGGCCCCTTGGTCCGGTGCCCCTTCGGCCCAGGTCCGTCCACCGTGTCGATGGATGATTCGACGTACATTTGCGAGACCAATGCCGGTGCCTTCAAACTCGTCGTTCCGATGGAGGCGCTGAAAGACGCCGAATAACTTGTTCGCATACTGCATGTCAAATCCTACCCCGTTATCACGCACGAAGATCTCAACTTCACCGGGGTTTCGTTCGGTTGCGCCGATTTCGATCCTGGCCTCCGACCTGGTTGCGGTGAATTTCAGCGCATTGGAGATCAGGTTCACGAAGACTTGGCGCAACATCGCCGGATCTCCCAAGACATTAGGTAGTGGGTGCATTGTCCAGGAGATTGTCCGCTCTTGCAAGTCAAGACGTAAATCGTGGAGGACGGTTTTGACGAGTTGATCCAAGTTGACCGTCGTGCGGAGCATGTCCTGGCGACCCATACGGGAAAAGACGAGCAGGTCGTCGATCAGTTGTCCCATCTGCTTCGCGGAGTCTGAAATCGTCTGCAGATAGCGGCGCGCTTTGTCGTTGAGCGCCTCACCGGCCGCCTTGGACAACAGAGCCGCATAGCCGTCGATATGACGGAGCGGGGCGCGCAGGTCATGTGACACGGAATAGCTGAACGCTTCTAATTCTTTATTGGCGGCCTGGAGCAGCTCGCCTCGGCTGTGCAACTCCGCGGCCACTCGGCGTCGCTCGGTGACGTCGTGATGGATCAGAAAGTATACGGAGGCCAGGAGAACCAATTGCAGGAGTGCACCGAGTGCGAGCAAGGCGATCGTATTTCTTGTGCTTCCAGCGGATTGAGCCACGCGCAGCAGAAGCGCGTGCTGTTCGGCCGAGTCGAGTTCTGTCATCAGGCGATGGATTCCCTCGAGCTCATTTTTTGCCGCTCCGGAGAGTGCGAGGTGGCGGACGGCTTCATAGCCATGCTTCTCACGTTGGGCGATGGCTCCCGCCTCCGCTCCCAATTGCCCGGCGATGAGCTGTTCGAGTGTCGCCACGCGGGCCTGTTGTTCAGGCCTCTCGTTCGTCAGGCCTCTGAGATACCGAAGGTATTCGGGCATTTGTTCGACAACGGTCCGGTAAGATCTGAGGTAGGACTCATCGCCGGTGACGAGATAGCGCCGGTGGCCGCTTTCAGCAGCGCCGAGGGCTTCTCCGACTGATTCGAGCAGCTGCCCCAATTCGTGGCTCCTGGTATCGAGCCGGCTGTTCTCGATCAAGACGGCGGTGTTGCGGTAAGAGACGGCACTGATTATCACAATGCCGGCAAAGACGAGTCCAAATCCAGCGAGGACGCGTCGCTCGATCGACCAATGAGTAAACCACTCCATGAGCCAGCCGGCCTTGAGAGTCGGCGCCGGACTGCTGTCGGGAGCCGGTTCTGATCGAACAGGTGCGGGCGTGGCTGGATGTTCCTGCGTGATGGATTCCATGGTTCAATCGCGCCGCGTGGGTATGTAGGCCAATGTCTAGGAAACTGTACCCTCCCCCAGGAGACCCTGCAAGAAATATCTTAGCAAAATGCTTGCTGGACTCTGGGGAACCGTCGCCGGTGGAATTAGCCGCCGAAGGGGGTGACGGCAGGAGGAACGGGAAGAGATGCGGTTGGAACAGCCAGGTTTGAAAACATCAAGATGGCCGAGACAACCCAGTCGGTGAATGGTTGCGGATAGATGCCTATCGCGAGGGTGCCGGCGAGACAGACGTAGACCACCATTTTGATCGGGCCCGAGACCTTGAGTGGTGACGGGTCGTGGGGTTCACTGATGTACATCTTCTTCACGACGATGAGGTAGTAGTACATGGAAATGACGATGTTGATAAGCCCCACGGTGATGAGCGCGTAGAGTCCTTCCTTCATAGCCGCCACAAAGATGTAGAGTTTGCCGATGAAGCCGGCTAGCGGGGGCACACCGGCCAGCGACAAGAGGAAAATCAGCATAGAAAAGGCGAGAAAGGGCGATCGGCGACCCAAGCCACTGTAGTCGTCGATCTCCTCACTGCCGATTGCTTCGCTAACGGCGATGATAATGGCGAAAGCGCCGAGATTGGCGAAAAGATAGGTCAGGAGGTAGAACAGAATCGCGTCGCTCCCCATCTTCGTACCGGCTGCGAGACCGATCAGCACGTTGCCGATCTGAGCGATACCGGAATAGGCCAAGAGCCGTTTCATGTTCTTCTGGGCGATGGCCACGATGTTGCCGTAGGTCATGGAGAGGATTGACGCGGCGACGAGCAGCAGGACCCAGATCGGCTTAAAGGTCGCCAAAGCGACGAAGAACATTCTCAGGAGGATGGCAAAGGCCGCTCCCTTGGGTGCGATCGAGAGGAATGCCGTTACCGGTGTCGGCGATCCATGATAGGTGTCGGGAATCCACGAGTGGAACGGCACGGCGCCGATTTTGAATCCTAATGCACCGAAAATCAGCAGGAAGCCAATGGCCAATCCCGGTGTGGCCTGTGCCGCCTTCATATCGGAAAACACCAGTTTGCCTGTTTCTCCGTAGACCAGGCTGATGCCATAGGCGAGGAGGCCTGCGGCGAAGACGCCCAGGATGAAAAACTTGATGCCCGCTTCGTTCGAGGCCATGTCCTCGCGGAGATATGCGACGAGGACATAGAAGCCGAAGGTGGAAAATTCCAGGGTGACGAAGACCGACAGCAGGTCGTTGGCGGAGGCCATAAACATCATCCCGAGGGCCGACATTACAATCAGGAAATAATATTCTCCGCGGAAGAACTTGAATCGATGGATGTAATCGATTGAGGCCAGAATGACGAGGATCGTCGATCCGACGATGAACATTTTGAAGAACAGGGCCATCCGGTCGAGGACGAACATATTCGCGAAGAGGGTCCCGGTGATGCCGGTGATATCGAACCAGGCCAGGCAGCCGAGGGTGGCGACGAGCCCGGCGATGCTGAGATAGGCTAATTGTTCGTTGGGCAGCCGAGGGAACGAGAAATCAATAATCAGGATGAGACATAACCAGGATGTGAGCAGGATCTCCGGCAGCAGCAACAGGAGATCGGAGGGAGACATCGTGAGCGAAAAGTTCATTGTGGCTCTCGTGACGTGTGACTCGTAGGGGGTACGGGGTTGTTGGCAAGAAGTTGGGCGTCATGGGTTCCGGCAGGGCCTGTCGCTTCAGTCATGAGACCGAATCCCGCACCAGAATCTGCAATCGGCACGACACGGGTGATCTTGGCGATTAAGGGATCGACGCCCGACCGCACCACGTTATAGAGGTGCATGGGGAAGAAAAAGAACCCGATGCTGACGGTGATCATGATCAAGAGCGGAAGACGATCGACCACGGCGACTGCGTCGTGCGCGTGACTGTACTTCTGGTCCATGGGTCCGTAGAAGAGCCCGCGCATCATCTTGAACAAATAGGCTAAGGTCAACACGATGCCGACCACGGCCACGATGACTTGGAACGGATACTTGTTCCAACTGCCGACGATGATCATGACCTCGGCGATGAAGTTCACGGTGCCGGGTACGCCGATCGAGGCCATGCAACCAACCACGAAACAGCCGGAGATGAACGGCATGCGATTCGAGAGCCCTCCGAGTGAGGGAATGTCGCGGGTGTGCGTCTGATCGTACACCCACCCGGCCATGGCGAAGAGCATGCCCGTGGCCATGGCGTGGGCGAACATATACATCACCGCGCCGGTCAAACTGATGTAGTCCAGGGCGGCCATGCCTAAGAAGACATAGCCCATGTGACTCGAACTGGAATACCCGATGACGTACTTTGTATCTTTGGCGTAGAACGCCACAAATCCGCCATACACGATACTGAACATGCAGAGGACGGCGGCGATGGGCATGAGTTCTCTGGTGGTCTCTGGCAGAATCTCAAAGGCCACCCGGATGATGGAAAAATGGCCGAGCTTCATTAGCACACCCGCGTGCAACATACTCGTGGCGGCCGGGGCGGCTGCGTGGCCCACGGGAGACCATGAGTGCAGCGGCCAAAGCGGAGCGATCGACGCAAAGCCGAAGAAGATCAGCAACCAAATAATCTTGTCCAGCGTCGTGCCCAAGACCGGGATGTTCATCAACCTGGCCTGTTCACGCAGGACCAGAATGTCGAAGGTATTGAGCCCTGAGTACTTGTAGATCAGCAAGATGCCCATCAGCGCCGCGACGGCAAAGGCTGAGAGGAAGAGCACCAGTTTCATCGCGGCGTATTCTTTACTGTTGGATCCGAAGTTGAAGATGAACCCGACCGAATCCCGCTGTTTGAGGCCTTCCGGGTCCGTCATCTCGTTGTACTTTTTCGTGTGGCTTCCCCACATGCCCAACAGGAGATACATGGGGATCACGGACATTTCGTAGAAGAAGTAGAGAAAGAACAGATCCAACGACATGAAGACGCCGATCGTGGCAGCGGCGAGGATAAGCAGCCAGATATAGAATTCTTTCGTCCGGTCTTTGATGTGCCAGGAGACGAAAATTCCTGCGAACAACAAGATGCCCGATGCCAGTACCAGCGGAGTACCAATCCCATCCACCCCGAGGTGGAGGGAGATGCCCAGCTGTCGAGACCATTCGAATCGCTGGACGAATTGGAAGCCTCCCTTCACGTGATCGTAGGCGTAGAACAGGTAGAGCGAGGCGAGCAGGCAGACGAAAGCCGATCCTGCTGCGATCCCCCGCACGAGCATCGCTTGCCGGTTGGAAACGAAGATCAGTGCGATGGCTCCCACGAAGGGGGCGAACAGGATATAGAGCAGTGCGTAGTCACCCATACGAATTAATCCACCTTTACCTGCGGCTTGGACTCGATTGATGCCACGGCTCCCCGTTCCAGTCGATCGACCAAGGCCTGCACCGATCCGTTCATCATTTTCAAAAAGGGAGCGGGATAGAGGCCAATCCAGAGGATCATCACCGACAAGGCCGACGCGATGATCACTTCCCGGGGATGCAGATCACTGATGGAGTCCTTGACGGCCTTGCCGATCGGTCCCAGCATCGACCGCTCGTAGTACCAGAGAAAGTATGCCGCGCCGAAGATGACGCCGGTGACCGCGATCCCACCGTACAGCCAATTGGCCTTGAAGGTTCCCAGGAGGATGAGGAATTCACCGATGAAACCATTGGTGCCTGGCAAGCCGATCGAAGCCAGCCCGATGAGCAAGAAAAAGCTCGCGAGCAAGGGGGTCTGTTTGGCCATGCCGCCGAATGAGCTCAGTTGGGTGCTCTGCTGCCGTGAATAGAGAAAACCCGCGATAAAGAACAAACCAGCTGTACTGAACCCCAGGTTGATCATGGTGAGCAGGCTGCCCTGGAGACCCTGATAGTTCAGGGCGAACAGGCCGATCACCACGAACCCGAGGTGGCTGATGCTGCTGAATGCCAGGAGTCGGCGAAAATCTGGCTGGATCAGCGCCATGATGGCCCCGTAGAGAATCGCCGCCAATCCGAGCGCCATGAGAACCGTGACGACGGTCTGACTTTTCGATGCTTCCGGGAGCAACGGAATGCTAAACCGGATGAAGCCGAACGTTCCGAGCTTCAGCCCAGCCAACACCACCGCCATGCCGATCGGTCCTTCGAGGAGGGCGTCCGGGAGCCAGGTGTGGAATGGGAATACCGGAGCCTTGAACGCAAAGCCGAAGAACAACAACCAGAAAATGAGGATTTGCTGGCTGAGCGGGATGGGCACTGATAGTAGCTCCAAGAGATCGAACGAATAGGTCGGTTCCATATGGCGAAGCGTCGCCCACTGGTGATAATTGAGGTCCAAGAGTGCGATGCCCACCAACATGAAGACGCTACCCAGTAAGGTATAGAGCACGTATTTCAGTGCTGCGTAGTGCCGCTCCGCTCCTCCGCCCCAGAGTTTGATCAGAAAGTAACTGGGGATGAGCATCAGCTCCCAAAAGACGAAGAAGAGAATCAAATCGATGGAGAGGAAGATCCCCATTGTGGTCGTTTCGAGCGCGAGGAGCGCCATCATGTAGAGCTTCACTTGATGGCGGACGGTGTCCCAGGAATAGATGACGATCAGGACCGTAAGGAATGCCGTGAGTCCAACGAAGAGCACACTGATTCCGTCAACCGCGAGGTGGTAGCTGACCCCGAGGGCGGGAATCCACGGCACGTGTTCGGAGAACTGCATGGCCGCGGATTCGGGAATGAAACGTAGGAGCACGAATACGGAAAGGGCCATCTCCACGAGTGCGATCGTCAAGGCGGAGGTCCGGACCATGTCCTCGTCGTCGAACAGCCACAGGACGACAGCCCCGACGACAGGGAGGAAAAGAATACAGGTGAGAATCGGAAATGTTGAGGCCAGTTCTTCTAACATGACAGTAGGTGCTTCATAGTTGCATGATGAGTTGAATCACGGCCGCCAGTAGGAATAGCCCTGCCACAATGATGGCGGCATAATGATGGACCATCCCGCTTTGGAGCTGCCGCCACTGGCGGGCGATGAGATGGTTGCCATATCCGATGACGTTGAGGCCGCCGTAGACCACGTATTTTTCCATCCAGGTTGAACCGGCCGCGCCCAAATCGGCCATCTGCGCGACCGCGCGCACGAGGCCATCGATCACGGTGCGGTCGAACCAATCGAGCAGCAGTCCCAACCTCTTGGTCGGCTCCACGAATAACAGGTCAAAGAGCTCATCGACGTAGTACTTGTTGAGTAAAGTCGTGTACACCGTCTGTAACTTTGCAGCCAGGCGATCCGGTGCCGAGAGATTCACGCTATAAAAATAGTGCGCGACCCCCCACCCGATCAAGGCTATCCCTGTGGCAATCATCATGAGCGCCAGCACGAGTCCGGTGCTCACGTCATGCTCGCCTCCCGTGCCCGCAACCGGTGCAAGGAACTGATGGAGCCAGCCATGTTCAGGGGGAAATCCCAGGAACCCACCCAAGACGGACAGCACACCTAACGCCATTAACGGACCGACCATCACCATCGGGGACTCATGGACATGTTCCTCCGTATGGTGGTCCATACGAGATGTGCCGTAAAAGGTCAGATAGGTCAGGCGGAACATGTAGAAGGAGGTCAATAGTGCGCCGATGGCAGCCATGACATAGAGCAGATAGTGTTCGTGCGTGAAGGCATGGGCCAGGATTTCGTCTTTGCTCCAAAAGCCTGCCAAGGGTGGAATGCCCGCGATCGCAACCGTGCCGATCAGAAACAGTCGGTAGGTCCAGGGGATTTTTGCGCTAAGGCCTCCCATCTTTCGAATGTCTTGCTCGCCCGAGAGCGCGTGGATCACGGATCCGGCCGAGAGAAACAAGAGGGCTTTGAAGAAGGCATGGGTCATGAGGTGGAACACGGCAGCCGTATAGGCCCCGATCCCGCACCCGAGGAACATGTAACCGAGCTGGCTCACCGTCGAATAGGCCAAGACGCGCTTGATGTCCGTTTGCACGAGGCCGATGGTGGCGGCAAACAAGGCTGTGAGTCCGCCGATGACGCCGACGATCGTCATGGCCGTCGGAGACAAATCGAAAATGGCATGGTTCCGCACGATCATGTAGACCCCGGCCGTCACCATCGTCGCCGCATGGATGAGCGCACTGACGGGTGTCGGACCCTCCATCGCGTCCGGGAGCCAGGTGTAGAGAGGGAGTTGGGCCGATTTTCCGACTGCCCCGACAAGCAGGCAGAGAGCAATCGCCGTGGCCATTTCCGGCGAGAGCTGGCTGACCTGGGCAAAGACCTTCGTATAGTCGAGCGTCTTGAAATTGATGAAGATGAGGAAGATGGCCAGAAGGAAGCCCGCGTCCCCGATGCGGTTTACCACAAAGGCTTTCGAGGCGGCCTTCGCGGCTGAGATCTTGTCATAGTAATAGCCGATCAAGAGATAGGAACAGAGCCCGACCCCTTCCCAGCCAATGAAGAGGACCACATAGTTGTTCCCCATGACGAGGAGCAACATGGAGACCATGAAGAGGTTCATGTAGGTGAAGAATCGCGTGAATCCGTCTTCTCCATGCATGTAGCCGACGGAGTAGACGTGAATCAGGAACCCGACTCCCGTGATGACGAGCAGCATGATGCACGTGAGGGGATCGACGAGATAGGCCAGATTGATGGTGAGGTCACCGCCAAAGATCCATTGATAGGCGATGACTTCATGGGTCGTGCCGGTCCGGAGCACGTCGATAAACACGCCGATGGTGCAGAGAAATGACAGCCCGACCGAACCCCAAGCTAGCCGGTGTGCGACTTCGTGGGAATACCGCTTGCCCACGAGCCCGTTCAGGATCACGGCCAGCAGGGGGAACACCGGAATGAGTTTTATGAGTAGATCGGTCACGTTACCACTTTAGGAGGTTCATCTCGTCCACGTTCGTGGAGATCTTTCCACGGAACACGACGATGATGATCGCCAGCCCGATCGCCGCTTCCCCGGCCGCAATGGCGATGATGAAAAGGGCCACCAGTTGGCCCGCCATGGATTCCAGGTAATAGGAAAAGGCGACAAGGTTGACGTTTGCCGCGTTCAGCATGATCTCGACAGACATCAGCACAATGATGAAATTCCGCCTGATCAATACGCCGAGCAGCCCGGTGATAAAGAGCACCGCGCTGACGGCGACATATGCGCTTAGAGGAACCATAGGCCTCGTGAATTCCGAACGCGAACCCGTGAATCGATGGGAACCATCCTGCCGTATCCCTCGAACCCCTCACCCCTCACGTTTGTCACCGATGGGCTTGGGTGTTTTTGCCAGCACGATCGCTCCGATAATGGCGCCCAACAGGAACACCCCGACAACTTCGAACTGCAACAGATATTCACTGAACATCTTGATACCAACCGCGTAGGTGTCGCCGTCCTGGAGCACCGCCACGGTGGGTGCATCGCCCTTTGCGCCTCCGAAGGGCGAACGGACCAAGAGGGCTAACACGTACAGTGATCCGAGGGATGCTGGAGCCAGAAAGTACAGGTATGAGGAGTGGAAATATCGATCGTCGGTTTTCAAGTTCAAGAGCATCAGCACGAAGAGATACAAGACAAGGATCGCACCGGCGTAGACAATGACCTGTACGGCCCAGAGGAATTCGGCGTTGAGGAGGATGAAGAGCCCAGAGACATGGAGCAACAGGGCCAGGAGCGCCAGGCCGCAATGCACGGGATGCTTGAGCGCGACAGTCAAGACGCCCGCAGCAATACTGACCAGTGCAAAATAGGTGAAAAAAACCAAAACCATCGATCGATTCAGCCCAGATGCTTGGGTGGTGGTTGGGTCGGCTTCAGTACCGATTGCGGGAAGTAATAGCGATATTCCCGGCTTTCCTCAACGTTCTTTTCCTGATTATGCGCGTACAAGTATTTCTTTGCATCGTCGAGATGGCGCTCGCCGATTTCGTACAGCCGTTTCTTGTCGAAGAGCAAGGTGCGTTTATCGTGGGTCGAGAACTCATACATCTTCGTCATGGCCAGCGCGTTGACGGGACAGGCTTCGACGCAGTAGCCGCAAAAGACGCATTTCGTAATGTCGATGTAAAACTCGCTGGCGAATCGTTGCAGTGGACGCTCCGCATCTTCCGAGCTGATGACCTTGATACAGCGCGATGGGCAGGCGGCTTCGCAGAGGTCACAGCCGACACAACGTTCCTGGTGATCGTCGTAGCGCAAGAGCGCGAGTGCCCCCCGGTGGGTATCGGGGAGGGTCCGTTGTTCCCGTGGGTACTGGAAAGTGATGGGTTTGTGGAACATGTGCTTGAATGTCACTTTCATCGCGTCCCAGATCTCATAGAACAACGCGGCTTGGAGGATCTTCTGTATCAATGTGGTCACACGCATGTCCGTTTCCTGCCGCCTCTTACACCTTTTCGATCGTCACGCGGGTCTGTTTGAACGAGGGAACTCCGGTCGTCGGGTCGACCTGGACCGACATCAAGTCTTTTACTGGCGGCTCATTGAAATGCTCCGGGAAGAAACAGGTCTGCGGGGCGATAGATTGATCGGGCTGCACCGCCAATTGCATCGAGCCGCGGTCAGACGTGAGACGCACCGTCGTCCCCTCACCCACCGCGAGCTGCTCCATATCGTGGGGATTCATCCTGAGCCGGCCGGTATTGGGGGAGATCTTGATGAGCCCGGGGGCTTCTGTGGACATCTTGCCGGAATGGTACAGGACCTGTCCCATCAGCAGAGCGAAGGGTCGCTGGTCCTTGTCACCTGATGATGCGGATGCTCGATAGCGTGCCGCCACATCAGCTGCGTAGTCGTGCGAGAGATAGCGGTCCACCGTCGGCACAACTTTGCGCGGTTGTCCGAGGTTGTAGTACCCGGGCAGCAACTTCATGATCTCGGCTTGAATATCGTTCGAGGATTCATACTCCCATTGACAGCCCAGTGCATTGGCCAGCGCCGTCATGATGTGCCAATCCGGCAAACTTTCTCCGATCGGATCCATGGCCTCGCGGACTCGCAGGACTCGGCCTTCCAGATTGGTGAAGGTGCCGTCCTTTTCCGCAGAGGTGCAAGCCGGCAGCACGGCATGCGCCATGCGCGCAGTTTCAGTCAGAAATGGATCCTGGACGACGAGCAACTCCAGTCGATCCAACGCGGCGCGTACTTCCATCGACGCGGGCAGCGTGGCGAGCGGGTTTTCTCCGATTACATAGAGAGCGCGGATCTGGCCGCTCCTGCAGCGCTTGAGAATCTCGACGAGATTCGCGCCGGAGCCAGCCGCCGGGAGCGTGACGTCCCAGGCCTTGGCAAAGCGATCGCGAGCAGCCTGATCATTGAACGAGGCTTGACCGGGGAGGAATTCCGGCGCGGCGCCCATGTCCACGGCGCCCTGCTCGTTCGGCTCTTCTGTTAGCGTATTCACCCCGCAGCCTGGTTGGCCCAACTTGCCCGTGATCCAGGCGAGGTCCATCAGTTTTAAGACGTTCTGATAGCCGTCGGGCTGACGGACGATGCCTTCAGCGCAGAGAATGATAGATCGGGGCGCTTCGGCGAAGATCGCCGCGGTGTCTTTTAGCGCCTCGATCGACATGCCGGTTTGCGCAGCCACTTGCTCCAACGATACGCGCGCCACGGCGGCCTTAAGGGCCTCGAAGGCTTTCGGGTGCTTCTTGGTGCTGTCCTCGTCGATCAAGTCCAGCTCCAGGGTGGCCTTCACGAGTCCGTCGATCACGAGTCCTTCCGTTCCGGGTTTGATCAGGACGGGATGAGATGCGAGCTTGGCCATGTTCGTGACGGCGGAGTCGATGACCACCACTTGTGCTTTATAGACGCGAATCGCTTCTTTGATGCGCACGGCCGTGAGCGGGTTTGTCTCCGTGATGTTGGAGCCAATGAGTATCACGGCCTTGGCTTTTGTCAGATCTTCCCAGTCGTTCGGGCTCCGCCCGATGCCTAAGGCGTGCCGGGAGGCATGCACGAAGTTGAGGTGGCCATAGCGCGCGCTGCTGTCGAGATGGTTGGTCCGGAATCCGGCGCGCATGAGTTTCTGGAAGAGATAGAGCTCCTCGTTAGTGCAGCGGGCGGTGATCAGGCCGGCAATCGACTCGGGCCCGTGCTTACGCTGGATGTCGGAGAATCGGTCGACCACATGGTGCATGGTTTCGAGCCACGGGGTTTCGACGAGCTGATTGCCCTTGCGGAGGAGCGGTTGCTTCACACGTGCGGCGCTATCGATGTACTCGAACCCAAAACGCCCTCGCACACAGAGTCCGCCATGTCCCTTAGCCGTGTCAGCCCGGTCGCCCCATTTGTTTTTCCAGGACAGAGGCGAGGTCACGCGGACGACTTCAGCGTCCTTGGTCTCAAGGTACATCTGGCAGCCATCCCCGCAGTAATTGCACGTGGTCGTGGTTTTCTTCATTTGCCACGGCTTGTACAAATATTTAGAGAACTTGTTCGTGATGGCGCCGACCGGGCAGACGGCGAGGCAGTCTCCGCAGAACTCGCAGGAGAGCGCGAGGTCTCCCTTCGGCACAACCTGATTGAACCCGCCTTTCTTCATGAATTGGAGCGCGTCGATCATCAACACGTCTTTACACACGTTGATGCACTCTGCGCAGGCAATGCAGCGGTTCATATTTAAGTCGAGGACCGGGCTGCGCGTATCTTCCGGAATGAATTTCTGTTTCGCATTGGCCAGGTTTGTCACCCCGTGCTGGAAGGCCATGTCTTGCAGTTCACAATGGCCGTCGGCGTCGCAGACCGGGCAGTCGAGCGGGTGGACCGAGAGATGTTTTTCCACTGCTTTCTTCCGGGCTTGGAAGAGGTCGTCCCCCTCGGTTCTGATGATCATGCCGGCCGTTGCCTTAGCGGTGCAGGAACGGACCGGCGCTTTCTTGCCTTCCTGCATGACCAAACACATGCCGCAGGAACCGAAGGGATCGAAGGTATAGTGGTAGCACATGGCCGGGATGATCCTGCCCGTGTTCGAGATCACGTCGTAGAGAGAGACCCCGTCCTTGGCGGTCACGGATTTTCCGTCGATCGACAGCTCGATCGACGCTGCTTCCACGTCAGGATTCGTTGCAGGCTTCAGTCCCATGTCTTCCTCTGTTCGCTCGCTCTCATGAGGCCAGACCGTTGCGTTCCGACCGCGCGTGTTGCGCGAGCTGGGGAACGGGATGTTCCCGTCTCATCTATCACACTCGCCCATCACTATGTCGTAGGTCCCGAAGAGCGTGATCGCATCGGCGATCATGTAGCCTCTGGACATATGGTCGAACGCTCCCATGTGAATAAACGAGGGGGCGCGAATCTTCAAGCGGTAGGGTTTTCCGCCGCCCGTGCTGACGATGTAGAACCCCAACTCGCCCTTGTGTGCTTCGGTCCCGCAATAGATCTCTCCCGGAGGGGCGCTGAAGCCTTGCGAGAAGAGCTTGAATTGCTGGATCATGGATTCCAGATTCGTAAAGACGCGTTGCTTCGGGGGCAACGTGACGCTGGGCACATCGGCCATGATGGGGCCGTCCTGCATCTGCTCCAGGCATTGTCGTATGATTTTCACGCTTTCATAGAGTTCCTGGACGCGGATCCAGTACCGATCATAGGTGTCGCCGTTCTTGCCGAGGGGCACGCTGAATTCGCATTTGGGGTAGGCCGAATAGGGCTCGGCTTTACGGAGGTCGTAGTCGACGCCCGAGCCGCGAAGCGTCGGCCCACTGAGACCGAAACTTACGGCGTCTTCCGCCGAGATGACGGCCACACCCTTGGTCCGCGCGACCCAGATCCGGTTCTTCTCGAGGAAGACTACGTACTCGTCAATTTTTGGCGGAAAATAGTCCAGGAACTGTTTCAGCTTCTCAAGTAGCGAAGAGGTGAAGTCCCGCTCGACGCCGCCGATGCGATACCAGCTGGTCGTAAGGCGCGCGCCGCAGAGTTCATCGAACCAATCCAACAGAATTTCCCTATCCCGAAAGCAATAGAAAAAGACGGTCATGGCTCCGATGTCGAGAGCCTGGGTGCCGAGCCAGAACTGATGGCCGATGATCCGTTGGACCTCCGCCACGATCGTGCGTAGATATTCTGCACGGTCCGGCACGGTGATGTTCATGAGCTTTTCCACCGCGCGGCAGTACGCGAAATTGTTGTACATCGCGCAGACATAGTCGAGCCGGTCGGTATGAGGAATAAACTGGTGATAGGTGCCGTCTTCTGCAAGCTTCTCCACGCCGCGGTGCAGGAATCCCAACACGGGGGTAGACTTGACGAGTCGTTCTCCTTCCAACTCGAGGATCACTTTCAGCACTCCATGGGTGCTAGGGTGCTGGGGCCCCATGTTGAGCAGGAGTTCTTCCGTGCGCAGGGTCGGGAGGGTCTCGCTTTCCGGATGGGCCGGATTGACCTTGTAGACAGTTGTTCGTTGATCTTCAAAGGCCATCGTCTGTCCTACCGAGCCGTTTCGTCCAGGAACTCGAACGTGTCGCGCCAGCCCTTGCCACGGAGCGGAAAATCTTTTCGCAATGGATAGCCTTCGGAGTAATCGTCCGGCATGAGGATCCGGCGGAGATCCGGATGGTGCCGGAAGCGGATTCCCATCATGTCGTAGACTTCGCGCTCCATGAAGTCCGCGCCTTTCCAGAGGTCTGTCAGGGAATCCACGATACAATCCGATTCCGGCACTCTGGTCTTGAGCCGGATGCGCTGGCGTTTCTTGATCGAGTAGAACTCGTACACGACTTCAAACCGTTCTTCGTCGTCGGGCCAATCGACCGAACTCACATGCACGATGTAATCGAAGTCCATGGCCGGGTCGTCGTGGAGGAATTGTGCGACGTCATGGAGTCGGTCCCGCGTGACAGTCACCGCAAGATCGCCACGCCATTCGACAGCTTTTATGAAGCCGGTGGCAAAGTTTTCCTGGAGTCGGCTGGCCAGTTGCTGCAAGGACATCGGTCGAGACCTATATTTTAAGGCCGGGCTTGACCTGATCCGGTTGTTTCAGGAAGACACGTTTCAGCATGATCCGCTCCTGCAACTTGAGGATGCCGTCGAAGAGGGCCTCCGGCGTTGGCGGGCAACCCGGCACATAGATATCGACCGGTACAAAGCGATCGACACCTTGGACGACGCTGTAACTGTCATAGATATTCCCCGACGTGGCGCAGGATCCCATTGCAATGACATACTTCGGCTCGGGCATCTGATCGTAAATTTTCCGGATGACAGGAGCCATCCGCCGGCAAACGGTACCGGCCACGATCATCAGATCAGACTGGCGCGGTGAGGCCCGGAAGACACCGGCACCATAGCGGTCCATGTCGTACCGTGACGAGACCGCGGCGATCATTTCGATCGCGCAGCAGGCCAGGCCGAATGTCATGGGCCACAGTGACCCCTTGCGAGCCCAGTTAACGGCTTTTTCTATTGTCGTGGTAACGACGTCGGGCGTGCCGTCCTTATCATGACGACCAATTTGGATCAGTCCCATTCCAGGGCTCCCTTGCGCCAGGCATAGACATACGCCACCAAGAACAACGCGATGAAGACCAGCATTTCAATCAACCCGATCAATCCGATCTTGGTGAAGACCACTGCCCAGGGATACAGAAAGATGACCTCGATATCGAAAATAACAAAGAGCATCGCGAAGATGTAGTACCGAACCGGGAAAGGCATTCGAGCATCCGAGAACGGTTCCGATCCGCACTCATAGGTGGAAAGCTTCTCCGGTTCTGGATATTTCGGCTGGACCAGATAACTGAGGAGCAGCGTCACCACGCCGAACGCCAGCGCTACGAAAATAAACAGCAGAATCGGAAAGTATCTGGTTAGGTACTCAAGGAGTAACTCTAAACCGCTCATAGGGCTGACCTTTCAACACCTTGAGATGCAAGGAGAGCGGGATCTTAGACTCTGGATTACAGGGATAGCAAGCGTCCAAAGGACCTACGATATCGACCCGAAAGTCCTAGGCTCTGTTGCTTTGTGTAAGGCGTTGCCGGCGCGAATGACAAGCCAGGGTTTTTGGACGCCTATGCGACCGGCGGCATGGGCGAGGCTCAACCAAAATGAACCTGTTCTACACATGGACTTCTATTGTTCGGCTTGAGAGACTCATTTATGGGGGTTCTTTGCTTTGTTGGGTGGGGTGGGTGCCATGCGAACCGATGGCATGCGCAGGTGAGAGGGCGGCACTTGGTTAATTTGATCCCACTCGGGCTCGAGAGCCGAGAGGGCCTTGGCTTTCTTTCGTCGGTGAATTTGGGTCTCGATACGAGGACGATCTTGGTGTTGAGCCTCGTGGGTGGGAGGAGGCTGGTCAGGCACCATAGATGTTTCCCTCTCTGAAAATTCGTTCTCAGTGTGAGCTTAGCATCGGGTGAATTGGCGGGTCAATGAGGGCAAGGCCTCAATATTCTTGACAATACAGGACTATTTGCTATGGTTCTGACAGCAATACTTGCTTACATGAAGGACAACCACCATGGCTAACTATTCAATGAAATGTGCCGCCTCTCTCATCGTCTGGACCCTTGCCACGCCGTTCCTTCCTATGGCCTGGGCTTCGGACGATCTCAATTCGATTCGATTCGGGGAACAGGCCTTGGCCTATTCGTCCGGCTCCATCCAGCGATCGACTCCGCAAGATGGGTTCGTGAATGTAATTACCGGTGACAATCAGACCACCGGAGATCGCATGATATTGGGAAGCCGGGATGTCTTATACCTCCGACTGAAGAATCCCGGCGATGTCGCGCCTGGAGATCTTTTCACGATCTACAGACGAGCGCACAAAGTATTCCATCCAACCACCGGTCTATACCTGGGTCATTTAGTCAATCGACTCGCTGTGGTTCAGGTGAGCCAAGCTGACAAGGACCTGACCACTGTTCAGGTCATCCGGGCCTATGCAGCAGTATCGCCGGGTGACCCTGTGATGAAGTTTGTGTTCCCGACTGACGAGGTAGCAGCGGTTGACCAGCCTTCCGCAGGCGATGTGGAGGGACGGGTTGTGGAGTTCCAGTCCAACATGGGCATGATGAACCTCGTGGCGCAAAGGAACATCGTCTATCTGGACCGTGGACGGGAAGACGGGATCAGGTCCGGTGATCAAATGGAGGTGGTCCGGTCCGGAGGGAGCCTTCCTCAACGGGTCGTGGGAGAATTGAAAATCCTGTCCATGGAAGATCGAACTGCCACGGCGATAGTTACAAAATCGACCTCCCAAATTCTCAAGGGCGATCGCTTTCGAGTAAAGGTTCATGCTCCTGAGTTGATACCGATCTCTCAATCGCCCCAGCAATCTCTGGATGTCTTTCCTTCCTTCGCTCCTTCTCCGAGCAAGTTCCAGGTCCAGGATGTTGCCCGCGAAACCCGAATCAGCCTTGGCGATTTGATGAAGCAGCTTCGGTTTGAGTCAGGCGAGGCCACGATCAAGCCCGAGGGCTATCAGGTGCTCGATGAATTGATCGCATATCTCAAGACCGCTGCCGGCGATCGGTTGATTCGAGTCGAGGGCCATGCGGATAACATGGAAATCGGTCCCTCGCTCAAGTCGCTCTACCAAACGAACTGGGACTTGTCGAAAGCTCGGGCTCGGGGCGTCCTCCGTTACTTGATCGAGAAGGGCGGGATCGACTCGGCGAAGCTCTCGTCGGTCGGCTATGGCGATACGAAGCCGATGGCCAGCAATGCGACGGAGGTGGGTCGACAGAAGAACCGTCGTGTGGACATCGTGCTCTATTCGCCCGAGTCGGCCGGGGAACAGTCTGAGCCTGCGGCGAAGCCAATTGAGACCGGGGATAACGGATTGAACTTGTCACGTCTCGGTTCAGCGGAAAGCGGAACTCCGATCCCCGCAGTGGACACGACGGTCCCAGTGGCTCCAACGAGTCCTCCCATGGTGGACCCCACATCTGTTCCTGCAGATCCTACTCCGGCAACGATTCCGGCATCAGTTAAACAGGGCAATTCAGATCAGAACCCCGCTGCCCCGGTCACCCCGCCGCAATAACTTCACCGAGTGTTGTGCGGAGGGTTGACAATTCAACGTCAACCCTCCCCGGTTCCCCTTCCGAACGTTTCCATTACTTCTCTCTCGTTGTTCCCACTTTTCTGGTGCTGCTACAATGGCGTATGATTTCGACGCAGGCAGCCAATGCACGCACAGAGCCTGAGGCTCTATTCGCAGATGTCATTGTTCCGCGGCATCTGGCAGGCCCGTTTACCTACACCGTGCCATTGTCGCTCCGACCCACGCTGCGCATTGGACATCGGGTGCTCGTGCCCTTCGGACGATCGATTCTCCAGGGTGCGGTGGTCGCTCTCTCCCATGTTCTTCCTCATGGTCTCGATCGAGCACGCCTCAAGGAGATTCAATCATTGCTCCCGAAGGGGGCTGCAACAGATGTGTCCTCAAACCTGTTCCAGCTCTCACGACAGGTGGCTGAACAGTATGTCGCGCCATGGGGGCAATGTCTCAGGTTGGTGTTGCCTCCGGCACCCAAACCACGAGCGCAGGGCAGCCACTACGAACTGACCGAGGAAGGGCGGGCGGCACTCGCGGACCGCAAACCCTGCTCGGTGAAGGCGCGGGCACTTCTCACTAGGCTTGGGAAAAAACCGTCAGGACTTCGCCGGTCGTCTCGCACTCCTGGTACTAGCGACTTGTTGCATGATCTCAAGGCTCGCGGATGGGTGATGGAGGTCCAGGACCAGGTCCTGCCGTCTGTCTTGACGGCCCCCATTGCCCGAGCTTCCAGACAGCTAAACCAGGGCAATTCCGTTATCACCACACCGTTCACTCCTGACCCCGCAATGTCTTGGGCAGAGCCACTGTTCGAAGCGCTGAGAGGCCAGGGACCGTCTCGGGTTCTGTTGCAGGGTCCCTGGACCGATCGGTTGGGGCAGTTACGGAAGGCTGTTCGCCTGGTGCTCGACCGTGGACAGACGGTCCTCATCATCGTTGGCGAAGCAGAACGGGCCCAATGGGTGGCAGGCTTGATCCGTGATGATGAGACAGGCATCGTCCCTGTCTGTTTCCATAGCGGTCTTTCAGACCAGGTGAAAGCCCAGTTGTGGGATCAGATTTATCGGCAGGTCGTTCGAGTGGTCGTGGGAACCCGTTCGGCCATCTTTCTCCCGCTGTATGAGCTCGGGGCAATTTGGATAGAGGGAGAAGAAGATGCGGCGCTCAAAGAAGCACAAGAACCGCGCTACCATGCACGGGAAGTGGCCTGGTTGAGAGCGCAGAATGAACAGGCGGTGCTGGTCCTGAGCTCGTCCCATCCCTCCCTTGAGACTAGAGCGGCGGTGGAACAATGCGGGATCGTTGTACGCAAGCTCACGCCGTCTGATGCGCGACCGAGCGTACAGGTCGTTGATTTACGCGATCATGGTCGCGGCACGGTGCTGAGCCAGCCACTCGTTCGGGCAATCGAGCAGGCGATCGATCGCCGGGCCGGTGTCCTCTTGTTTCTCAACCGGAAGGGCTATGCCGGTGCCCTCGTCTGTCGTGACTGCGGCGAGGTTCCCCGCTGTCCTGCCTGTCGCGTGGCGCTGATGTACTCTCGGCAGGCGGGTCGTCTGTTCTGTTCCTACTGCGGGGACGTTGCGTCCATTCCCGAGACCTGCGCCTCCTGTTCCGGCCCTCGCATGCAGTTGATCGGGGAGGGCACAGAGCGGGTGGAAGAGGATGCGAAGCGATTGTTTCCCCACGCGGAAGTAATTCGGCTCGATGGAGATACCATGCGGAGACCAGTCCAGGCCGAGGCCCTCTGGCGGAGGGTCGAGCAAGGCGAGTGGGATATCATCGTCGGGACGCAACTGCTGCTGCGGCGCGGGCCTCTTCCGACGATGGGCCTCGTTGGGATTGTGCAGGCGGACACTGGACTCAGCCTGCCGGATTTCCGATCCGCCGAACGTACCTATCATACGCTCCTCGATGCGGTCAGTCTCGCCGGTCCGGCAGGGGCTGGCGGCCAGGTTATCGTGCAGACCTATCTGTCATCTCATCATGCGATTCAGGCTGTGGCTCAGAATGACGAATCCGTCTTCCTATCTGAGGAGCTGTCCCATCGGGCGGCATTGGGGTATCCGCCCGCGGTTTATCTGATTGCTCTCCTTGTATCGGGGACCGACGAGACAATGGTTCGCGATGCAGCCACGGCCTGGGTGGCTCGACTCACCGCCTGCGCTTCACCGCCTGTGGCCGGACAGACGGATGCGGCAAAAGCCCATTCGACGGCTCAATCGATTGGTCGGCCCGACCATCTCACTGTTCTGGGGCCAGTTCCCTCTCCGGTGTCGAAACTCCGGGGGCGGTATCGGTGGCAAATTCTCGTGAAATCGCTCGAACGGGAAGCGGGGCTCGAAGCGGTGCGGATCACGGTCAAGGAAATGGAGCTGACTCGTCGACGCCGGGCCATCAAGTTCGATGTCGACGTCGATCCGATCGAGATGTGGTAGGTGATACCTGTTCCTGCCGGGGCCGTCCTGATTGCGGCGCAGGTGGATGGCTGTCGGGTGCATCGGTTGATGAGGCGGCGACGGGTTGACCGGCGCGTTTGAAGAGCCCATAGGAAAATGTGATCCAAAAGACCGCCGCGAAGAGTCCTGTCAGAACGGCTGAGAGGATCGTCCCTATTTGTTCGTCGGTCGGTTCTGTCGTGGCCGAGCGGACCTGAACCATCGTCACGATGGGCCACGCAAGACTCTCAAGGCCCAGCAACAGGGTGGTCCAGGCCCAGACCAGACCGATCGTGCGCCCCTGCCAGATCAGAAACCCTGCGACGCCTCCTGAGACGAGAAAGATTCCCCAAGGTGGGAATGAGTCCCACGCCAGCCAGGCACCCGTCGCCACGACGAAGCTGCCAAGCAGGGCATTGAGTTGGGGGCTCCACCATGTGGTGACCATACCGGTTGGGTTCTCCGTGGGCGATGCGCGGGCTAGTGTGAGTTCTGACGGGGTGGTTGTCAATGGAGGTGCCCGTTGGCGGGCTGGGAACGAAACAAGGCTAGGCTTGCAATTCAACTTGGATGGTGTCGAGGAGGGCCTTCATCTCAAAAGGCTTCTGAAGAGTGCGGTGGGCGCCCAACATTTTGGCGACGTCGAGAAAATTGAGAATACCAATCATGTCACTGCCGCCGGTGATCGCGATGACTTTCACCTTTGGGAATTCCCGTCGCAACGTGGCGATGGTTTCCAGGCCATCCTGATCGGGCATGAGAATGTCCATAATGACCAGGTCGGCCGGGGCTAGCCGATACTGCTGGAGGGCCTCCTTCCCATCACGCGCTTCCGTGACGTGATAGCCGGCTTGCTCCAATGCTTCGTGAAGCAGTTGGCGGATTTGGTCTTCGTCATCGACGACTAGAATAGATGGCATCGTATCCCTCGGCTTCGGTGAATGACTTCGGATCTCGGTTCCCTGCGCTGCTGGGTCTTCCAGAGTAGACTTCCGGACTGTACCATCTCCCTGATGAGCGGGCAAACAAACAATGCGTCCTCGTCAGTGCCGGTGCCATATCAACATCGACACGAAGGAGCTTGATGTTCGGTTCGGCTGATGGTGAGGCTCCTGGACATGAACAATGGTACGGTGAGGCAGAGTAAAACCAGTCACGTCGCTGAGACCACCGCTGCGTTCGAAGAATGCGAGAGTCGTTGTTGATAATTCATTGAGGAGAAGCGGGACTGTGGGTGTGGGAAAACGCACCGGGGCCGTGCCGGTGGTGAAATCCTGGGTCGTCAGTTGGGGGCTGTCAGCATGCACCGACTTCATCGCGATCCACCTCAGCCGGTTGGTCAGTGGCGGTTCGTTGCACGGGGTCAATGGGGAAGGCGCAGCGTCCTGCGGAACGGGAACAGGAGTCTAGATTTGAACGAGTCGGAGACACGGGGGTCAGCAGGAAGAAAGAGGTGGTGCCGAAGGCGGGACTTGAACCCGCACGGCTTGCGCCACACGCCCCTCAAACGTGCGTGTCTGCCATTTCACCACTTCGGCATCTGAGGTCACTTCGAAGACGAGGGAGCTGCATTATAGAAGTGGGCCAAAATCCTTGTCAATCAATAGACGCTCCGGTAGAATTGAACGGCTCATACTCACCGGGTCCTCCAACGTTGTGCAGAGTCACCACAGCCCCACTTCCACGCTTGACGATGTTGCTGAACGACGGGCACAAGGGTCCGTCGCCGCGTTGTTTGACGTCGACAACACACTTCTGCCGGGAGAGGCCAGCGAGGTACGGTTCTTCCGGTTTCTGTGGCGGCGTGGTCTGGTGGGATGGGGCGAGTTGAGTCGGAGTGCGGCCTGGCTGGCGGGGCACGTGCCCCCGTTCTCGCTGCATTCGCTCCGAGAACGAAAAGTCTATCTGACGGGCAAGCGTTCCACAGACATTGAATCGTATGCGAGGGAGTTCTGTCAGGCCGAGATGATCGGCAAGCTGTCTCTGCAGGGTCGCGCAAGGCTGGACGCGCATCGACAGGCCGGTCACCAGCTGATTCTTGTGACTGGCGCGCCTGAGTTTTTGATCGGGCCCCTTGCGGAGTTTTTGGACGTGCGCACGGTCTTCGCGGCGAAGCCGGAGCAGCGGGATTCAGTCTATACCGGTGCGTTGATTCCCCCGTTGCCCTATGGTCCTGGCAAGCGTGAGCTGATCCTCGCCCATGCTCAGGGAATGGGCCTTGATCTGGCCGGTTCCTACGCCTATGGCGACAGTCCCGGCGATCACGACCTTCTTGAACTGGTCGGGTATCCCTTGGTGGTCAATCCGATCCGGGGCATGGCCCGTACGGCGCGCCGCCGCGGCTGGCCTGTCACGATGTGGAAGTAGAGCCGTGAATCGTTCGACGTTAACCGATTTTTCGCTCATACAGTTTCTGCACGTTTCCGGCTCGCGTTCCACCGTCAAGGTTTAACGTCTTGAGTTATGCGCATTACCGAGATCTTCCATAGTATTCAAGGCGAGTCGAGCTACGTCGGACAGCCCTGTGTGTTTATACGGCTGACCGGATGCCCACTCCGCTGCACCTGGTGCGATACCGACTATGCTTTTTACGGAGGGCACGAGTACTCGATTGATGAGGTCCTGGGGAAGGTGCATAGCTATGGGTGCGGCCTCGTGGAGGTCACCGGAGGAGAACCGCTTGCCCAACCTGAGAGTCTCCGGTTCATTACCGGACTGTGCGATGCCGGCTATACAGTTCTCCTTGAGACCAGCGGCGCAGTCGATATCGCGCCAGTTGATCCACGTGCGCATGTCATCCTGGATGTGAAGTGTCCGGGGAGCGGCATGACAGATCGGATGTACTGGCCGAATCTTTCCAGGCTGGCGGTCAAAGACGAGGCGAAGTTTGTCCTGGCCAATCGAGCCGATTACGACTGGGCCCGTGAGATTCTTACCCGGTATGACTTAGCCATCCGCTGTATGGTGCTCTTTAGTCCGGTCTTCGGTACGCTCGATATGCGTCAGCTGGCAGAATGGATTCTGGCCGATCGTCTGCCGGTGCGTTTCCAATTGCAGATGCACAAGTACATATGGGCACCGGATATGCGAGGGGTGTGAGGAGCGCGAAGCGTATCTCGTGATGCGTGACGCGCAGGAAGGCAACTGATCGATGGACGAAAACGACGCTTCACGAGCGACGAGAACGAAGGAGACGTGAATGAAGATCATGCAGGTTAAGGTACAGGTTGGGCGAGCGGAGACCGCAGCCACAGAGGTGTTGGTGGTCACGCATTGTGAAGGAGAGGGATTGGCCAAACAGGACGCGGCCCTGCTCGACCGGGCTCTCGGGGGTTCGTTGCGCAAGCTGGTGCAATCCAAGGAATTCGAAGGTAAGGCCAACGAAGTATTGCTGTATCACACGCAGGGCAAAGTACCTGCGAAGCGGCTTGTGCTGGTCGGTTTGGGCAAGAAGAACGAGGTTACGCTTGAGACGATCCGGCAAGCGATGGGCTCAGCCGCGAAGCGCGTTCGTCAGGCGAAGGCCGGCTCCTTTACGGTAGTGCTTCCGACCGTGATGCCTGGCGGGATGTCATTGGTCGAGGTGGCGCAAGCGATGGTTGAAGGGGCGATCCTGGGCAGTTATCAGTTCACCGTCTATCGGAGCGAGGCTGCCTCCGGGCAAGACGTGGCGGGGATGAGGATTCTCATCCAGCAGAAGGGTCAGTTGCGGCAGGTCACTGAAGGAGTCCGGCGCGGCGTCGCTACGGCAGAGGCAACTGTTTTTGTCCGAGACCTCTGTAATCATCCCTCTAACGTCCTGAATCCCACCAGGGTCGCCAACGAAGCGAAGACCATCGCCAAAGCTGAAGGGATCACGATCAAGATTCTCGAGCAGAAAGAGATGGAGCGCTTGGGGATGGGTGCGCTGCTCGGTGTGGCGCGCGGGAGTCAGGAACCGCCCAAGTTCATCATCCTCGAATACAACGGAGCCAGGAAAAAAGACGGGCGGCCGGTCGTGCTGGTCGGGAAAACGATCACCTTCGATACTGGCGGGATCTCGCTGAAGCCTGCCGAGAACATGGAACACATGAAGGCAGATATGACGGGGGGGGCCGAAGTGCTGGCCTCGATCCGGGCGGCGGCCAGACTCAAGCTCCCGCTGCGTCTCATCAGTATCTTGCCCGTGGCGGAAAACATGCCGGGTGGTCGGGCGATGAAGCCGGGCGATATCGTGAAGACGCTGTCGGGGAAGACCGTCGAAGTACAGAACACGGATGCGGAAGGCCGGCTCATCCTGGCCGACGGCCTCGCCTATGCGATGCGCTATAAGCCGGCGGCCTTGATCGACATTGCGACGCTCACGGGGGCCTGTGTGGTGGCGCTCGGGCAATTCGCAATCGGGATGTTCGGGAGTGACCCGACGCTCAAAGAACAGGTTCGGAAGTCGGGGCAGAAGGCCGGCGAGCGGGTGTGGGAGATGCCCTTGTGGGAGGAATATTTCGAACAGCTCAAGAGTGACGTCGCCGATATGCGCAACATCGGCGGCCGTGGCGGCGGCATGATCACCGCGGCGCTCTTTCTGAGCAAGTTCGTGGGGGACTGTCCGTGGGTGCACCTCGATATTGCCAGTACGGATTGGAGCGAGCGGGAACGGGCCTACATCCCGAAGGGTCCCACCGCGATTGGAACCAGGTTATTGGTGCAGTACCTGATAGATCGGAGTCTCTAACGTTGGAACGACATCGCATGACCTCGCGCGAAAAGATCGGCCAGCTCTTCGTGGTCGGGTTTCTGGGCACGTCGGTGACGCCCGATCTGGCCTCGTTTATTAAAGAGTACAAGCCGGGCGGTGTCATTCTCTTCTCGCGAAATCTAGAGAGCGTCCAGCAGATGGTCGAACTGACCAACGATCTGCAGGCCTGTAGCCCTCATTCGCCTCTGTTGATCTCGATCGATCAAGAAGGTGGTCGGGTATCCCGTCTTCCGAAGGGTTTTACGATTTTCCCGCCCTGCGACCTGTTGGGCCGCTGCAACTCAACCGAACTGGCCTATGCGGCTGCGGCCACCATTGCCAAGGAGCTGAGGGCGGTGGGCGTGAACATGAATATGGCGCCGGTCCTTGACGTGAACAGCAATCCGGACAATCCGGTCATCGGAGACCGCGCGTTCGGCACGACGGCGGATGTGGTCTGTGAGCTGGGGTCGGCGACGGCGGCGGGGCTGCAAGACAACAAGGTCGTGGCCTGCGGGAAACATTTCCCGGGTCATGGCGATACGAATGCCGATTCCCACAAAGAACTTCCGGTGGTCGAAGCATCGCGGGAGCGATTGGAGGCTGTCGAATTTCCCCCGTTCCGCCGTGCCGTTGAGCAGGGTGTCGCATCGATGATGACGGCGCACGTGCTCTACCGCGCCCTCGATCCGGAATTGCCCGCGACGCTCTCGCCGATTATCATCAACGGTTTCTTACGCCAGGAGCTGCGATACGACGGAGTGGTCTTGACGGATGACTTAGAGATGCACGCGATCATCGATCATTACGGGGTGGAAGACGCAGCGGTTCGTGCAGTGCTGGCAGGATGCGATGTCCTGTTGATTTGTAAAGATCGGGATCGGGAAGTCGCCGCCTTCGGGGCCGTAGAGCAGGCTGTGGCGTCCGGCACGATCTCCATCGAACGATTGAACCTTTCTGCGGCTCGAATCGCCCGCCTGAAAGACCGGTTTGTGGCGCCCTATCGGCCGGTGACGATCTCCGACGCGAAGCTCGTTGCGGGCTGTCGAACCCATCAGGCGTTGTTGCATACGATCGAACAGGTTCGGACGAGGTTATCGAACGTTGTGATATAGCGCGAGAGAGATTTGGCTCTGGATAGGGAGGGGTTATGGCACTGAAGAAGGGCGATGTCCTCGATGAATTCAAGCGGCATCCACATGCCTGTGGGTTGGTCGTCAAAGTCATGGGCGGTGGCGAGGGATTTGAGAAGATCGTCTGTTGCGGCCATGCCCTGACAGAAGAGGATTTGGTGCCCGATGTGGCGACCGCGCGTGGACGGAAAAAGGGGAACTTGCCCCCTGCCGTCGTTCTCGACGAAAAGAAGCTGTATCCGGAATCCTGCGGGCTCCGCGTCATGATCATAGACGGAGGAGCCGGCTTCACAGAAATTCGCTGCTGTGGTCATTCGCTGACGGCCAGCTCGATGCGGGATCTTCAATATGGCAAGATGCGGGGACCTGAACCCGACGTGACGGGGCCGGCGGGAACAGCCTAGCGGTGTCGGGTGGAGGAATGATGGAGCACCGAAGAGAGCTCATGAAACGTTGGTGCGGTGCCATGGAATGGCTCGACCGGCTCGGGTACCTCACTGCAGGATTTAGCCTGCTGGTCCTGGGGATGCTCATCTTCGCCCAGGCCTGGTACGTCTTCGTCACCAAAGCCGGTCAGATTGGGCTCCTGTCCTCAGGCCTGAAGCTCCTAAACGACCTGCTTCTCGTCATCATTCTGCTCGAGTTGTTCCGAACCGTCATCCGGTTTCTACAGACGGAAATCCTCGATCTCGAACCCTATCTTGCCGTCGGCATCATTGCCTGCACGAGGCGAGTCCTCACGGCCAGTGCGGAACTGTCCCATCTTCCTTCCATGACCGACACGCAATTTTATCAGTACCTCATGGACGTGGGCTTGAACGTTACGGTCATCATGGTGCTGACCATTGGGGTCTATTTGATTCGCAAGCGCCCGGTGGAATCCACGACCACGCCACCATAGATTTCCGCTTTTTACAGCGAGTCGCGTCTTTGCTCAGAAGTGATGGCCCGGTTGCCTCCAACTGCCCGCGCAAGAGGGAGCAACCTCCTTGCCCTCCTCTTCCCTCTTATGGCATCATGCGACCCTCTTGGAGACGGGCATGGCACATTTGCTTGAATACGCCGGTTCCGTGCATATCTATCTTGGACCGTACCGCGGGAATCCGATTGCCTTGTATTTGAAGCGGACGGAGACCGGGTGCCAGATCGGCCCGAAGGTTTATCCGTGGAATGACGTGGTGGGGAGTGGTGACACGCCGAATAAGGCGGCCGCAGATTTCGAAGAGAAATGGAAAACGAAGGGTCTCTCGACGGATATGTACTCCGGTCCCTCTTGGGAGGGAGGCATCAAGCCCGAGAAACCTGCTCCTCCCAAGCCGCCCGCTCCTCCCAAACCAGCGGTGTCCGCTGCTGCAGCAGCACCAGCGGGCCAGCCAGCCGTCACTCCAGCCTCTCCGGCTGTTTCGGCTAACACGACTCCTACTCCAGCCCCGGCGGCTCAGCCCGCAGACGAATCGAACTAACCCAGTCTATTTAGAGCGAACGTTTTGGAAGGTGGCCTTTAGGAGAAGGGCCGGCCAGTTTGCTGTGTTTCAGGCCGTATCCCATGTAAACCACAATGCCGATAGTGGTCCAGACTACGAACCGAATCCAGGTGACCCAGGGGAGAAAGCTCATTAAACCGAGGCAGGCCAGCATGCCCAGAATGGGGACGACCGGCATGAAGGGAAGCCGGAATGGACGGGGCTGGTTGGGTTTCGTGTAGCGCAGGATCACGACACCGATGCAGACCAGGACAAAGGCAAAGAGAGTGCCGATGTTCGTCATGTCCGCCGCGTCACCGATGGGAATCAGGGCAGCGAGCGTGGCGACGCCGATGCCGGTGAGAATGGTGGCATGGTGAGGCGTGCCATAGCGCGGATGCACGGTTGAAAGCCAGGGGCTCAAGAGGTGGTCGCGCGACATGGCAAAGAATACCCGGATCTGACCCAGCATCATCACGACGAGAACGCTGGTAATTCCGGCCACGGCTCCGATCGCCACAATCGCCGCTCCCCACTTGAAGCCCACCATACTCAGTGCTTCGGCCACCGGCGCATGGATGTCGATCTGCGAAGAGGGGATCAAGCCGGTCAGGACAGCGGCCACGGCGATGTAGAGGACGGTGCAGATGCTGAGTGAGGCAATGATCCCGATCGGCAGATCGCGCTGAGGGTTTTTGGCTTCCTCGGCGGTCGTCGAGATGGCATCGAATCCGATATAGGCGAAGAACACGATCGCTGCTGCGGCGCCGACACCGGCGAATCCCTGCGGCATGAAGGGCGTCCAGTTGTCGATATTCACGGCCGGCGTCCCCACAGCAATGAAGAAGAGGATGACCGCGAGCTTCAAGCACACAACGATGCCGGTTGCGCGGGCGCTTTCTTTGATCCCGATGACGAGAATGATGGTCACGAGTAACACGATAATGGCGGCGGGGAAGTTTGCCACACCCCCGTCAGGCCCTCCGGGTGGATGCGTAGCCCACTGCGGTAATTCGATTCCGGCCAACCTGAGCAGATTATTGAAATAACCCGACCAGCCGATGGCGACGGCGACACAGGCCACACCGTATTCAAGTATCAAGTTCCAGCCGGTGAGCCATGCCAGGAATTCCCCCAACGTTGCATATGAGTAGGTATAGGCAGAGCCGGCCACGGGAATCATGGTGGAAAACTCTGCATAGCAGAGTGCCGCGAAGGCGCAGGTCAGGCCGGAGAGCACGAAGGACAGAATGATTCCAGGCCCGGCCCCAGGCCGGTGGGCATCGCCGACGATGGCGGTGCCAATCAGGACAAAGATGCCGGTGCCGATAATCGCACCGATGCCGAGCGCTGTCAGATCCCAGGCCGTGAGGGTCTTTTTCAAACGATGATCGGGATGATCTGCGTCCGAGAGGATTTGTTCAATGGACTTTGTTCGGCAGAGTCGGCTGATCACCGTCCCTCCTCTGGCCGCGGGGACGGCGAAAGGCGCTGTAGGGTCAATGACCTTCTGCTCCATATGAGGTCAAGTATAGCAGGCCTTCTCCATCCGCCTGAGCTGGGAGGCCGGAGGTTCCGCATGGGCTTCTAGGAGGCCCGGCGGCGGGCGGCGCGTAAAAAGGCCTCGAACAATCGCCGGTGGAGAGGGTGCCGGTCGAAGAGAAACTCCGGGTGCCACTGGATGCCGAGAAAGAAGCGGTGGGTCGGAGATTCGATTGCCTCCACGATCCCATCGGGGGCCAGGGCGCTGGCGATCAATGACGGCGCGATGGCTTTGACCGATTGATGGTGGGAGCTATTCACCCGCATCGACACCGATCGTACGATGCGACGGAGTAGGCTGCCGGGGGTGACTGTGATGGAGTGACTGAGATTCGTCGCTGGAGTCCGTTGCCGATGCTGGAGAGGTTTCGAGATTTGTGATGAGATATCCTGAACAAGACTGCCGCCGCAGGCAACATTCATGGTCTGCATACCCCCGCAGATGCCGAGCAGCGGGACATCAGCCTGTCTCGCCAGGTGGACGATGTCCAGTTCAAAGCTCGCGCGACGTTCGCTCACGATTCCGAACGGATATCGCTGACGTTCACCATACAATGACGGTGGAAGATCAGGCCCGCTTCCAGTGAGGAGGAGTCCGTCAAGCTGCTGCAGGAGGCACCGTCTCGTGGCCCGGTCTGCCAGGAGTGGAAGGACCAGCGGGATGCCGCCGAGTTCTTCGATGGCACGGATGTAGCGTGCGCGCAAAAAGTAGGTGGGCTCTCGTCCACCCCATTCCTTGCGATCACCGGCGTTGAAGTCTGGTGTGACGCCGATGATCGGTTTCATCGGTTAGCGGATGGGCTCAGGAGCAGGGGCAGGGGCTGGCGCCGGTGCATCATTCGCATCAGCGACGCCCAGGAAGCGGATGGGCCGATTGCCTTCTAGGTGATCGGGGGTAATGATGTAGGTGCCGTAGAGGCTCGTTGTCCAAATGCTTTTGGCCGCTTGTTCATTCCCGCCGGAAAACGCATAGGCCAGTCCTCCGACAACCCCTCCACCGATGGCGAAGGCCAGCTTGAGTGGAAGATACAACAAGGTGGAGAGACCAGCCGCAGCTTGCATGCCCGCGGTTGACGCGCTTCCGCCCTCGGTGCCCTCGCTCGGCGGGGTGGCCGCGGTCTCTTGACTCCACGCCGATGGCATCATCGTGACGGTGCACAAGGCTAGGAGTAGGAAGACTGCCACGAGTTTGAAGCTGGAAGTTTGAGAGGGGCGATTGGATGAAGATGAGTTTGCGTTCACGGATAATCCTCCTTCTTCGACAGAACAAACTGAGCGGCAATGGTTGGTACCAGAGTGCTCACCCACGATTCAGGGATAGTGCGGTTATAACAAATTCAGCTCTGAATGCAAACCCCCTGCCGCGCATAGCGAGCGCGATGTCTAGGAAGCGGTGGCGTCTCTCGGTACGAGGTCCAGTTCAGATGCAATGAATGACGTGATAAATTTCGTCCGCTTGATCACGGTGTCTCTAACTTCAGTCATCCATGTGTCATCTGCGAGACATTGGTTCTCTTGACTGATGCCGGATTGCAACAGTAGGTCGAGCTTGCACCAACAGACTGCTTGAATGAACAGCTCATGGGCTCGTTCCTGAGGGGATGTACGATCCTTGTCTGGGAGATCAATCAGGGCCTGGGTCAACCAGCGTGAGAAATCTATTTCGGCGCTGAGCGTGTCAATCTGGCTTTGAGTGATAGCGACGGCGACCTGGATCCCTCCCTTCCAACTCCGTTTCTTGACGTTGAATACACAGGAGGAGGTGCAGGGTCTTCCCTCCACCGGCTGTGGTCCGACAAACAGCGTCACCCGGAATTGAGAGGGCTCTGGGGCATGCTCGACTGCCATGGCGCGCATTGTAGCACGACCACCGGTCTGAACAGACGTCTCATTGACGGCTTGGTAGCGCGACGATAAGATGCCGGCTGTGATGACAACGGCTCCACACCAGCGTGTTAGCGAGATTCGGCAGGCACTTCGTGATGCCGAGATCGACGGCTGGCTCTTTTATGATTTCCGCGGGAGCGATCCCCTCGCCTATCGCATACTCCAACTCGATCCTACGCTCCATGTGACGAGGCGATGGTACTACTGGATTCCGGCACAGGGGAGTCCTGTCAAGTTGCTACATCGCATCGAGCCGCACGTACTGGATGCATTGCCGGGACAGGCCGACTGCTATGTGTCGTGGGAACAGCAACGGCAGATCCTTGCGCGCCTGCTCGCCGGTGGCCTCCGTGTCGCCATGCAGTATTCGCCGCTGAACGCGGTTCCCTACGTATCGCGTGTGGATGCCGGTACGATCGAGTTGATTAGAAGTTACGATGTCGAGGTGGTCAGTTCAGCAGATTTGATTCAGACGTTTGAGGCGCGCTGGACGGACCGTCAACTCGAATCGCATCAGTTTGCCGCCGCGGCGCTCCGGCGCATTGTCGACGAGACGTTCAGTCATGTCCATGCCGCAGTGACACAAGGCCGCGGTCTCACCGAGTATGGAGTGCAGCAGTTCATTCTGACCCGTATACGCGATGCCGGAATGGTCACGTCGAGTGCGCCGATTGCCGCCGTCAATGCCCACAGCGCTGACCCCCATTATGGTCCGACAGAAACGGGGTCTTCCGATGTCACCCGCAATGCGTTGCTTTTGATCGATCTCTGGGCAAAACGAGCGGAGGCTGGGTCGGTTTACGCCGATATTACCTGGACCGGCTATGTCGGTCAGACGGTGCCGGTGAAACATCGTGAGATCTTCGACATGGTCCGGCAGGGACGGGATGCGGCCTTAACCTTTGTCCGGACAGAAATCGCTGCCGGCCATTGCCCATTAGGCTGGGAGGTCGATGATGTCTGTCGGCAGGTCATCCAACGTGGCGGCTATGGCGATCGGTTCGTCCATCGCACGGGCCATTCGATTGGCGAAGAGGTGCATGGCAACGGAGCCAACATCGATGGCTTGGAGACACAAGACACGCGTCGTCTCATGCCGAGAACCTGTTTCTCTATCGAGCCGGGGATCTACATGCCAGGAGAGTTTGGGATCCGGAGCGAATTGGACGTGTACCTCGCTGACCGTGAAGCCTTGGTGTTTGGGTTGCCCTTGCAGAGCGAGATCGTACCGCTCTTCTAGCAGGCTGCGGAAAAATGATGCCGGTCCTCCTGAAATCCAATGGTCCGCATGTCTGGGACAACGGAGTACGATCACGCAGGATGCTCAAAAGGCCAGACTTTTCACCCAACCAATCCCGGCGCGCCAAGACGCGCCGTTCCGCGGGCTAGGTCGCAGCGAGTCAAGGGTCGATGGCGTACCCTCCGGGGTACGTTGAGGGTCTGAACGATGCGAGAACGCTGCCGGCAGGCTTTTTCAGGATCTTGCTAGGCCCAGTGGTCCTTCCTTGACAGTACCTCATACCGCCCTATAGAGTTGATTTGATTCTCAAAAAGCAGGACCGACGGCGATTTACCGGAACTAGGGAAAAGGAATTACGCCATGTTTGGTACCATGGGGATCTCGGAACTGATCATTATCCTCGTCATTGTCCTCATCATTTTCGGGGCTGGAAAGCTCCCGCAAATCGGTGAAGGGGTCGGCAAAGCGCTCAGAGGGTTCAAGAAAGAAGTCAACGATATTCCCCCTCCGGATGCCGCACCGCCCGACGCGAATCAACCGGCACCTATGCAGGTCCAATCAACAGTTCAGGCTGCACCGGCACCGGCGATTACGCCGGGGCAAACCCCAGCCGCTCCGAAGCCCACAGCACCCTATACTCCGGGGCCAGAAATGACTCCCGGGACCACCGCCGCCTTGATGTACAACATGGCGGCTCAGCCACAGCCAACTCGGTCGGCGAGTTCCACGGCAGCCCAGTCAGTCTCAACCCAATCAACGGGGCGGGGTCAGCAGCCTCCCACGATGGAAGAACGCGCGGCTGCTTCCGCGCCGATGATGAAGGCGCAGTACCCGCCTCTTCCCGCGGGCGCTCAGGCGAAACCTGTAGCCAAACGCCCGTCGGCTATTGTCAACAAGGATGCAGTGACCCGCGTGCAGGCGCAGCAGGCGGCGATGAAGGCGAAGGCCGCGCAGCCTGCCGGCGTGTCCCCTGAAGACATGCAGAGTTTGGGAGAAGGACTTGGCGATGCGTTGCGAACGTTTAAGCAGGCTGTCGCCGATGTCCGCAATTCGGTGGATCCCGAGATGCGGACAATCCAAGCTGAGATGGATTCTGCCCAGAAGGAATTTCAGCAATCCATCGAAGCGGCCAAAGAGCTGCCTGCCTTGCACGAAGAGCCTCCTAAACAAGCGTGAACTGGGGTGCGGTCTTCATCAGCCTGCCCGATGCGTGTACCCTGGTCTGTCGCACGGTCTCTCGCACCATAGGGTGCTCGGTCTTTGCATTAACCCTCTCTCTCGCAGGCTGTCTCCAGGATTCTCCACATTCATCGAGGGAGCGCACGGTCTCGTTATTGCTGGAGTTGCTCCGTGATGAGAGGCCAGAGATGAGGCAGACGGCTGCAGAATCCCTCGGCAAGATCGGCTACTCACGAGCCGCAGACTCCCTTCTTCCCCTCATCCACGATCCGGCATCAGTAGTCCGCGAAGCATCGGTGATGGCCCTGGGTCGGTTGAAACCCACAGCCACTGATGGAGTGGTTGTCCTGTTGACGCAGGCGCTGGAGGATCCTGTCGAATCGGTCCGACAGGCGGCGGTTGTGGCGATCGGCGAGATCGAACCAGGTTCCCAATTGCTGGAGCCCGTCGTAGGCTTACTGCGATCTTCGGATGCGACGATTAGGAAAGCAGCGGTTCAGGCATTGCTACAAGTCGATTCGAGCCAATGGGTTCCTGCGCTCATCGCAGCAGGGCGTGACTCCGATGCGGAGGTCCGTCAGGGGATTGTGGCGGCGGTGGGTGAATGGGGAGGGTCGGCGGTCTCCCCGTGGCTCAGAGAGCGTTTGGTCCATGATCCCTCGCCTGCGGTGCGAGCAGAAGCGGCCTATCGTCTGGGAATGCACAGCGATCCTGATTCAAGGGCAGCGCTCAACACGACGATCGCGAAGGATGCAGACAGTGGGGTACGTCGATGGGCAAAGCACTGAGCTTAGCAGGAATGCTGAAAAAGATCGCCAGTTGCGTTCTCGCTTCGCTCAGAGGCTCCCCCTATCGAACAGAGTATGCATCGCCTCATCACTTGCTGCGGCCTGGCTTGGGACAAGGCGCGTCTCTGCGCTCTAGGGTTGGGCGGGTGGGAAGTCTGGCCTTCTTGAGCATCTTGCGGAGGTGTTCTCCTCTTGTCCCAGTCGTGCAGGCCATCGAAGTTCTGCTCTGCCGAAATGGTTTTCCCACAGCCCGTTACTGTTAGGTTGTTACGCGGGAACGATTCAACGCCTCGACGAGGTCGACAAGCTCTTTGCGGGCCTTTTCGTCTATGTTGGTAAATTGGACGCCCATTCCGGGAAACAGCAGATGTCGTTCAGGCTTGTTGCGGGTCCAGGCAACCTTTGCTTTGGCCTTGTGTTTTTCCCAAGGACGATCGGGCAATGCAAACTCGACGGACAGCTCGGTCCCAGGAGCCAGCGGGGTGCTGCTTTCGATGAACAACCCGCCTGCACCGATGCCGCCGGTTAAGCTGTCGAACTGTTTGCCTTCCGGTGTCGTGTACCGGACTTTCAATGCGAGCGGGGCTCTCGGATGGGCGCGCGCATGAGCGAATCGGGCGTCGTCGCCGCAGGCAAGAACCTGTTCAATGACTTCTTTCCACGACAGAGCGCCGAGCAGTTCTCCTGTGGCACTATGAAGCGTGACCACTTCCTGGTCGTCATTCATCTCAAGGACTTTTCCCTCATGCCCCTCCGTCGTGGTCACAGGAAACTTCATGGTCAGGTCTTTCTATTGAACGCCGGACGATTTGGTTGCAGATGGATAGTCACTAAGATGGCTGCCCGACAGTCTGGAGGGATTTCACCAGTTCTAGCACGCGGTTACGGATATCGGGGTTAATCTCCGTAAAGCGCACCCCCATGCCAGGGCTGAACGTATATTGGTCTGCCTTAGGGCACACCCACGCAACAAGACCCTTCGCCGGCAACCATTCTGACGGCTGCTCTGGTAGCGAAAATTCAAGGGCGAGCTTGGTGCCGACCGGCAGAGGGCTGTGGCTTTCGATAAAGAGCCCTCCTCCGCCGATGCCGCCTGCGCGACTTTCAAACTGCTGACCTTCCGGGGTTTTATATTTGACACGGAAGGTAAGTGTTACACGCGGCTCATTCCTGGTTTCTCGCCCCGCTGGGGGTTTACGATAGGCCAGAATCTGGTCGATGACGAAGTCCCAGGACAGGTTGCCCATAGGTTCGCCGTTGATCCCCAGGAGAGTGATCACTTCACGGGTTGCATCAAGGTCGAGGGCTTTCCCTTTGTGTCGAAGGCTTGAAGACACTGGATATTTCACATGTCCTCCACGTTCAAGACTGTAACGCAAGTATAGCGCAGCATTTCATCCTGTCGAGGAAAAGTGCAGAGTCAAGAGCGTCGCCACAGGCTGGATAGGAAGAGGGAGCAGAGAGCCGCAGGTATTCGAGAAGGAAGGTTTTGAAGGAACAACCAGGCCAGGATGATTCTGGCCTGGGAATTCTGAGCAGGCGTACTGTGGAGGCGAGCGAAAAAAGCTACATTTATAATGACTTAGGCTGTCTTCACATCCTTATCTTGTTCAAAGATTCGGATGGCAGGGTGCTTGCCGAGAATCGCGTCCTCGGTGATGAGGACTTCGTTAATCTGCTTCTGCGAAGGAGCATCATACATCACGTCCAGCATCACGTCTTCGAGGATCGCACGCAATCCTCGAGCGCCGGTCTTCTGGAGAAATGCTTTCCGTGCGATCGCCCCTAGCGCGCCTTCCGTGAACTTGAGCTTGACCTTCTCAAAGGAGAGCAATTTCTCATACTGTTTCGTAAGCGCGTTTCTCGGCTCGGTCAAGATTCGAATGAGGGCGCGTTCATCCAGCTCATCCAAGGTGGCTACGATCGGCAGCCGACCGACGAACTCCGGAATTAAGCCGTACTTGAGGAAGTCTTCCGGCTGAACTTTGGCGAACAGTTCGCCAAGTCGCACCTCGTTCCGTCCGCGGACTTCGGCTCCGAATCCCATCGCCTTCCGATTCAGGCGTTGCTCGATGATTTGTTCGAGCCCGACGAACGCTCCGCCGCAGATGAACAGGATGTTGCTCGTGTTGACCTGGATAAACTCCTGGTGCGGATGCTTGCGCCCGCCTTGAGGCGGCACGTTGGCGACGGTCCCCTCGATGAGCTTGAGCAGCGCCTGTTGCACCCCTTCGCCCGAGACGTCGCGGGTGATGGACGGGCTGTCGCTCTTGCGGCTGATCTTGTCGATTTCATCGATGTAGACGATGCCCCGCTCGGCCCGCTCGACATCATAGTCCGCTGCTTGCAGGAGCTTAAGGATGATGTTTTCCACGTCTTCGCCGACGTACCCTGCTTCTGTGAGGGTGGTGGCATCGGCGAGCGTGAATGGGACGTCCAAGTATTTCGCGAGGGTCTGGGCTAACAGCGTTTTCCCTGTGCCTGTGGGCCCCAGCATGAGGATGTTGCCCTTCTGGAGTTGCACGTCGTCAACGTCTTTGTCCTTGGCCGAGATTCGCTTGTAGTGGTTATGGACGGCCACCGAGAGAATTTTCTTGGCCCGTTCCTGTCCCACGACGTATTGATCCAAGTGGTGTTTGATTTCCACCGGCTTTTTGAGTTTCGACGAAATCTCTTCTTTCGCTTCTTCCCAATCTTCGGCAATGATGTCGTTGCAGAGGTTGACGCATTCGTCGCAGATGTAGACAGTGGGCCCGGCAATCAATTTGCGGACTTCGTCGCGGCTTTTTCCACAGAATGAGCAGCGGAGATGTCGATCCATCTTATCCTGCTTGGCCATGCGTCCTCCCCCGTTACTTGTCCTTGATCGCGTCTTTTCCTGCGTCGCCACTGATGGCCTTGAGGAGCTTCGGTGGCCGTGTGATGACTTCGTCGATGAGACCATACCGCTTGGCTTCTTCTGCTGACATGAAGTAGTCCCGTTCGGTGTCCTGGGATATCTTCTCCAGAGGCTGGCCGGTATGTTTGGCCATGATCTCATTGAGTCGTTCGCGGATTTTCAAGATCTCTCTGGCATGAATATCGATTTCAGTAGCTTGCCCCTGAAACCCACCCATGGGCTGGTGAATCATGACCCTCGCATTCGGCAGGGCGAATCGTTTGCCTTTGGTTCCAGCGGTAAGCAAAAAAGCCCCCATGCTGGCGGCCTGACCGAGGCAGATGGTGTTGATCGGGGGTTTCACATACTGCATAGTGTCATAAATGCCTAATCCAGCCGTGACGCTTCCCCCGGGGGAGTTGACGTAGAGATTGATGTCTTTTTCAGGGTCCTCTGCTTCGAGGAACAAGAGCTGCGCAATAACCAGGTTGGCAAAGACGTCGTCGATTGGCGCACCCAGGAAGATGATCCGGTCTTTCAGGAGCCGAGAATAAATGTCGTAGGCGCGTTCGCCTCGGTTAGTCGTTTCGATAACAATGGGAACTAGCATGCACGTCGTTCCTTTCCGCTTGCAGCCTGTTGAAGCCGAGGTGCAAGGCGGCCTGCACCCATCAGCACTATCCCTGAATCACCGCATTGCGGTAAACGAAATCCAAGGCTTTATCCGCCAAAATCCGTGCGCGTAACTCATCGATGGACTCTTGCCCGCCGGCTTTGACCATCTTGACGAGATCGGCCGCCGGCATCTTGAGTTCCGACGCCAGCCGCATGATTTCAGCGTTCAGATCGTCCTGAGTGACCGTAAGCCCTTCTTTCTCGGCAATCGCTTCTAAAACGAGGCCGAGCTTCACGCGGCGTGCCGCTTCGTCCCGATGCTCCTGGCGAAGGCTTGTGAGATCCTCCGTGGCGGGCGATTCATGGGCGCCACCCTTCCGCTGTTGTTGCTGCACGTGCTGGCGGATGATGGCTTCCAGCTCACGCTCTACCAGGGTTTCCGGGAGCTCGAAGTGGTGGGTCTCAATGAGCCGTTTGATGATCGTATCCTTATAGGTATCTTCGATCTCTCGCTTCAGTGCCTGTTCCATCCCGCTCCGCAGCTTGTCTTTGATTTCCTGAAGCGTACTGTAGGGGCCACAGTCTTTGGCAAATTCATCGTCCAAGGCCGGCAGCTTCTTTTCTTTGACGGATTTGATCGTCAACGTGAACACGACCGTTTTGCCGGCGACGCGAGGATCGGGATGACTGGCGGGGTACGGCTGGGAAATGTCGAGCACGTCACCCTCTTTCTTCCCCACGACATGCGAATCAATTTCCAATCCCAAGACGGAAGCCTTTGATCCGACCTTGTGGAGTTGGCCTTCCTTCTTCGTTCCGTCCAGCGGTGCTCCATCGAGAGTGCCTTGCACATCCAGCACGACGTAGTTGCCGTCCACGATGGTCTGGCCGGCTGGTGCGGCCTCCAGGCGTGCGTGCTGCTCGCGCAAGACCTCAAGTCCTCGGTCGAGCTGCTCGTCGGTGACGGTGCGCTTGTCGGGCTTGAGCGAGATCGGACTCGGAGCTTTATAGTCCCGCAACTCGATGTTCGGCTTGATCTCGACGGTCGCGGTAAATGTAAAGGGTTCGTCCTTCTTAATCTTGACCCGGTCCAACGGGGGAATTTCGACGAGGACTGGCACAATCCCCGCTTGGCGGATGGCCTTGTCATAAAAGTCCGGCACGAGATTTCGGATCACGTCCTCTTCCACGGCTTTGGCATAGCGCTTTTCCAGTAAGGCCAATGGTGCCTTGCCGGGGCGAAACCCCGGGATGTTGACCTGGCGGTTCAACTCGACGTAGGCGCGGGCAAACCGTTGAGTGACCTCATCGGCCGGCACCTCAATCTTGAGGGCGCGTTTCATTGGTCCCAGTTCAGTCACTTCCATTTTCATAGCTGATGCGTACCCTTTTCTTTGTAAGAAGCCTTGCACGGGCTGCCCAGCCGTCGCCCGGTCGTGGTCTGGTGCGAGAGGGGGGACTTGAACCCCCACGGTTACCCACGAGATCCTAAGTCTCGCGCGTCTGCCAGTTCCGCCACTCTCGCACGGTGGGGTATGCAGGAGCCGACTCCAGCATGATGAGCAAACAAGCGAAATGACTCAATAGCGTAAGCCTTTTGTACCGTTGGATGCATCCTACTGTCAACCCATACTCCTGGGGGAGAGGAGGCTTGGCGGACTAGCGCTGAATTGATCCAAGAACGGATGCAATTGAGGGTGGGGGGGTCCTGTCAAAGACAAATGACTACCAAACGATTTCTTGCTAGCTGTTTTGGGTCAGTGCTTGCTAGCACACCCGTCTCATGGAGGGTATAATGTTAAAGGGTATGTGGCCCTGGGCCCTGCCGTTCGCGATGGAAGGTGAAGAAGCAGGTCGTAAGAACGAGCGGGGATCACAATCGAGCTGATTCTCCTCCGGTGTGTGGGATTGCCTCCCGTGAGGCCTGTGACCCGTAAGGAGGTGCATGATGCGAGGGTTTCTCCTCTACTTTGCCTGTGTGTTGGTTCTCCTGCCAGGGCCGTCGTGGGCTTATCGTGATTATTTTACGACAGATCAGAAGGCGCAACTCGCCAAGGTTCAGACAGTCCTGGTAGATGCTATTGCCCTCACCGATAAGGGAGCGGTCGATGCGGGACCGGTTGTCGAGGTTGTCTCCCGTCGTCTGGGCGAATTGGGCTATACGATGGTGCAGGATCGCGGGAAGCCCCACGACGCGGTCTTTAAGGTGAAGTGTGAACAACGGAAGACGTGGGAAGGGACCACTGCAGCTGGTGGTGATGCGGATTTGCCCGATGCTCCATCGCGGCTGTGGAAGGGGCCTGCCTGTCAGCTCACTTATCTCTTGGGAGAATTGAAGGTCAAATGGCAGCGCGAGGTGCGCACCGACTTTGAAGATGCGGTCACGGCAGCCCAATCAGCGCAGGCCGGGGAACCCGGCGCCTACGCGATGGGGAAATTACAAGAGCGATTAGAGAAATACGAATTCCCGCTTCTGTTGACTGCTGAGTGGGGCCAGCCGGATCGGCTGCTGAAGCTGCTGGATTCAACCGAGACCAGCCAGACGCGCAAGGTAAAGATTATCTCGTTGCTCGGTGAGATGCAGGCCGACGAAGCCCTGCCCAGGCTGAAGCAAGCGCTCCAGGATCGAGACTTGGCGAAACAGGCATTGACTGCGATGGGCAACCTCGGGAGGGAGGGCATTCCGTTGTTGGTTGAGATCATGAATACGTCACCGGACCTCGAGGTGCAAGCGGCAGCAGCCAAGGGGTTAGGCCAACTCGGCGGACTGCATGGGGATGCCTCAGTCGTGCCGCCGCTGCTGGCCAAGCTGAATGATCCCAAGACAGACTGGTCTGTGCTTACGGAAGTCGCCTGGGCCTTGGGAAAAATTCCGGACAAACGATCGATCCAGCCGCTCTACGATCTCGACAAGAAACTACAAGCCATGCGCGATCCGGAGAACATCCAGTTGAAGAAACTCAAAGAAGCCGTGTTTTGGTCAGTCAAACAGTGCGATACGTGGGATCAGTACAGTTAATTGACAATCCTCTGCAAGGCACAGATCGTCCTCCGAGCCGGTCGATAGCCGGCTCGGAGAGAACACGATGGGCACATTCCCTTCCTCGACTCCTCCTCTCCGATCTCACGATGTTTTGGAGCGGATCACGCTCCAAATGGCATGAAGTCTTGACCTTCAGCTTGTTCTCGCCACAATTACGCAGGGTCTGGTGGAGGAGCTGGATGCGGCCTTCGCTCGCATCTGGCTCTTGGACCCCGGCGATCTCTGTGCCGGCCGTTACAAAGCCGCAGATTGTACGAATCGGGATCGCTGCCTGCACCTTGAGGCGAGCGCCGGGCTCTGTACTAATATCAATGGTGAATATCGCAAGATTCCGCTGGGAGCGCTCAAGATCGGAAAAATCGCCCAAGGCTTCGGATCGATCTACACGAACGACGTGCTCGGCGACGACCGACTCACGAATAAACAGTGAATGGAAGACAACGCGCTCCGCTCTTTTGCCGGCCACCCGCTGAAACTCCGCGGAGAGTTGCTCGGCGGCGTGGCTATGTTTGGTCGTCGGCCGCTGAGCGAAGAGGAATTCGCACGATCGGCTGTCTTCGCTCATGAAGCGGCCATTGCGATCAAGAATGCCCAAGTCTTCACGGAAGTCGAGCGGTTGAAGGACCGCCTCCAGGCCGAGAACCTCTATCTTCAAGAAGAGATCAAGCATCAGCACAATTTCGAGGAGCTCATCAGCGAGAGCCAGAGCATCAAAGCCGTTCTGCGATACATCGAACAGGTGGCGCCCACGGATTCGACGGTCTTCATCCATGGGGGACAACGGGACGGGCAAGGAACTGAACGCGAGGGCAATCCGGATCTAAGTTCGCGGAAGGACCGTCCGCTGGTTCGAGTCAATTGTGGAGCAATCCCGGCGAATCTGGTCGAGAGCGAACTCTTCGGACATGAGAAGGGATCATTCACCGGAGCGCTCCAGCGCCGGATCGGGCGGTTTGATTTGGCAAACGGCGGGACGATCTTTCTGGATGAAGTTGGAGCGTTGCCGCTTGACGCACGGGTAAAGCTCTTACGTGTGTTGCAGGAGCGAGAGTTCGAACGGGTCGACAGTAGCAGCTGAACAAAGGTTGATGTACGGGTCATTGCCGCGCCCAGCCGTGATCTTCATGCTGCGGTGAGGGCTGGCTCCTTCCCGGCTGAATGTGTTCGCGATCAAGGTGCCTCCCCTTGTCTGCTCGCGCATCGGATATCCCACTCTTCGTCAACCATTTCATCACAAAATTTTCAACCAAACTAGGCAAGCGGTTTGAGGGGGTTCTCAAACGATCATGAACCGCCTCGTAAGATATGCCTGGCCCGGCAATATTCGAGAGTTGGAGAATGTGATCAAACGGGCCACGATCCTGTCGAAAGGACCGTGGCTTCAGATCGATGGTGTGCTTCTTCACGCGAACTCCACACCTCAGCCGCCATTTGCAGATACCCTGGAAGAAGTAGAACGGGCCCACACCCTCCGTATCCTCCAGGATATGAATTGGGTGATTGAATGAAAATAGGGCGTAGTGGTTCGCCTGGGCCTCCATCCCAACACGCTGCGATCCCGGTTGCAGAGGCTCGGCATCAAGAAACCTTGCCCTATCGACTAGAACGTTTCCGCTGTTCGCCACGACATCTCGTGGCATCCCTGGTTTCTATTCCATGTCCCATTGCTCCCGCCTATAGGAAAAGCTGTTTGGTGTTTCGCCAAGTTGGATTGCCATAAGCAACACAATCTAGTGCGGCATTGAGCTTGCGATGTTTGACGCGACAATCAAACAACGGCGGGCTCATCTCGCGTGGGTCATACGCCATCTATTCACGAAGGAGACAACTTATGAAAACTGCCATCGTAATTATGTCTGATTCAAAAGGTGGCTCTGAAGAGGCCCTCGGACGAGTCTTTAACGCTCTTGCTCTCGCATCCGAATGTAAACAGAAGAGAGATGAGGTGACCGTGGTCTTCATTGATGGAACCGGTACGCGGAAACCGGCTGAGCTGACCAAACTGTCGCATCCGGCCAATGGTCTCTACAATTCGGTTCGCGATGTCGTTCAAGGTGCCTCGTGCGGCTGCGCAGAGGTCTTTGGGGCAACGGACAGGATCAAGTCGTGTGGGGTACCGATTGTGACAGACGATGGGCTGGCCGGAACCGCAGGGTTCTTGAGCTTCCGTCGTTACATTGCGGAGGGAGGGCATACGGGGAGAAACGATGGCAGCATAGTATCTCGATCTGATGTTTACGGATGCAGTGTGCCGTGCGCGCACCTTTCCGAGCTGACGGGAGTGGCCTGCAATGCGCACACCTTCGTGTTCATGCCCAATGCCCGTATGATGGCGCAGGCTGTCGCACCGCACATTGCGCCGGCCCATGGGACTTCTTGGCCCATGATTACGCTGCCACCCTCGATGGTAAGGTGGCGACCAGGCGATGCTGGACGCAGGCAAGTCCCAAGGCGTCGACTTTGTCGGGGAGACGGTCACGCCGTTCGGTTCGATCGATTTTACGCCAACCTTAATCGAGGCGAAGGCCAAGAATCCCACGGCGATCATTCTCAACTTGTACGGATGAGATCTCGTGCATGCGTTGAAGACATATGCGAAGCTGGAGCTGGTCAAAGAGAAGATCGGCGTGGATGGAATGATCAGTGGCGAACAGATCGGACGCCCGTTGGGCTATGCCAACAATGCGGAAATTTGGGAAGTGATCTGGGATTCCAAGATCAACACCGAGGGCTCACGACGATTCATCCAGGGACTGATCGACAAGTACAACCATACGCCGACCTCACGTTTCTACCTTGGCTATGCCGCGATGATGCAAATTCTTGAAGCGATGCAGTGGGCAGGTTCGACCGACATTGCCGGGCTGATCAAGGCGCTGGACGGCCACAAATTCGACGGGCTGAAAGAGGGGCGGTCTTACTTCCGCTCGTGGGATCATCAGCATGTGCAAGATGTGCTGGTGGGAGAAGCCTTCGGGAAGGAACTGGGGCTTGGGCACTACAAGATTCTGGCCACAGTTGCTGGGGATCGAGTAGCTGGGACTCTTGAGCAGAATGCCTGTCAGTTTTAGAGAGTCGCTAAAGAAGCAACGGGGGCTTCTCCGGTATGGAAAAGCCCCCGTTGCCTTTCTCCTGCGCGAAGCGCTACTTCGTGACGCGCACTTCGACGCGGCGGTTCTTCGCGCGGCCGGCATCAGTCGTATTCGGTGCCGCCGGCTTCGTGTCTGCATACCCAGCCGTGGTTGAGGAGGCGAGACCGCCCTCCGCGAGAGCCTTCGCCGCATTTGCCGCACGGGCTTCAGAGAGCTCCTTGTTCGTGGGGAACTTCTTCTTCAACGAGCTGCGGATCGGCCGGTTATCGGTATGGCCGTCCACCGCGACTTTGTATTCCGGGAAATCTTTCAAAATCGCTCCCACCTGCTTGAGCGCTTCGGCTCCGGCAGGCTTGAGTTGATCTTCGCCTGATCCAAAGAGATAGCCGGAGGCGAGGTTGATTAAGAGACGCTCGTTGTTCAGATCGACCACGATGGTGCCCTTTTCGATCTGAGGACGCAACGCCTTGATGAGACTGCGCTGGGCCTCTTTCAATTTGGCCATTTCAGCAGAGAGATCGCCACGGAGACCGGCCAGTTCCTTGTCCCGATCGGCCACTTGGCGTTCCAGATCGGCCAGCTGCTGCTTGGCGGCGGCCAGTTGGCCTTCGAGTTCAGCAATCCTTTGTTTGGCGGCGGCGAGTTCGGACGCTAGTTTAGCGCTGTCACCGCTGGCTGCCTGCAGACTCGCAAGTTGGGATTCCAACGCGGCCACTCGTTGATTTGCCGCAGCAAGGTCCGCTGCCACCTTGTCTTTATCTCCTGCCCCGGTCTGGAGACTGGCGGCCAGCGCCTGTGACGCTGCGAGCTGTCGCTCGAGATCGGCTGCACGGGCTTTGGACTGATCCAGGTCTCCCTGCGCTGAGGACAACTGGCTGGCCAATTTGGAAGAATCGCCGGCCCCTGAACGAAGGGATGCCATTTCCCGATCGCGGTCGCTCAGCTGCCGTTCAAGCTCCGCGATACGCGACTTGGACCGGTCGAGGTCAGCCTGGGCCGATCGGAGGGCATCACCGGAGCCGGACCGCAGGGAGGCGATCTCCCGATCGCGATCGGCCAGCTGCCTCTGTGCTGCTGCCAGCTCATCCCTCAATCGTTGCCGTTCTTTTTCCCAGGCGCTCGGGTGGCGGTATTCATAGCCGCCGTCGCAACAGATCGCCCCTAAATCTACGGCCGATGCATAGCTCGCGCTAGCCAGAAGGCCGATTGCGAGGACTGCGGTCTTGAACAATCTCATAATGATCTTCTCCTTAGGTTGATGGACGGGTCCTTCATTTACACAGTGGATGTACAATGCGCGCACTTTGTGGCTTTGATCGGAATGGTGGACAAACAATGCGGGCAATCTTTGGTCGTGGGAGGCCCGGCAGGCGGCTCTTTCTTCAGCCGGTTCACTTGCTTCACCAACATGAAGATCACGAACGCGATGATGATGAAGTCGAATGTGGCTTGAAGGAAGACCCCGTAATTGATGGTGGGGGCTCCGGCCGCTTTGGCTGCTGTCAGGGAGGGTTGAGGTGTACCGGACAGATTGATGAACAGGCTGGAGAAATCCACCTTCCCCATCAGGAGACCAATGGGCGGCATCAGCACGTCGCTGACCAGCGAGGAAACGATCTTTCCGAAGGCCCCTCCGATGATCACACCGATCGCCATGTCGAGAACATTGCCTCTCATGGCAAAATCTCTAAATTCTTTCAGCATAGTTCCTCCTTACGAGGATGAGGGTTTACTGCACTTGCTGCTGCCGGGGCTATCGTTTCAAGGTCGTGTCGAAGGCGTACCCAAGGGTCAGGAGGTACATGTTGTCCGTATCCCCGGTGCCCTTCGCCGGACTGCTGTTATATCGGGTCGTCACTTGGATGCTGCTCACGAAACCATCGAATAGTTTGAAACGGACGCCGTTGTCCATCGTGAGGTAATAATTCTTGGTGTTTTGCAGTGAAGGATAGAACTCACTGAAATGGTACAGCGTGATTCTCTCATCAAGCAGAGGCCAGTTCCATTTTATGGACGCACGGCCGCGAGCCGACGAGGTATCGTCGGCCGTCCGAAAATCTTCGTTGAAGTAGGCGAGACCGGCTTCTGCATAGAGCGTCATGTCCTTGAAGCTGCCGCCGAAATCGCCTCGGTTGACAAATTGGTAACCGGGTCCGCTCGCAAGGGCGGTCCGCATTTTAAGATCTTGGAACCGATCGTTTTCAAAGTAGGCGGACGCGAACCAGAAAAAGCGTTTGGTGATAAAGAAGTCCAGCTTGATCGTGCCGCGGGCGTTCCGCGCGGTGAGCGTGTTCGCATTGTCGCCGTAGACGTAGCGACCGTTGATCGACAGGCGGAGCTGCTCACTCCGAGCCACGAATTCTCCGAGGAGGCTCGCATTCCTCAGATGGCTGTTCCCGGTTGTTTGCGTGTAGCCGCCGGTCAGGTTGCCTGAATAGATGACCGGGGGTTGGATGAGTGGATTCAGCGCGGTGATTGAATCGATGGGGACCTCCATCGTTCCCCTCATTGGTTCAGCTCGCACAGTGATAGTACCGCTGGGACCCTCGGTGGCTGTGCCGATCAGCACCGTCCCTTCTTTGAGATGAAACGGCATTGGGTGGTTGATGGCTAGCTTCTCCACGTTGGCCCATTTTATCTTGACGACATTGTCTGCAGCCGCGGCAGTCTTGATAACTAACACCCCGTCGGACATTTCGATGACTTCCCCATAGATCACCCCCCCGTCCTTCAGGGTCACCACGTCGTGTGGGGCGGGAGGTGGCACATCTATCACAGCTGGAGCGTCAGCGGCTGCCACAAGCTTCGGTGTCATGAGACAAGCCACAACAACGAGCAGCCAGAATCCCTTCTTCATCATACCTCCTCGCCAGATGAGTGAATGCCCACGATTCCATCACCAAGGCTCACTAGGATACGTTGAGGGCCTAGGGCTATGGTCCCTAATACATGCCGTCACTGTATAGCTCAGACTGCCTTATGGTCGCAAGCATAAGCACTAGAATAAATGCTGTGCGACCGACGTCGGTATGGCGCGAGTATAATGAGCAAACGTAATGCCGTAGATCGTGATAGGTTGATTTCATTAAATATCTTTGTAGATTTGTGTTTGGCAGACAGGTTACGTGAAGGTCTTGTCTCTCCTCTCTGTGGCCATTTTGGTCAGGAGTGGGGGCATTCCGTTACAGGGAGGCGAAGGAATCGGGACGAGTTCAATTACGGAGGGAATGTGGATGCGGAGAGCAGGATGATTGTGAGGAGGCGTTGATCAGAGACTCTCTGCTCGCACTCCTTTGATTATTTTATTGTCCCAAGAGGCCTTTCAACAGGTCCTGACCTTTTTGTTTGAGGTCGTCCGGCTTAGTCGAACCTTTGAGTAGATCGCCCAACGCTTCTTTCACTTTCTCCTTCACCTGCTCCTGGACCTTGCCCGTCAAGGCTTTCGAATCTAACCCATACGACGGTGCTTGCACGGTCCCGGTGACCAGCAAGGGCACATTCAGCCGTCCTCCGGCGAGCGCGAGCCTAGCGGCCGGGGACGAACCGCTAATTTTCTGACTGAGGGCTTGCGACAGATTCAGCTTCACTTTGAGGTTCAAGGTTTGATCAAAGCCGACGGTTCCCTCTCCCGTGGCTTGGAAGTCATGGCTGTCCATTAGGAGCCGCTGGACGTTGATGATGCCTTCTTTGATCCTCAGGTCCGTTTCGATCGTCGAGAAGGCCGTAACCTTCACATTGTCCGGTGACAGGCCGACGAGCTGGAGGAGCGAGAGCGCTTCCTGTATGAGATTGACGCCCTCGATCTTGCCGTCTTTCACCGCCACATGACCAACACCTTCCAGTGCTTTGGTCAAATCCGGCAGAGAGAATCCTCGTCCGCCCATGGCGAAGTCCATGCCGGCCGTTCCACTGATTGAGACTTGATCCGAACCCAGTGCATCGAGCGCTGGACCGAGTTGGAGCCCTTGCACGACGACTTTCCCATTGAATGGGGGTGCCGATGGGTCCAGTGTCATCCCCGCCTGGGCCTTTGTGTGTCCACCAAAGAGTTGGAACGACAGATTGTTCACCCGGGCCTCTTGTCCCTTCAATTCCGCGGCCATCTGGAGATCCTTGATGTCGACCGGTTTTTTGAACGGCAGGGCCATGGGTACATCAGCCGTGTTGATGACCGGCGACGTAATGTTGATCTTCGCGTGCCCACCGGCCACTGTGCCCTTGACGTTCAGGACGGAGTTCCCCAGCACGATATCGAGTCCGAGGTCTGTCACGTCCGCGAGTTCCAATGGCGGGACTCCTTGCGGTAACGGGGATTTGGCCTTCGCTGTGACATGGAAGTTCCTCACGATCACTGGCTTGGCCAACGGCAGCGCCACAGGCACATCGGCACTGTTGATCAGGGGTGACGTGAGCGTCGCATCGAGGTTCCCGTCCGCGACACTCCCCTTGAGGGCCATGGCGATCTTGCCCAGGCCGATGTCGAAGGCGAACTGCTTCAGGTCGAACGTGTCGACGAGCGGGCCAAACGAGCCGTCGAGTTTTACCGGAATATTGTAGGGCTGGACGGTCGCAGCGAGATGGAGGGTTGGAGTCTCGCCCAGATGGACTGATTTGAGCAGCACTTCGAGATCGTTGACCCTGTATTCCGTCGGCTTCGGCGTGGATTCGTCGCGATAGATGATAGTGCCCCCTGTGAAGGAGACGTGGTCCACCGCCAGCAGGGCAAGCACGTGTAATGGATTGCCGGTTGGTGATGGCGGAGCCTCGGGTTGTTCAGGTGAGGATCTTGCCGGGGTTTTCGGCCCGATCGTCGAGAGGTTCATCTCGCCCTTGCGGTTCTTGATGACGGTGATGAGCGGGTCGCGGAGCGTGATCTCTTCAACTTCAACCTTCTTACTCAGGAGCGGCATCAGTTTCACGCCCACGTCGAGCGAAGTGAGTGACGCAAAAGGGCCGGTGCCAAATGCAGGATCATCCTGCACCGTGAATCCCGCCACACGAACGCCGATGCGGGGCCAGATGGTCAGGCGGATATCGTTGAGGATAATCTTGCGATTGAGCGCCTCTTCGATCAACGGCTTGTACTGGTCTTGATACTTGTTGAGGTCGATGAGAAAGGGCAGCGAGAGGATGGCTGCCACCAAGAGGAGGACCAGGACGACAAGCCCGATGAGAATCTTCATCACCACACCTCCACGTGAGTTCTTTGCAGTATAGGAAGGGGAGCCGGGAGGGTCAATGCTATGGCGATGAGCACTGGTTGTCACCTTGCCGGTCATCAGACCGCGTGTTATGATGCCGCCTCGCGAAAATCGGTGCGGAGAGGTGCGAGAGTGGTCGAATCGACATGCTTGGAAAGCATGCGTCCCAGCAATGGGACCGTGGGTTCGAATCCCACCCTCTCCGCCAAACAGAGTTCGCTCGACCGCGAGCCACTGTCATGATCCTTGGCAAGCGGATAAGATCCATACGCACTTTAGGGGCTGGGCCCTGTGCAACAGAACCCTGTGAACCCCGCCAGGTCCGGAAGGAAGCAACGGTAAGCGGTCAGTTCTGTGTGCCGCAGGATCACCTGGCCCCACTTTGACGATGATGTATCTCGTAACAGGTTATTCATGAAGCGTCTGAATCACGGGCGAGATATGCTTCACGTGTAACGATCGACGCAATATGGACTACCAAGTCTCCGCTCGCAAATACCGCCCTGGGACGTTCGACGATGTGATTGGACAGCCACACGTTGTTCAGACGTTGGTCAATTCCATCACGACGAAACGAATTGCCCAAGCCTATCTCTTTTCCGGGACCCGCGGTGTAGGCAAAACCACGGTCGCGAGAATTCTCGCCAAGGCGCTCAATTGTGAGCGCGGGCCGACCGGCACGCCCTGCGGCACCTGTTCCAACTGCCTCGAAATTGCGCAGGGAACCTCCGTCGATGTCATGGAGATTGATGGAGCGTCCAATACGAGCGTGGACGATGTGCGCGAGATCCGCGAGAACGTCAAGTTCGCCGCGTTTCGTGGGAAGTACCGGGTCTACATCATCGACGAAGTCCACATGTTGTCGAACTCGGCCTTCAACGCGCTCTTGAAGACACTGGAGGAGCCGCCGCCGCATGTGGTGTTTATCTTTGCCACCACCGAGATTCACAAGATCCCGGCGACGATTCTCTCCCGCTGTCAGCATTACAACTTCCGCCGGATTCCGCGAACCGAGATCGTCGAGCGGCTGCGCCATGTGGTGAATCAGGACAAGATCGTGATCGAGGAACGGAGCCTGATGGCTCTCGCCAGGGCCAGCGAAGGCAGTATGCGCGATGGGTTGAGCCTACTCGACCAGGCGGTGGCATTCGGCGGCAAGACGATCGTACATACGGATCTGGAAGCTCTGCTGGGGGCGGTTCCGCAAGAACTCGTTCGTGCCATGATTCAGGCGATCACGGCTCAGGAGAGCGCCGCGGCGCTTCGCGTGCTGGCCCAACTGTTGGACCAAGGGCATGATCTGCGGGCCTATTGTGCGGAGGTCGTCGAGTATCTGCGCAACATGCTGGTGGTGTCGGTGGTGACCTCACCCCAAGAATGGCAGGGATTGATCGAGGCCTCCGCGGAAGACCTCGCACAGGTGGCAGCTGATGCGCGTTCGTTCTCGCCCGAGTCACTTCAGGAACTGTTTACGATTTTCACGCAAGCAGAGGATTCGCTCAGGCTCAGTGCCCATCCCCGGTTCGTGCTCGAAACTGCGGCCGTGCGTGCGACGAGGTTGCTGCGTCGAGCGGACGGGAAGCCAGCCCAAGTGGTGCAGCCGGCCTCGACGACACGCCCCCCTCAGCCGCCTCCAGTGCGTATGGGCCAGCCGGTCTCGTCGGCTCGTTCTGCAGAGCCAACGCCCTCTTCGCTACCGAAGCTTTCTCAATCGCCGGCTCCTGCACCGACCGCTTTTATGCCGTCGAGGGGCTCTGCTATCGGAAAAACGGCGCCTCCACCAAGGCCTTCGACGAATCCTCCGAACATCAGGCCCCCTGGCGCTGCCGGTGAAGTGAAGGCTGCAATGCCTTCGGTATCGCCTGCAGCTGATGCTGGAGGCGCGGCGGTGATGCTCAATTGGGAACAGGTCCAAGAGGAAGTGGCCAACGCCTCTTCCAGGATTGCCGCTTTTCTGGAAAGAGGGCGATTTGTGGGGGTGGACGGCCACGTCGTGACGATTGGATTTGGCAAGCAGGCGACGGGAGCCCGGGGGATGATTGAAAACCCTGATAATATGGCGGTGCTCACATCGATATGTGAACGGCTGAGCGGTCAGTCGGTTCGGCTGCGGATTGTCGAATTGACAGAATCGGATCCTCCTGGACCGACGATGGCGCAGCTCAGGGAGGCGAAAGAAAAGGAACAACGGCTGGTCCTGTTCGACCAGGCGCGGGCCCATCCGGTCGTCAAAGAGGCACTGGAGATATTCGGCGCAGAGCTCGCAGAGGTCAGGCAGGTGTTGAGCCAGAAGGAGGTCGAAGAATGAAGAACCCGCTCGGCAATATGGGAAATATCCTGAAGCAAGCGCAGGCAATGCAGGCGCAAATGGCGAAGGTGCAGGAACAGGCATCGTCGAAGACCGTGACCGGGACGGCCGGCGGAGGCAGCGTGACCGTCACGGCTAATGGTGCCATGGAGCTCGTCGGCATTGTCATTGATCCCGAAGTGGTGAAAAGTGGCGACGTGGAGATGGTGCAAGATTTGGTCATGGCCGCGTCGAACGATGCCCTCAGGAAGGCTCGCGAGATGATGGCGGATGCGATGAAATCGGCCACTGGTGGGATGAATGTCCCTGGGCTATTCTAACGGAACAATTGCGTCATGGCGGTTGATCAACAAGGACTACTTGCACGGCTTGTGCGCGAGTTGGTTCGTCTCCCCGGCATCGGACAAAAGACGGCGCAGCGGTTGGCTTTTCATGTGTTAAAGGCCGAGCGCGAAGAGGCGCTTCGCCTGGCCGAGGCGATTCGTGCAGTCAAAGACGGGCTTTCTTTTTGCCGACAATGCCGGAATATCGCTGAGGGGGAGCTCTGCGAGTTTTGTCTCGATCCCAAGCGGGACCAGACAAGAATTCTGGTGGTGGAAGAGCCGAGTACGACGTATGCCATTGAGCGGGCTGGAGCCTACCGCGGATTGTACCATGTCTTGCTCGGTGCCTTATCCCCCTTAGACGGCGTCGGACCTTCCGATATACGGGCCGAAGAGTTGGTTGATCGGGTGAAGCTTGGGGGAATTGAGGAAGTGATCCTCGCGACGAGTCCGACGATCGAGGGCGAGGCGACCGCCATCTATTTAACAAACCAACTGAAACCTCTTGGTACGCGGGTCTCGCGTATCGCGTATGGGATTCCAGTCGGGATGGATATCGAGTATGCCGACGAAGTGACACTGCTCAAGTCGATTGAAGGCCGTCGGGATCTCTAGCGGAACCCAGTTGAGCGAGATTGACGGGCCCCACGCTTCCCATTGACCCCCTCTCCAGGCCCCTGTTATAGTCCCGCTCGTTCCGGAAGGTTTTACTCCTCAGGCAGGTTGCGGTATGAAAACAGGCCATTCCGCCAAGCGCATCTCGCCCACTCCACCAGCGGTGCATTCTGTCACGGCCAAGCGCAGAGCCAAGCCATCGTCCCCAGGGAAAAAGTACGCGGCCATTCGCCGTGACCTTGAGCGGCAGCGCAAGGCCATGCTGGCGGAGGTGGGCGAAGGCCTTGCCAATCCAAACGGTCAAGAGGCGTTCCCGGACGTCAGCGATCAGGCCTCTGTAGAGGCCGACCAGAATTTTTCGTTGCGTATCCGTGAGCGCGAGCAACGGTTGATCAAGAAGATCGATGAGGCGCTTGATCGAATGGACCAGAACATCTATGGCATCTGTGAGCGCTGCCAAGAAGAGATCCCCTATCCGAGACTCAAAGCCCGCCCAGTCACCACCCTCTGTATCAACTGTAAGACGCTCGAAGAACAGGAAGAGAAAATCCGGCGCTGAAGGCGTGTTCCTCTCCAGCTGGAACCGTCTAGAAATGCAGTGCAATCCCACCTACTACGTGGTTTGAAGCGATAGTGTACCGCGCGCTGAATCCCGGTGGAAGCCCGGCACCGTCGTAAGTAAACGTGTGCCAGCCCGTAGTTCTCTTCCATTCCCCGAAGAGCGCAAAGTTTCGGAAAATGAAAAACTTGAGGCCGACCATACCTTGGATGGCCGGGGAGTAACTCGTTTCTTGATGTGAAACCATGGGGACCGAGAGGTGAGCGCGCTGCACACCAAGACCTGCTCCGATATAATGGTAGAATCTACCTTGAGGAAGCTCCGGTGTCGCCCAAATCGGATAGCGAAACAGCAGATTTGCCGCGAGAACATTCACACTGATATCTTGGGGCGTGGTAAAGGCGACAGATCCGAGCTCAAAGCCAGGTGTGAGTGAGGTCCCGCTGGCTCCAGCTGTCTGCGGGTTGAGATCTGCGGTAAACTTTGTGTAATCTAACTCAAGGCCGATTTGTGGCTGCCATTTGTATTGTCGCGGTAGATACCAGGCCGTGACTTTGGCGCCAAAGGTCGGAGAATCATTCAAATTTACTCCATACGCTGTTCCGGTCGTAAACCCACTCCCTTGACCAAAATTGAATTTGACGTCTTCGTTGGAGTTAAAGGCTTTGCCTCCGAACGCTCCGACTGAAAACTCCCAGTTCCGTTCGGCTTGTGCCCGTAGCGGCAGGAGGAACAAAGCCATGACTGTCAAGACGATTGCTCGCGCACAGACCCAGGTAGATCGTTCCATGTCGTTCTCCCATCCTTCCAAGCAGAGTGATGGGAGGAGCCTATCGCGAGATATGACGGAATCCTAACAAAATCACATATTCGACACCTTGTGAAGGAACTGAGAAGATTGATAGTTGGAGGTTAGTGTTTCAACGTCTTGACGCGTTGTTGGACGAGGGCGATGCGACCGGCTTCATCGGGGATACCTTCGACCAGCGCGAGATAGGTCTCGTACTCCGCGAGGGCCCGCCTGGGATTCGTAGGCTCGTAGGCTTCAGCCAGGTTGTAGCGAGCAATGGCATAGTTGGGGCGGAGTGTAACGGCTTTTTCGAATGAGGCGAGCGCATTCGCCTTGTCTCCCAGCTTGTTGTACACCGTGCCGAGGTTGTTCAGGATTTCCGGAGTGTTGGGCCTGATGGTCAACGACTGAAGCATTTCCGTCTTGGCTTTCTCGTGCAGTCCCTTCCCTTCCCATGACAGGCCTAGTTTGTGGTGAGCTTCTGCCAGCCACACTTTATTCGTAAAGCCGTTTGCGATCGCTTTCTGATAGGCATTGGCTGCGGTATCGTAGCTCTGGACCCCGCAGTAGGAGAGCTGTGCGGTTTGGCCGCGCGCGAATTGCTGGAGCGAGAGGAACGGTTCCTTGTCCTCCGCACCTTGACTGTCGAGCTGTTGCCCGGGCTTCTGGCCGCTTGGATGGCGCAACCGTTCCAAGAATTCGCGTCGATAGGGTGAGAACAGCCGTACATAGGGGTCGATCGTCATAGAAGCCTGGAGCAACGCCGGCTGCTCGCGCGTGCCAAGGACCAAGTACTGTGTCGTCGTTTTCTCGTCGCCGGTTTCATACAGGGCGCTGGAGTCCATGCTCGCCTTTGAGGACAGACTCGCAACGTTGAGATAGAACTCCAATGATGGCTTTAGTAGCGTTAAGGTGTGACGGAGGACCGGGTAGGGATTCAAGTCAAGCCCGGACGGAAAGGTAAAGAGGGTTCCGACCAGCATGCCATCTTCATCGAAAAAGTAGGACTCGTCGCCATGTGACGGGCTTTGGTCGGCTGGCAGAACCAGCTCTTGACCAGAGCCCCAGGCGTTGGCTTTGAGCGTCGAGGCGGGATATGTCTTGAAGAAGTCAGGCTTTGATGTGCAGAGAGTCGTTGACTTCAGGAGGATCAGATCGCTTTCAGACGGTGGGAGGTTTGGTTTTGGAGCTTCAGTTTCGCAGGCGTTCAGCAAGAGGCTCAGTCCTAACCCGCAGACCACCCACAGGTTAAAAGGTGCAGTACGAGGCGCTTGCTGGTCACGTAGATTTCGACTCACGAAGGGAGCATACACGAAACTGGAAAGAGTTTGCCAAGGGGTGACAGGACAACGCCCGTTCTCGTGAGGAAGCGGGCGTTGAATGCGGAGCGATGTGCTCGCGGAGATTATCGCCGCTGGCTATCCAGCATCGAATCCTCACTCGTGTATCCGAAAAGGTAGGGCATCTGGCTGCTAAGCGTGTAAATTGGTCGGTTCACGCCATAATCCAAGGCGACCCCGGCTGGGTTCAAGAGAAAACCAGCCCACCGCCACGGGTTATCGTATGCAGCTGCCCCCGCTGCCACATCGGTGTAGATCAAGGAGGTGGGGTCCATCACACTGTAAATGCTGGCTGGAGCGGTATAGCTTCTATCTGCATCGGCCGACGCCTGCTGTTGGCTGTTTCCGGCACAACCGACTGAGGTGGCCAGCAGGAGAATTCCCACGGCAAGAGCTGTAGTCCGCATAGATGACCTCACTTGTCTCGTACGGTTCAGAGTCGACGGTCTCTCGATAGACTGAAGTGTAGCCGACATCCTGGATTCTGTCCAGGATTGGAGCGGTTCAGGCAACATCATGAAAACTGTCAGTTCGGGAGAGGGGTATAGAACGGGAAAGGGGGATGTAGGGAACATGGTGGGCGATACTGGTATCGAACCAGTGGCCTCTTCCGTGTGAAGGAAGCGCTCTACCCCTGAGCTAATCGCCCACAGTGGGGGGAAGTCTAGCATGAGGCCATAAATTGGATCAACCGTGGCACCGTGCGTCATGCGTGGCAATGTCGCCTTGACATCCCCAAAATGCGGTTCCTACAATGCCTTTTCTCTCACGTTTTTTTCACGGAGTTTCAGCCGCATGCGCGAAGACATTGTCATTATCGGGGGTGGTCTGGCCGGGTCCGAAGCGGCGTGGCAGGCGGCCAATCGTGGGGCGAAAGTGACGCTCTATGAAATGCGTCCGAAAGAGACGACGCAAGCACATAAGACCGGCGGTTTGGCCGAGCTGGTCTGTTCGAATTCGCTTGGTTCCGCGGATCTCCTGAATGCCCCCGGCATCTTGAAAGAGGAAATGCGCCGACTCAACTCGCTCATTATTCGGGTGGCGGATGAGGTCCGGGTACCTGCAGGATCGGCCCTGGCCGTCGATCGTGAGCAGTTTTCACTCAAAATTACTCAGGCGCTGGAAGGGCATCCGAACATTCGCATTTTGCGCGAAGAGATCACCGAGATTCCAACGGACTGTCTCTGCATTCTGGCGACCGGCCCCCTGACATCCGACAAACTGTCTCAGGCGATTGGGCAACTGACGCACATGAAACACTTATATTTTTACGATGCGATCTCTCCGATCGTGGATGCCGATTCCATCAATATGGATGTCGTATTTCTCGCGTCCCGTTACGATAAGGGCGGGGACGATTATCTCAACTGCCCCATGGATGAGGCGGCCTATAATGCATTTTACGAAGCGTTGCTTGCCGCGGAGAAAGTTCAACCGAAAGAATTCGAAAAGACCGACTACTTCGAAGGCTGTATCCCCATCGAGGTGATGGCCGAACGGGGCCGCCAGACCATGCAGTTCGGTCCGTTAAAGCCGGTGGGCCTTGAGAATCCCAAGACGGGTGCCCGACCCTATGCGGTGGTACAGCTTCGGACAGAAAACGTCCATCGATCTTGTTACAACCTCGTGGGGTTCCAGACTAAATTGACATACGGGGAACAGAAGCGGGTGTTTCGGATGATTCCAGGGTTGGAGCAGGCAGAGTTTCTCCGCTATGGCAGTCTGCATCGCAACACCTTCATCAATTCTCCTCAATTGCTGCGCGATACCCTTCAGTTCAAGGCGCGTGGTACCCTCTTTTTCACAGGACAGTTGGTCGGCGTCGAGGGCTATACGGATTCTGCAGCGATGGGAGGGCTGGCAGGAATCAATGCCGCCCGTGGTCTGGCCGGATTGCCGTTGGTCACACCGCCCCCCACCACCGCGCATGGCTGTCTCGTGTCATATATTACGACGACAGACCCTCGTCATTTTCAACCGATGAATACGAATTTTGGACTCTTTCCTCCCCTTGCCACACCGACGAGAGATAAGGAGCGAAAACGACGGCTCACGGGACAACGGGCACTTGAGGACCTGACGGCATGGATGACGCAATTCGGGCTTTCATGACCTTCCTCGAACTGGAACGTCATGCGTCGCACGAAACAGTTCGCAACTATGCTTCGGACCTCCGACAGTTTCAGACGTTCATGACGACTGAGTATCCCGATGTCCGCGCGCTTGATCCTGCCACGGTGCAAACGGAGTCTATTCGGGCCTACCTTCACTGGTTGGACCGCAAGCGTGAGAAAAGCTCCTCCATGGCCCGGAAGCTCGCCTCCCTCCGCAGTTTCTATCGATATCTGCAACGAGAGGGCGTGGTCGGCCTCAATCCTGCCGAGGTCATCAGGACGCCGAAACAGCCGAAACATCTTCCGCGTGTCTTGACCAAGGACGACGCGGCAGCCCTGATGGACTTTCCTGCCGGCCAAACAGAAGCGTCGCTTCGAGACCGTGCATTACTGGAAACGCTCTATTCGACCGGGGCTCGCGTGAGCGAACTCGTGGGGATCAATCCTGAAGATCTCCGTCTGTCCGAGGGACTGGTCCATCTACGAGGAAAAGGTCGGAAGGAGCGCATCGTGCCGATCGGGGACATGGCCCTGCGGGCTATTCAGGCGTACCTAGATCAACGGCCACTGGTGGATTCTCGAGATCTGAGGTCGAAACGTGTCTCGTTCCCGGTCTTTCGCAACAGCCGAGGGGGGCGGTTGACGACTCGGAGTGTCGCTCGCATCGTGGCCCGCTATTCGAACCGGCTTGCCGGTGGTTCCGTGAGTCCCCATACGCTGCGTCACTCCTTTGCCACCCATCTCCTCGATGAAGGGGCCGACCTGCGATCGATTCAAGAGATGCTCGGGCATGCTTCGCTCACCACGACGCAAAAGTATACGCATCTGGCGACGGATCAGCTCCTGGCCGTCTATGATAAAACGCATCCGCGAGCCGGTCGCTCGACCAGCGTGCGTGTCGTCAAAGACGGAAAGCCATGATGATCATTCGTTCGAAGTGGCCGGAACGGACGCTCAGCATTGATGCGCAGTATCGGCGTAAGCATCGCGCGCGGTGCGCGAAACGAACTTGCCCTTCGCGCGCTTTGCGCGTTTCTCGCAATGGGAGCCCAGCATGAACAAACTGATCAAGAAAGCGGACGTGCTGATCGAAGCCTTGCCCTACATTCGCACGTTCAAGGGCAAGACCATTGTGATTAAGTATGGTGGTCATGCGATGACCGATGCGCTCCTGAAAGAGCGCTTCGCGCAGGATGTCGTGCTCTTGAAATATGTGGGTCTCAACCCGGTCATTGTTCACGGCGGGGGACCCCAGATCGATAAGATGCTGGATCGCTTGGGCATCGAAGCCAAGTTTCGCCATGGGGTGCGGGTCACAGACGAGGCCACGATGGAAATCGTGGAGATGGTGTTGGCCGGCAAGATCAACATGGAGATCGTCGATCTCTTGAATCGCCATGGGGGCCTCGCGGTCGGCTTGAGTGGAAAGGACGGCGGGCTCATGCTCTCTCGAGCGCTTACGGCCAAAGCCTGGGCGGCAAGTCTGGAAAAGGATCTCGATGCCGGCGACGGGGATGAGGATTTTGGCTTGGTCGGAGAGGTCCAGTCCATTGATCCCACTCTGGTGAGGAAACTCCAGCAGGATAATTACATCCCCGTTATCGCTCCGATCGGCACTAACCGGGAAGGGAACACGTACAACATCAACGCCGATCTGGTGGCCGGGGCGATGGCCGCCGCGCTGGGTGCGGAAAAGCTGGTGATGATGACTGATGTGAAAGGCATTCGCGATGCGAACGGACGTCACCTCTCGACGGTTTCACGCAAAGATGTGCAGCGGATGGTGAAGAAGGGAACGATCAGCGAAGGAATGCTCCCCAAGGTGCATGCCTGCCTGGATGCACTCCGTGGCGGCGTCGGCAAAGCCCATATCATCGACGGTCGGATCCCCCATGCCATTCTCCTCGAAGTGTTCACGCGTAAAGGTATCGGGACCGAGATCACATCGTAGTCGGTTAATCCGGTCAATTTCTTGTTGTGGTGACCCAGCGCCTCCGAATCAACCGCCATCTTGAGGCCCTCGTCGGGGAGCGTCATCCTGAGACGAGTCCTCGCGCGCTTCGGAAAGCGGCGCACTATCTGGCGACAGAGTTTTCCAAGTCTGGCTGGACCACCAGCGGTCAGCTCGTGAGTGCCTGGGGCAAGGTCTATCGCAATGTGGTGGCGGCCAGGTATCCGGACTGGCCAGGACAAGGAGAGGAGTTGCCCCCGCTCCTGATCGGGGCCCACTACGACACCGTGTCCGGGTCACCGGGCGCGGATGATAACGCAAGCGGGCTCGTGGTCCTCCTCGAAGTGGCTTCCCGCCTTCGAACGCAGGCTCTCTTAAGACCAGTCTGGCTCGTGGCGTTCTGTCTCGAGGAGCAGGATCGACTGGGAAGTCAGGCGTTCGCGTCCCGCCTGAAAGCCGAGCGCCGTGAGTTGGCCGGTGCGATCATCCTGGAATGTGTCGGGTTCGCCAGGAGCGAGGCCGGCACGCAGCAGGCCCCGCCAGCGGTGCCCATTGCGGTGCCGACTCGGGGAGATTTTCTTGCCATTGTAGGCAACGAGGCATCCCGCTCTTTGGCAATTCAGCTTGAACGGGAGGCGCAACGGCATGGGGCCCAACTCAAGACGCTCTCACTGGTGGTGCCAGGCAAAGGTGAGGCCATGCCTCATACCCGCCGTAGCGATCATGCCTCGTTCTGGGATGCAGGCTATCCAGCTGTGATGTTGACCGATACGGCGAATTTCCGGAATCCCCATTACCATCGTGAGACTGATATCGTGGACACATTAAATCTCAAATTTCTTTCCAACGTGGCAGCGACGGTGACCGCGACCGTGGTTCAGATTGCTGGAGTACGACCATGAGGGCGAGTCGCACGAAGCTGGCCCCCGAGACCCGTCGTCTCGTGACCGAGGTCTATGGCCGTCTCGACTATGGCGCGCTGGGCCCGGTCTACTGTTATGAAGGCGGCCATGAGTTCTGGCGAGCGAAGCGGGGGCCCTGTGACCGTCTCGGGAGTCGCGTTGCCGTTGTGTTGAGGGGGAAACTAGGACGGGGCGGCCGCAGTCTCTATGTCGGTGCCGGAGCGGCGGAACTTCCGGCTTTGATTATGGAAACGGTGGAGTTGGGTCGTGCGGTGGAACCCTATAATCTGCGGAGAGCCGAAGTCACTGTCCTGAACCGCGCCTGCCGCTCGATTCCCCTCACGTTCCATGCGGCTGATGCGGTCGGCGCAAAGGGCCGATTCGATCATCTCTGGATGGTCAGCGTGTTGAATGATCCTGAGCGGTTCCCGCATCTGTCGCCTCTGTCTTATGGACGAGGCAATCCTCTCACCCTCGACCCCCTCAAGTTTGATAAAGAGCGCCGTATCGTGCGTGCGTTGGTTGCACGCTGTATGGGAAAGCTTGCGAGACCCGGACTCGTCACGACTACCACGGAAGAAGTCATATGGATTGCAGAGTGGTGCCACCGGCATCGAGTGCCCTACCGGGTTGGGAAGCGCTACTATCCGACGGCACTGGTGGGAGACCCGATCTGTCTTATTCAAATCGGCAAAGGATAAAGGGTCTGGACGAGGCTTCTGAAAACCTAGATTCGGAAGCCGGGCTTGGTTTTTGATGAGTTGTCTAAGTACTGTCCAGCGTATGTCACGTAGTTTTCCGCCGATTCTTTAATCCACGCGAGTTCTTCAGCCGTGATCGATCGTTTGACCTTCGCAGGCGATCCAAGGACCAGGCTGTTGGGTGGGACGATGGTCTGCTCCGTGATCAGGGCCCCAGCCCCCACGACGGAGTCCTCCCCGATCACGGCGCCGTCCATAATGATCGCGCCCATGCCGATCAGCACTCGATCCTTGATCGTACAGCCATGGAGTATCACCCCGTGGCCGATGGTCACCTCGTTGCCTATGATCAGCGGATGGGTATCGTGGGTGACATGCAACATACAGAGGTCCTGCACGTTGGTCCGGTCACCGATCCGGATATAGTGCACGTCCCCGCGAATGACGGCATGGAACCAGACGCTGCAGTGCTCACCGAGCACGACATCGCCGATGACGATGCCGGTTTCTTCGATAAAGCAGGAGGTCGGAACGGTGGGTTTGATACCTTGAAACGTGCGGATCATACAGCCCACTGTAGGGGAATCGGCCGGTGACCTGCAAGGGGCTGTTGATTGACAGTCTTTTCAACCGTCCCGTAGACTGTTTCCTATGGCTTCACGATTGATCACCCCCTCTCGCTCAAGCAGCAGGAAGACGACCATCGGTTTTGTCAACCTGGGTTGTTCGAAAAACCAGGTCGATTCCGAAATCATGTTGGGCACCTTGGTGACGGACGGGTTTGCCCTGACTGATGATCCGAAGAAAGCCGAAGTGGTCATCATCAATACCTGCGGCTTCATCGAAGAGGCTAAGCAGGAGTCGATTGATACGATCATTGCGCACGGCAAACTAAAAGAAACAGGATCCTGTCGTGTACTGATTGCCGCAGGTTGTCTGGCACAGCGGTATCAAGGAGACCTCCTCAAGCAATTGCCGGAACTCGATGGCGTGGTGGGGACCGGTGAGTTCGGGAAGATCGCGGAGATTTGCCGGGATCTGCTGGCGCCGAAGAAGCGGCAGCAACGGCTCTGGGTCAGCGAGCCTCCCTATCTGTACGACGCAGACGCGCCACGCCTCCGTCTCGGGAAGGCTCATAGTGCCTATGTCAAAATCGCCGAAGGCTGTAACCGGAATTGCGCGTTCTGTGCGATCCCCCTGATGCGGGGCAAGCAGCGAAGCCGCTCGGTGGAGTCGATCGTCGCCGAAGCCGCTCGCCTCGCATCTGAAGGGGTGAAAGAGATCAACCTCATTTCCCAGGATACAGTGAACTATGGCGTCGATCTTGGTCTGCGCCAAGGCCTCGTCACGCTGCTTCGCGAGTTGGTGAAAGTCAAAGACTTGCGCTGGATCAGGCCGTTCTATCTCTATCCGCAGCAAGTATCAGACGAGTTGTTGGATCTCTATGCGGGCGAAGAAAAGATCACCAAATATATCGACATGCCGCTGCAACATATCAACGATCGGATGCTCAAGCGGATGCACCGGCTGGGTGATCGAGCCGCCATCATCTCCCTCGTCGATCGGATCCGGACGCGCATTCCCGGCGTCACCTTTCGTACGGCCTTCATCGTGGGGTTTCCAGGAGAGACGGAGCAGGCGTTTGACGAACTGAGAAGTTACGTGGAAGAGGCCGAGTTCGATCGAGTCGCGGTGTTTTTGTATTCCGACGAAGAAGACACGCCGGCCGTCGGGCTTGATGACAAGGTCGAGCGATCAGTCATGGACGAGCGACGGAATGAACTCTTGGCTGTGCAAGAAGGGATTGCGACTGCACTAGGCCAGGCCAGCATCGGCTCCGTGATGGAGGTCTTGGTCGAAGGGGTCTCCGAAGAGACAGAGTTACTGCTCGAGGGACGTCATGAAGGGCTGGCTCCGGAGATCGACGGCGTCGTGTATATCAATGAGGGGTCAGCCACAGCAGGAGAGCTCGTCAAGGTGGAAATCACCGATGCGGCCTTGTACGACCTTGTGGGCCACATCGTCACATAGAAGGATGCTGATAAAGTCCGCGAGCATCGTTCTCGCATCGTTCAGACCCTCAACGTACCCCAGAGGGTACGCCTCGGGCCTTCACTCGCTGCGACCTTGTTGGACGGCCTTTTTGAGCATCCTGCTAGCGCCATTTCCCACCGATTTCCTTGCTCGCCTGCTGGACCTGAGCTAACCAATCTCATCGGGGATAAGACAGGACTACGATGGCACATCGAAAAGAATCTGTCGTCCTCCTGATTCATTGCAAGGACCGCAGGGGTATTGTGGCCCGGGTTTCGGGCTTCATCCACGACTTCGGCGGGAACATTCTCGATTCGGATCATCATACCGATGAAGAGACGAACGAGTTTCTCATGCGCATGGAGTGTGCCACTGAGGGGTTGCAGATTCCCCCCGATGAGATCGCAGCGGCTTTCGCTCCTGTCGCGAAGACCTTCGAGATGCGCTACGAGGTTCGCACTTCAAGTCGCCGAACAAAAGTCGCGATGTTGGTCTCGAAACAGGATCACTGTCTGGCGGATCTGCTCCAACGGCACAAACGTGACGAGTTGCACATCGATATCTCCGTGATTATTTCCAATCACGATACCTGCGCCGGGTGGGCCGAATTGTTCAGGATTCCCTTTTCCGTTTGTCCTGTCACCAAGGAGACCAAGCCGCAGCAGGAACGGCAAGTACTCTCTCTGCTGAAGGATCATCGTGTCGAGCTCGTAGTCATGGCCCGGTACATGCAAATCCTCAGTGCGGCTTTTCTCTCACAGGTCGGGTGTCCGGTCATCAATATCCATCACTCTTTCCTGCCGGCCTTTATGGGCGCCAATCCCTATCGGCAGGCCTATGACCGGGGAGTGAAAATCATCGGGGCCACGGCGCACTATGCCACGGAAGATCTGGATGAAGGTCCCATCATCGAGCAGGACGTCATGCGTGTGGGTCACCGGGATACCGTTGATGATCTGGTGAGGAAGGGACGGGATCTCGAGGAGATTGTACTGGCTCGCGCTGTGCGCCGCCATGTTGAACAACGGGTGCTGGTGTATGGCAGGAAAACCGTAGTATTTGACTGACACCGATGGGGCAGCATCCAGCTGCCCCATCGGTGTTGTTGATCATTAGACTTTTGCGCTGAGGAACAAGGCGTTGCCTCGCCGGTCAATGAGGATCAAGACGTTCTCCCCCTTTTTCAGCCCGGACGATACTTTCTCGAATTCCTTCACCGACTTCACTGGCTGCCGGTTGATTTCCCGGATGACGTCACCCCGCATCACTCCTGCCTTCTCTGCGCCGCTGTCCGGTTCGACCGCGGTAACCACGACGCCCACCTTCCCCTTGACCCCGAGCTCCTTGGCTGTGTCCCGATTGAGATCCTGGACTGCCACTCCAGCGAAGGCATAGTCTGCCTCACCGGTCTCCGCCTTGGCGACCTTTGTGGTGTCCGGTTGTTCGCCGATCGTCACGGTCAGATCTTTCTCATGGCCGTCACGGATCACCCGGACGGTCACTTTCGTCCCCACCGCCGTCTTCGTCACCTGCCGCTGGAGTGCCACGGCGTCTTCGACAGGCGAGCCTTGATAGGCTGTGATGATATCTCCTTGCTTGAGCCCTGCTTGGCCCGCAGGGCTTTCATCCTTCACGTCGCTGACAAGGGCACCTTTCGCTCCTTTGATGCCGAACGATTTTGCCAGATCCTGGTTGAGATCCTGAATCGAGACTCCTAGAAACCCACGCACGACCTTCCCGTTCTTGACCAGGCTTTCATAGATCGGCTTGCTCATGCTGGTGGGAACGGCGAATCCCACACCTTGATAGCCACCGGTTTGAGAAAAGATGGCAGTATTGATGCCCACAAGCTCGCCTTTGGTATTGACCAAAGCGCCACCGGAATTTCCCGGATTGATTGCCGCGTCGGTTTGAATGAAGTCTTCGTACTGAGTGATGCCCATACGACCTCGGCCCAACGCGCTCACGATGCCAAGGGTGACGGTGGAGTTCAGTCCAAAGGGATTTCCAACCGCCAGCACATATTCCCCGACTTGCAATTTGGAGGCATCACCCCAGGAGACCGTGGGAAGGTTCTGTCCATCGACTTTCACGACGGCGAGATCCGTTTTGGGATCTGCTCCGACGATTGTGCCCGTGAATTCCCGCTTGTCCGGTAGCGTGATGGTAACGGTCCGTGCTCCCTCAATCACATGGTTGTTGGTCAGAATGTACCCGTCCGGTGATACGATGACGCCGGACCCCTGCCCGCCGCCCCGATGCTCCCGTGGCTCACCGGGACCAGGACCTTGCGGCCCACGGAATCCACGAGGGCCGAACGGTCCCCCTGGTCCTCCAAAGAACTCCTCCATTCGTTCACGCAGTTCATCCGGTACGCCCCGGCTATCCGACACCTTCTCGACGGTCACGGTAGTAATGTTGACCACGGCTGGTGTGACCGCCTTCGCCACCTCCGTAAATCCATTCGATGGGGCGGTACTCATCGTGAGGGCAACCGGCACCGCCGTCGTAGCAGCCGGACTCGATGCGTGGGACGAGGATAAGGATTGGCCGCCCCAGATCAGAAGGGCGCTCAGCGCCGCCACCGCAATGGCGCTTCCAATAGTCTGACGAACGAGCTGTCTCATGATTCCCTCCTTGCGATTGATTGGAAGAGATAAACACCTATTGAGGATGTTCAGGTCTGCGAGTAGCGTAACAGTTTGCAATGAGAGGAGGATTAGGAGGGGATTAGAAGTCGTTAAGTCGATGCGGGGGCCAGAGGCAGCATCACGGTAAAGGTCGAACCTTCGCCAACCTTGCTCTGGACCTCGATATGCCCGCGATGTAACTCGGCAATCCATGCGCAAATCGACAGCCCAAGGCCTGTGCCCTTCTTGGTATGGGCCCGCGCGTCATCGGTGCGGTAGAACCGGTTGAAGATTCGTGGCTGATTCTCTTGCGCGATCCCAATGCCGTGATCGGTTACCGACACTCGTGCCTCCCCCTGCTCGATCGTCAGTGCGATGTCGACTGTGCCGCCGGGGCGGGAGTATTTGACTGCGTTATCGAGGAGATTCAGGAACAGTTCGCGCAAGCGTAGTTCATCTCCCACTACCACTGCCGACGCGGTGGCGCGGAGCATGACCTGGATGTCCCGTTCCTGCCCCAGTAATGAGGCTTGCCGGTGGACGTCCTCGATGAGCGTGTCCAGTGGGACCGGCAAGTGTTCCATTTTCACTTCGCCCATGTCGGCCCGGGAGAGAAAGAGCAATTCATCCACAATGCGGGTCATTCGATCGATTTCTTCGAGATTGCTTTCCAGGACGACTTTGTAGTCCTCGGTTTCGCGAGGGCGTCGAAGCGCAAGCTCGCTTTCCCCTTTCATGACCGTCAACGGCGTGCGCAGTTCGTGCGAGGCATCGCTGGTGAACTGGCGGATCTGCCGAAAGGAGGTTTCAAGCCGGTCGATCATGTCATTAAACGTATTGGCCAGCCGGCCGATTTCGTCGGCCGAGGCCGGGACAGTCAGTCGTTGTGTGAGATCGCCTCCGGCAATGCGTTGGGCAGCCAGAGTGATCGCATCGACCGGGCGAAGGGCTCGGCCGGCCATGAACCAGCCGCCGGCGAGCGACACGACCAGCGCGACGGGCATACTCACCAGAAGGACTAACAGGAGGCGGTTCAGGGTCTGTTCGACGGAGTCCATCGAGGTGCCGACCTGGATGATATAGAGCAAATTGCCCCGATAGATGATGGGAACCGAAATGAGGCGCAACGGCGGCTCCTTGGGATATTTCGCGGATTCGAAAAGCGTGCGGCCTGAGTAGGCGACTTCCAAGGCCTGGCGACTCAGCGGCATCTCATGTTGCTTGACGTTGGGCGAACGAATGGTGATGGTGCCGGAGGGGCTGAAGATCTGGAAGAACTTATCGATGCGTGCCAGTTCTGGAAACTGCGACATGAGTTCGGTTTCGTCGATGAGAGGGAGGAACCCGCGTTCTTCCAGCGACCGAACGGCTGCGGCGGCGGTTTCTTCCAGCGATTGATCGACCGCATCGCGCAGGCTTCGAGCGGTAATCACGTACAGGATGGTTGAAAAGATGATCAGGATCAGCGCGAGGGCTGTGCCATACCAGAGAGTAAGCCGGACGCGAAGCGGCATCAGTCGGCCTTCAGCATGTATCCGCTTCCGCGAATCGTGTGAATCAGCTTCTTCGCGCGTCCCCGGTCGATCTTATTGCGGAGATAGTTCACGTAGACATCGATGACATTGGTGAACGTATCGAAGTCCTGGTTCCAGACATGTTCTGAAATCATGGGACGGGTCAATACACGCCCCGTATGGCGCATCAGATATTCGAGCAGGGCATATTCCTTCAAAGTGAGGTCGATCCGCTGGCCGCCTCTGGTCACTTCGCGCGTGGCCGGGTTCAATGCCAGATCGTCGATCTGGAGCACGCCGGGACTCTCGGTGGAGCCGCGGCGAAGCAGGGCGCGAATCCGGGCGAGCAGTTCGTCGATGGCGAAGGGTTTGGTGAGGTAATCGTCCGCTCCTGCATCAAGGCCCTTGACCCGCTGGTCCACTTGCGATTGTGCGGTCAGAATCAGGATGGGGGTTTGAATCCGTGCCTGGCGGACGCCCTTGAGAATTTCCAATCCGGGCAACGACGGCAGCATCAAGTCCACGATCAGTAAATCATAGTTGGTGTTGAGCGCCATCTGAAGGCCCTTTGCACCGTCTTCACAGAGGTCGACCGCGTAGCTCTCCTCTTCAAGCGCACGCTTGATAAAACAGCCGACTTTCGTTTCGTCTTCAATGACTAGGATACGCATAGTCTTTGTTGCGCGATTATACCAAACCTAGACCCGCGAATCGCCTTACAGGATGCTTCCGCGTTCCGCAGCCTCCCACGCGCTTGGCGGGCATCCCTGCTTCCATTAGTCTCGCCCCTCTCGCGCGGCGATCCCGCTGGGTTCTTCCGCCTGTCCTGGACCTGAGGGCCATCGGATTTCAAGTCTGCCGGGGAGGCATCATGCTGGCGGAAAACGCGTGATGGTCACGGGTTCATAGGTCAAGGCTGTCCCCTCGGGGGTCCGGTGGATGAGGCTATGTCTCAACCAATGCTGATCATCGCGAACCGGGAAGTCCGACCGGTAATGGGCTCCGCGGCTTTCCTGTCTGGCGAGAGCGCTGACGACGATGGACTCCCCGACATCGAGAAGGGACTGGAGCTCGAGGGCCTGCACGAGATCCGTATTAAACACCCGTCCTTTGTCCTGCACCGTGATGGAGGCGGCGCGGTGGGTCAGTGCCGTGATGGCCGAGATCGCGGCAGACATGGACTCGTGAGTCCTGACGAGACCAAGATTGAGGCTCATCGTCTGGCCGAGTTCCTCTCGGATCTGCCAGGGCCGGACCGATCCATCCTGTGCCAGGAGACGTTGGACGCGAGCCTGCTCGGCCGTGAACTGGTCATTTCTGCGGGCCTGTGGCGTGACGGTTCGAGCATACTCTCCGGCGCGAATCCCGGCGCGCCGACCGAACACAATTGTTTCAAGGAGTGAATTGCCACCAAGCCGGTTGGCACCGTGCACACTGACGCAGGCACATTCTCCAGCCGCATAGAGGCCGGCGATGCCGGTCTCGGTCCATTGATTGGTTCGGACGCCACCCATTTGGTAGTGCGCGCCGGGGCGGACAGGAATGGGAGTCTCGATCGGATCAAGGCCTGCGAACTCAATGGCGAGTTGTCTGATCTGAGGGAGTCGTTCGAGAATGCGCTGGCGTCCAAGGTGCCGTAAGTCCAACAACACGCATCCGTCGACCCCGCGGCCTTCGAGGATTTCTTGCCCGATAGCCAATGAGACAGTGGAACGGGTGGCCAGCTCCATCTGCTGTGGGGCATAGGCCTTCATAAACCGTTCACCCAGCGTATTCAGGAGGTAGCCCCCTTCTCCGCGTGCCCCTTCGGTGATGAGGATCCCAGTGCCCTTGAGTGTGGTGGGATGGAACTGGACAAATTCCATGTCCGCCAGGGGAGCACCGGCACGGTACGCGAGTGCCATGCCGTCACCGGTGTTGATCACCGCGTTCGTGCTCGTCAGGAAGACCCGCCCGCTTCCTCCCGTGGCCAAGATGACGGCTTTGGCCCCGATCGCGTGCAGCCCTCCGTGGATCAGGTCCCACGCCACGACTCCCCGGCAGACGCCGTCTTCCACGATTAAAGCTGTGACATACCACTCTTCATAGACGGCAATGCGCCGCTTCAGCAGCTGTTCATACATGGCGTGGAGGATGGCATGGCCGGTACGATCGGCGGCGTAACAGGTGCGGGGAAAACCCGCTCCGCCGAACGGGCGTTGGGCGATATGGCCCTGTTCGTCGCGACTGAAGATGACCCCGAGACGTTCTAATTCGAGAATGTCGTCAGGAGCTTCGCGACACATGGCCTCAATGGCATCTTGATCGCCGAGATAGAGCCCGCCTTTTGTGGTGTCGAAGGCATGGGCTTCCCAGGAATCGTTCTCTCCCAGTGCTGCGTTGATGCCCCCTTGCGCGGCCACAGAATGGCTGCGCACCGGATGGACCTTCGACATCACCGCGACGTCGAGATCCGGCGGCGCGGCAACCGCCGCCCTCATCCCTGCCAAGCCGGCTCCAATGATAAGAATGTCGTGTAGTTTCACAGTCTGCCGGATACTATCTTTGCGTTCTGTCAGTCTGCAGGGGGTCGGAATTTCCCCTTGGATTGCCTGCACTCATACGTGACTCTCGGTCTTAAGGCAAGTCCGGAAACAGTCGGGATGGCGCTTGGAGAAAAGGGGGTGAGCATGATAGGCTGCAACCCCCGAACGGGTCAGTCAGCACAACAGGGCTCTCGACCGACGACACATAATCGAAGGATAAGACGATCGCCATGGCCACACCCGACTTTCTGAACCCGACCGACACCTTTATCCATCGCCATCTTGGCCCCACCGACGTCGATGTTCACGAGATGCTTGTCACGCTCGGCTTGCACTCGCTCGAGGAGCTGAGCGAGGCGACCGTGCCCGCCGACATTCGTTTGCGGAAGGGATTGGGGCTGCCCCTTCACCGCGGCGAACAAGCCGTGCTGGAAGAGATCCGCTCCATCGCCGCAGAGAACCAGATCTACCGATCATTGATCGGAATGGGGTATCACGACTGCATCACGCCCGGCGTGATCCAGCGCAACATTTTCGAAAACCCGGCCTGGTACACCCAGTACACGCCGTACCAGGCGGAGATTTCCCAGGGCCGCTTGGAAGCCCTAGTGAATTTTCAAACGCTCGTGACCGACCTCACAGGCTTGCCCTTAGCCAATGCCTCGCTCCTGGATGAGGCCACGGCGGCAGCGGAGGCGATGGCCATGTGTCTCGCCATTTCCCGTTCGTCCGGCCTCGAACGGAAAGAGTTCTTTGTCTCGCAGGGCTGTCATCCCCAGACCATTGCGGTCATGCAGACACGGGCTGAACCGCTCGGCATGACGTTGCGTGTAGGGCGGATGCAGATCATCGACTTTTCCAATCCTCAGCTGGCCGGTATTCTGCTCCAATACCCGGCCACTGACGGCTATGTTGGGGATTACAGCGCACTCGTGGCGCAGGCCCACGCGGCCGGGGTTCTTGTGGTAGTCGCCACCGATCTGCTGGCCTTGACTCTCTTGCGCCCACCGGGAGAATTTGGAGCCGATATCACCGTGGGTTCCAGCCAACGATTTGGTGTTCCGCTCGGATTTGGCGGCCCCCATGCCGCGTTTCTTTCGACCGCTGAGGCATTCAAACGGCAGATGCCGGGACGCATCGTCGGGGTGTCCAAAGATGTCACGGGGAGGCCTGCCTGTCGGCTTGCTCTGCAGACTCGCGAGCAACACATCCGGCGTGAGAAGGCGACGAGCAACATTTGTACGGCGCAGGTCCTTTTGGCCATCATGGCGAGCATGTATGCGGTCTACCATGGGCCGGAGGGATTGCGGCGGATTGCTGAGCGCGTGCATGGCTTGGCGGTGGTGCTGGCAGCGGGCTTGCGGCAGCTGGGATTCGACGTCGGAGCGGAAGAATACTTCGATACGATTCGGGTGCGACTGACGAAGATGCAGTCCGAGTCTATCTTGGTCAGGGCCAACGAAGCAGGCATCAATCTTCGTCGGCATGATGACCACTCCATCGGGATTGCGCTGGATGAGGTGAGCACAGAAGACGAAATCCGGCGTCTGATGGAAATCTTTGTCGGCCACGATCGCCTGCCTTTTCAGGTGAGGGACTTGAGCCACAGCGTCACCACAAGTTTCCCAACGAATCTCGCCCGCACCAGCAAGTACCTGACCCACGCGGTGTTCAATCGCTATCACGCAGAGCATGAGATGCTGAGGTATATCCACCGCCTCGAAGCGAAGGATCTGTCGCTCGTCCATTCGATGATCCCTTTGGGATCCTGCACCATGAAGCTGAACGCGACGGCCGAGATGCTGCCTGTCACCTGGCCGGAGTTCTCACGGCTTCATCCCTTTGCGCCGATCGAGCAGACCAAAGGGTATCAGGAGTTGTTCCGCCAGTTGGAGGCCTGGCTGGCCGAGATCACGGGATTCACCGCCGTGTCCTTGCAACCGAATGCAGGTGCTCAGGGCGAGTATACGGGACTGATGGTGATCCGGGCGTACCACCGGAGCCAGGGTGAAGTGCATCGGGATGTCTGTTTGATTCCCGTGTCCGCGCACGGCACGAATCCGGCTAGTGCGGCCATGGCGGGCATGATGGTTGTGGCGGTCGCCTGTGATCCACAGGGCAATGTGGATTTAACCGATCTTGAAGCCAAGGCCGCTCAGCATCGCGATCGTCTCTCCGCGCTCATGTTGACCTACCCCTCGACCCACGGCGTCTTCGAGGCGGACGTGCGGCGCATCTGTCAGATCGTCCATACGCACGGCGGGCAAGTCTATATGGATGGGGCCAACATGAATGCGCAGGTGGGGCTCTGCCGCCCCGGGGACATCGGCGCGGATGTGTGCCACCTGAATCTCCACAAGACCTTCTGCATTCCTCATGGCGGGGGCGGTCCTGGGATGGGGCCTATCGGTGCGGCGCGACATCTGGCGCCGTTTCTTCCCGGCCATCCGGTGACGCAACTGGGCGGGCAAGAGTCCATCGGGCCGGTGTCGGCGGCGCCCTACGGCAGCCCCAGCATCGTGACGATTTCCTGGGTCTACATTGCCCTGATGGGGCGTGACGGATTGACGAAGGCGACGCAGGTGGCGATTTTGAACGCCAACTACATGGCCAAACGACTGGAGAAATACTACCCCATCCTCTATACGGGCACGTCCGGGTTCGTCGCGCACGAGTTCATTCTCGACCTTCGTCAGTTCAAGGAGACTACGGGAATCGAAGCGATGGATGTGGCGAAGCGCTTGATGGACTATGGGTTCCATGCTCCGACGGTTTCATTTCCGGTTGCCGGAACGCTCATGATCGAACCGACGGAGAGCGAATCGAGAGCCGAATTGGACCGGTTCTGCGAGGCGATGATCTTGATTCATGCAGAGATGCAAGACATCGTCGAGGGCCGCCAACCCCGCACGAATAATCTGCTGAAGAATGCCCCGCACACGGCACAGGTTGTGACGGCCAATGAATGGAATCGCCCGTATGGTCGGGAACAGGCGGCCTTTCCCGCTCCCTGGGTCCGTGACCATAAATTCTGGCCCAGCGTGAGCCGCATCGACGAAGCCTATGGGGATCGGCATCTTGTCTGTACTTGTCCACCGATGGACAGCTACTAAGTAGGCTGCTGAAAAAGGCTCTCAACGTCGTTCTCGGCTCGCAAACAACCTCAAGGTATTCCACACGGGGAAAGAGCTGTTCCGACAGCTCTGGGTTGGGAGGGTGAGAAGGATACGCCTCCGGTGTTTGCGGCGCCTGCGGCCTAGTTGCGAAGCCTTTTTGAGCAGCCTCTCACGTGGGGGAATTCTTATTTTCCTTCTCTCAAATCTACGGCAGCTGCTTTGCTCCCCGCCGACATCACCCTCTCTGGTTCACCGCTCAAGAGATGAGCGACTTGCTAAGTCAATCCGACAAGCCATGGATACCAGGCCTGGGCGGATGCTCCGGCGTTAAGGGAGTGGTGGCCCGACCCCCTCCCTTTGGGGCATTGTGGAACAACAGGGGATTCGGCGATAAATGGGGCAGGCCTGATGAACTAGCTGGAGCCCCTCCAATGTCCAAGATCTTGAACTTGAGCAAGCACACGAGCGACGAGGATTTGCAGCACCTCACGAACTTGCTGCTCTTTCACCTCGTTGAGCAATGTGGCGGACAGATTCAATTCAAGTTGGAGGATGCCCATCGTATCCGTGAGAGTCTCACCACCAAGATGGTGCAAATGCAGGTAGGAGATGAGGTGCGGTTGAGAATTATCGATCGCTTGCCGGAATTGTCGTAGCAGCCGCTCTCACTCCCTAAATCATCCGCCTCAATCTTGCTGTTATGCCGAGTTGAGTCCTCCCTGAAGACATGTTCCAATGCTTGGCATGATGAGACGGCCTGTCTTCCCTCTCGTTTTGTTGGTCAGCGTCGGAGTCTGCACGATTCTAGCGCCGATTTCGGCCGCATCTTCTCCGGATACGAGCCAATCAGACGTGAGAGATCTTCGCGTCGGCGAGCACTATCGCGAAGGAACGCGGGTTCGTGTGCCCTTCGAGGGCGTCTCGTTTGTCGTGCCGAAAGATTGGCGTGCGTCGCTTCCGGCTGGATCGGTCATATTTCTTGATTCAGCAGTCACACCGGGCCTTGGCACCATTCATCTGTTAACGGAGATCACGCGAGAGGCGTTGCTTGCTCAACTGAGAGAGCCACAATCAATCGAAGCCGGCTTTGTCTTACATCCGGTCGGGTCCATCCAAGAAGAAGGCCTGAAACTCATCGGACTATATGCGGCCGGAGACGATGTCGGCGTCACGGTCGCTCTTCTAGGACCTTCTCGTAACGCGGTGATCTATCAGTTTGTCGGACGCAAGACCGAACGAGGCATCTATCAATGGCTCGCGGAGGAGTTAGCTGCCTCTACTGAATTTCTGGATGAACAAGACAGTTCAGTCCTTCGAGCCTGGTATGAACGGCTTACTGGAATGATGCTGCGCCCGCAACTGGACAACCGCGTCGCGCAGAGTGTGGGATTGACGGCCATTCACCTCTGCAGCGACGGCCGGTTCATCCGGACCATTCGACTGCAGTCGGTCCCAGGTCGGTCGGTAGACGGGGAAGACAGCGGGGCCTACCACGAAACCGGCACTTGGCTGATTGACATGCAAGGTGGCAAGGCCGCCCTCATCTTGACGAAATCCACCGGCGGGGCGGACCAACATGATCTGCAGCAGAAGAGCGACCAGGTTCTTCTCGACGGGCAGGTTGCCTCCGTGAATGTTAGTAGCAGCTGTCTATAGAGACGCTCAAAAGATCCGAATAGCGGCCAGGATCTGACTGCCTCCATGCCTCTCGGAACGACCCTTCCGGACTCTGCCAGGTGGAAGCCTTCCGAAAATCCCTCGAAGGCTCAGTCAGTTTACGCTTTTCTTCGAGCCGAGCCTCGGCGGGTCCCCGTTCCTCCGGTAATGTCGGCAGGGAAGCATTAGGCCGCTTGTCGGCTTGTAAGGCAGTGTGAAAGAATGAGGAGCCGAGTTTATTTCTGATGCCATTCCGAAAGGTTTGTGGAGGCGAGTAATGGCTCAAAAGCTCTATGACTGGCGTGAAATTAGGGACCAATTTAAAGACACATTAGTCTTAGGAAATGGGGCTAGCATAGCTGTGGATCAGTGCTTTTCTTATACATCACTGTATGACGAAGCATCAAAGATGTTGTTGCTTAATGAACAGGTGCAGAAGCTATTCAAACGCGGATTCAAGTAGCCAGTGCATAATTTCACCGACGGCGTGATGGAGTAACCTCTTGGCACACCAAGGGGTTACGAATGAGGACGTATCGTCGGATCGCATACGAAGATCGATGTCAGATGTACGCCTTGCAGAAGGCGGGCAAGACCCAGGCCGAGATCGGCCAAGCGCTTGGGTTTAGCCAAGGGACCGTGAGTCGGGAACTTGCTCGGAACGCAGGGCGGCGGGGCTACTGACTGGGCAAGCTTGCGACGCCGTCATCGAGACAAAGGTATTTTGGGTACGCTCCTCACCCGATTTCTCCGGGAGGACCCAGTCGCAGCGGCTGCCGTTGACCGCACCATCGAAGAAATCAACCGGGACCACCAGGCGCTGCACGATCTCCTGGAACGGCAGAACTACCGTCTGGCCTTCTGGCG
>JAGXAR010000052.1 GCA_018971525.1 Nitrospirota bacterium
GCTATATAAGGTTGATTGCGATCTGCACATCGGCGGTACTCAATGCGATCAGATGTGGCGATGGAGGTGGCGAGGTTGCTTCAAGTCTAAATAGAGTTGGAGCAGGCTGGACCACGATGGAATTGTCCTCAGCCATTCAAGTCGAGACCAGATGAATGGTTGTGGTGCACGCGCTCGCTCCACATGTTGGCGAGCGTGGGGCCTTCAACGTGGGGAGCTACTGAGCCCTTCTACATTAAGGAGGATCTGCCCATGTTCAGACAAAGAACGGCTTCCGTCTTACGTGTTGTCCCGCTAGGTGCGGTTCTGGTCCTTCTCGAAGCCTGCAGTGGCCAGGTGCAGACCATCGCCGCCAATGTCGATCAGTCCTTCCAATATGAGGACACGCGCGAACTGATGGCGTTGGTAAACGACGCGACAGAGCTGGTCCGCACCAAAGGCGAAGCAGCGTTGAGCGAGTTCCGTGTCTCCGGCAGCCGCTGGCGCCAGGGAGAGAGCTATGTCTTTGTGCTGGATCCCAAGGGGAACATGCTCGTTCATCCCGATGCGACGATGGAAGGCAAGAACGAGCTGGACCTGAAGGACATCAACGGGAAACCCATCATCCGGGGACTCCTCGGTGCAGCCATGACGTTTCCCGGCAAACCGGATGGCTGGTACCACTACGAATGGCCTGTTCCTGGCGGCCTTCTGCCCCGATGGAAAAGCAGCTATGTCCGGCTCGTGACCGCGCCGTCCGGCAACCGCTATGTGGTCGGGAGCGGCACGTACAACGATCGGATGGAACGGACCTTTGTCGTGGATGCGGTGAAAGACGCCGTCGCACAGATCGAGAAGAATGGCATGGCGGCGTTTCCCCTCTTCCACGATCCGACAGGGCCCTTCATCGCGAAGGACGCGTATATTTTCGTGTTCGACAGCAAGGGCATCGATCTCGTCAATCCCGGCTTCCCGAACCTGGAAGGACGCAACCTCATGGACCTAAAGGACACCCAAGGCAAGCAGTTGATCCGTGAGATGTTCAAGGTGGTTCAAACCAGCGGTTCCGGTTGGGTCGACTATATGTGGCCGAAGCCGGGAGACAGCGTCTCCACACAGAAGTCGGCCTATGTAACCAAAGCGAAGATGGGCGATCAATGGGTCCTGGTGGGAAGCGGGGTCTACCTGGCCGATGCGCCCAAAGCCGTTCAGGTCGCCAAGAAGATGACGGCACCGGAATTGATGACCCTGGTCCGGGACGCAGCCGCCGTCTTTGAACAGCGTGGCGAGAAGGCCTATGCCGAGTTTCGTCAGCAGGGATCCAAGTGGTTCCGTGACGATATCTATTTCTTTGTTTGGACGATGGACGCGATCAGAGTCTTCCATGCCGCGGATCCAGGCCTGGAGGGGCGGAATGAGCGTGACCTCAAGGACATTCAAGGACGGCCCTTTGGCAAGATGTTCCTCGACGCAGGTGGGAGCCCCTCAGGCGAGGGCTGGGTCCACTACATGTATCCTGAGCCAGGATCTATTTTCCCGATGTGGAAGTCCAGTTTCATCAAGCGGGTGACGTTCCCTTCGGGGAAAGAGCACATCATCGGCTGCGGGATCTACAACATGCAGATGGACAAAGCCTTCATCACGGATATCGTTAATCGTGCTGCGGCTCTGGTTAAGGAACGCGGGAAGGAGGCCTTCGGCCAATTGCGCGACCGAACGGGCCCCTTTGTCTTCATGGACACCTACGTGTTCGTCGATACGCCGGATGGCACCGAGCTGGTGAATGCGGGCCAACCCAGCTTGGAAGGAAAGAATCTCATGGGAGTGAGGGATGTAAAGGGGAAAGCGGTGGTTCAGGACGAAATCGCCCTGGCCATGAAAGATGGCAGCGGCTGGGTGGACCTCTACTGGTACAAGCCCGGACAGAATACGCCCGCGCGTAAGCAGACCTTCGTGCGGAAAGTCCAATCAGCTCAGGATACCTACATCGTCGGGGCGGGTATCTATGGGGAAGAGTAAGCCGTCAGACGTGGCGATAGAAGGGATACCACCAGTGTCTGAACAGGAAGAGACGAAGCGAATCCCGGAGCGCGTGCTCATTGGCAAAGTCGGCCTCGACGGGCACGATCGCGGCGCCAAGTATGTCGCGCATATCCTGCGCGATGCCGGCTATGAGGTCATCTATACAGGGATTCGGCGCACTCCGAAACAGATTGTCGAGACGGCGATACAGGAAGATGTGGCGGTAATCGGTTTGTCACTCTTGTCGGGCGCGCATAAGCGGCTGCTGAAGCAAGTCATGGATCTTCTCAAGGATCGGGGCGCCATCGATATCGTGGTGGTTGCGGGAGGATCAATTCCGTCCTCCGATATACCTGTTCTCAAAGCCATGGGCATCGCCGAGGTGTTCACTCCTGGAGTCTCGTCCCAATCGATTCTCGAGGCCCTCGCCTCTTTGTTGAAGGCCCGTCGACAGGCGGCATGACGAATGACACGAAAGACTTGGTCGAGCAAGTCCGCGGAGGTACGAGCCAGCGGGTACGAGCGGCCGCTCGACTGATGAGCCTTATTGAAAACTTTCCGGAACGCATCCCTGAATTTCTCGTCGGTGCAGCCGACTGGCCCGAAGCGCGCATGGTGATTGGGCTCACCGGTCCCCCAGGCTGCGGGAAGAGCGTGTTGGCAGACCGGTTGATTACCGCATTACGGACACGGAGCCCGGACAGCTGCATTGGGGTGATTGCGGTAGACCCCTCGTCGCCCTTTACCGGCGGGGCGTTCCTCGGCGACCGCTTGCGAATGATGCGGCATGCCGGTGATCCGAATGTATTTATTCGCTCAGCCGCCACACGGGGACATATCGGCGGTCTTGTATTAGGCGTCAAAGCGTTTATCCGGGTACTCGGACTTGCGGGATGCCGGACAGTCCTGATTGAAACCGTCGGCGTAGGACAAAATGAGACGGAAATTGTGAATGTGGCGGACTTTGTGGTTGTTGCCATCGCGCCGGGGAACGGCGATGCCATCCAACTCCTGAAGTGCGGATTAATGGAAGTGGGGGACATTTTCGTGGTGAACAAGGCGGACTGCGACGGGGCGGCACAGCTCTATGCTCAGTTGCTCGCCGTGCTCCGTCTCAACGCGAACGGACAGAAAACCGGCATGCCCGAAACCTGTTTGGTGAGTGCGTTGCAGCGCCGAGGGATTGAGAAGCTTGTTGATCTCTTTGAGAAACGAGCTGCCGGCTCGGAACAGGTCTGGCAGGCGCGACGACGACAGACGATGGTGGATGAAGTAAAGGCAGCGGTGCTTGAAGAGGCGAGACAACGTCTGTCCCGGGTCCTCGGCACCGGCCCCATCGCGACCCAAGACCTCAGCCGTATCTTGCGAGGAGAAGTCACCGTCACAGGTTTTGTCGATGAACTGATCCAAAAAATGACCGGTTCACGAGAGGACAAGAAGAACTATGGCCAAGCCGGATGATGGATCCGACCATCGGATCGAAGAAGCCAGGAAGGAGTGGGAGACTCATGTCCTCGCCCCTGCCTTGAAACGCGCGCCAGAAGCCGACCACCCCTTCACGACGGGATCAGGCGCGCCATTGAAGCCTCTCTACCTGCCGCAGCCATCTTCCGAGGCGACGTATCTCGAACGAGTCGGCTTTCCGGGACAGTATCCATTTACCCGCGGCGTTCAGGCGACCATGTACCGGGGCCGGCTATGGACGATGCGTCAATATGCCGGGTTCGGAACCGCCGAGGAAACCAATCGACGATACCAGTATTTGCTTCGCCAAGGCTCGACCGGTCTTTCCGTCGCCTTTGATCTGCCCACTCAAATCGGGTACGACAGCGATGATCCTCTCGTCAGCGGGGAAGTAGGCAGAGTCGGGGTCGCTGTATCGACCTTGCATGACATGGAGACGTTGTTCCGTGACATCCCCGTCGGACGTGTTTCCACGAGCATGACGATCAATTCGACCGCCGCCATCCTCCTGGCCATGTATCTCGTCATCGCCGAACAGCAGGGCCTGCCCATTCAGGCCCTGACAGGCACGATACAGAACGATATGTTGAAGGAATATATTGCCCGTGGCACCTATCGGTTCCCTCCCCACCCTAGCCTTCGCCTCACCAGGGACCTGTTTGTCTACTGCACGAAATTCCTGCCGAAGTGGAACAGCATTTCCGTGAGCGGCTTCCACATGCGCGAAGCCGGGGCGACGGCCGCACAAGAAATCGGCTTCACGTTGGCCAACGCCATCTGTTATCTCGACATTGCCGTCAAAGCCGGACTTGAAATCGATGCCTTTGCACCGCGCCTCACCTTCTTTTTCACGGCACAGTCCGATCTCTTTGAAGAAGTCGCGAAGTTCCGGGCCGCGCGCCGCCTCTATGCTCGCTTGTTGAAGGACCGATTTCATGCCAAAGACCCCAGAAGCATGATGCTGCGGTTTCATACTCAGACGAGCGGGGTGGCGCTCACTGCCCAGCAGCCGGAGAACAATGTCGTTCGGGTGGCCCTTCAGGCTCTGGCCGCAGTATTGGGAGGGACGCAATCCCTGCATACCAATTGCCGGGACGAAGCTCTGGCCTTGCCCTCGGAGGAAAGCGTCCGCCTTGCACTCCGCACTCAGCAGGTACTGGCGTACGAGTCCGGAGCGGCCAATAGCATCGATCCGCTCGGTGGCAGCTATCTTATCGAGAGCCTTACTGACCGATTGGAGGCAGAAGCCGAACAATACATTCGTGACATTGAGCAATGCGGCGGCATGGTACAGGCGATTGAACAGGGCTACGTACAACGCCAGATCGAACAGGCTGCGTATGAGTACGGACAGTCCGTCGAAACCGGCTCGCGCGTTATCGTGGGAGTCAATAAGTTCCGGGAAGAGCACGAGCCTGAGCCCGAGACCTTCCTCGTGCCCGAAGACACAGAGCAAAAGCAAATTGAAGCAATCAGAATGGTGAAGAGGAGCCGTAGCGAACAGAAGGTACAGGAATCGCTAGGAGCCGTTGAGCGGGCTGCGCAAACGGACGACAATCTCATGCCGGCCATACTTGAGGCGGTCCGGGCTTATGCCACAACGGGTGAAATCTGCCAGAGGCTCGAACATGTGTTCGGGGAATACGAACCGATACTGGATTGATACAGATTCCATTGAGGAGAGGGTGACATGTCATTCGTGATCACGACTATCGAAGATTCGATCGGAACGATCCTGCTGAATCATGTTCAGAAGCGGAACGCGCTGAGTCAGCCGCTCATCGCCGATATTTTAGAGGCGTTCGGGACGTTTCGACAGCAGAATGTACGGGTCATTATTCTTCGCGCACCGGAAGGCGCGACGGTCTGGTCCGCCGGGCATGACGTGAGTGAACTTCCCCAAGGACACCGCGATCCGCTTGGTTGGGATGATCCCCTGCGACGGCTCATCCGGGAAGTGGAGAATTGCCCGGCTCCCATTATTGCGATGATTGAAGGCAGCGTGTGGGGCGGAGCGTGTGAGGTGGCCTTCGCCTGTGATCTCGTCATTGCGGCAGACGACGCGACGTTTGCCATTACACCGGCGAAACTCGGTGTCCCCTATAACTTATCGGGGTTATTGACCTTCATGAGCACGATTAGTCTGCATATCGTCAAAGAAATGGCTTTTACCGGTTCCCCGATGAAAGCGGAACGAGCCGAACGGCTTGGGATTGTGAATCGAATCGTTTCCAGGAAGGAATTACAGCAGCACACCTATGAGATCGCCAGGCAGATTGTCCGGAATTCTCCATTGAGCATTGCCGTCATGAAGGAAGAATTGAACCTGCTCGCCAACGCACACGATTTATCTCCTCTGACGTTTGAACGTATCCAGGCTTTGCGCCGGGAGGTGTACAACAGTCAAGACTATCAGGAGGGCATTCGCGCATTTTTAGAAAAGCGGCCCCCCACGTTTACCGGAAAGTAAATAAGCCGGTGGGTCATGCCGGGCTACACCATGCTCATCACCGGTAATCTTTCAAGCGGACTCGAATACGCGAAGGAGGTTCCTCATGGCGATCTATATCGTTCTGGTGAATTTCACCGATCAGGGCGTTCGCACCATCAAGGACACAACCAAGCGGGGGGATGCCATACGAGACATGGCCAAGAAGTTCGGTGTGACGGCGAAGGAGTTTTACTGGACGCTAGGGAGTTACGACGTCATTGATATGTTCGACGCACCTGATGATGCGTCCATGGCGGCATTTCTGGCAGCCTTTGGTGCCATGGGTAACGCTCGCACCCAGACCTTGCGGGCGTTTTCTCAAGAAGAGATGAACGGGATCCTCGCGAAGCTGGGATAAGGCAAGTCACATGGGTTCTGCTCTGCGGCATTCCCCGGGTCGTTGTCGGCGAGAATTACTCCTTCGTGAGCGAGGAACAGTGGCTCTGAGATCACGGCATTCAGATCCGGGTCATCCACGACTCGGCCTGTATCAAGCTCATGTGCGAGATAGTGAAATGTACCTCTAACGAGGAGGGTAAACACTATGCCAAAGGAAGAAGCAGCTGTACGGCAGGTCGTCAAAGAGTTTCTTAGCGGCTATGAACAACGACAGGTTGAAAGCTGCATGTCTGTCATGACGCATTCAAGGCCACTGCTGTTTCTGGGGACCAACGCCGATGAAGTGTGTAAGACCCCTGAAGACCTTCGGGCAGCTTTTGACAGAGACTTTAGAGCCATGACAAATATTCGTTGGGGAGACTACCGCCATTTTGCAATTGAAGCAGCATCCACACTGGCGAGCGTCCTGATTGAGATCCCGGTGTCGTTTCAGGTCGGCGAAAAAAAAGAACAGACACTGTTTCGCTTCGCACTCACGCTGCACAAGGAACTAGAGCAGTGGAAGATTTCCCTAGCCATGGGATGCGTCCCACACAAGCCTGGGACCATCACCTTTTCTTAGTAAGTCAGGGCACTCTGTTGGCAACAAAAGACCTGGTCTGCGATGCAGCAGTGGTCACCAAACAGTGCGGCGAGCAGGCGTATGTCGAGCTTCGCAAGCTCAGATCCCTTTCTATTTCCCAGGCGTCACAATCAGAGGCCGGTGCCATCACGGTCGCCTTTCCAGTGGCCTCGAATATTGCGAAGGAGGTTCATCATGGCCATGTACATTGCGCTGGTTAATTTTACCGATCAGGGAGTCCGCAACCTCAAGGACACGACTAAGCGGGCGGATGCCGCCAAAGAAATGGCCAAGAAGTTCGGCGTGACGTTCAAGGAACTCTACTGGACGTTGGGGAGTTACGACGAGGTGATTGTCTTCGATGCGCCGGACGACGCCTCCATGGCTTCGTTTCTGGCGAGTGTCGGTTCCCTGGGCAACATTCGCACCCAGACCCTGCGGGCGTTTTCCCAGGCAGAGATGAAGGGGATCCTCGCCAAGCTGGGATAGGGTCGAGCAACTGCCTGTCCCGGCCGGCGCACACGAGGGAGCATTCGTGGGAAGGAACGATGCACGCGCGAGAATCTTTTCTCTCCCTTCCGCGGCTATCCGATTTGGTATCGCCTCGTCGGCGATCAAGGCACCGCAGACACCTGGCCACTGCTGTGTCTGCATGGCGGTCCCGGGGCCACCCATGACTACCTTGAGCCGTTGTCGGCGCTGGCACATGGCGGGCGCCGAATCGTGCTTTACGATCAGTTGGGTTGCGGCAGGTCGGCCCATCCACACGATCCATCCCTCTGGACGGTCCAGATGTATGTGGAAGAGATCGCGGCAGTGCGCCAGGCACTCGGGCTCCATGACGTGCATCTTTTTGGGCAGTCGTGGGGCGGCATGTTGGCGCTGGAATATGCTGTCACCAGACCTCTGGGACTCAAGAGCCTGATACTCGCGGATACGCCGGCAAGTACGGCGCAATTTGTTGCTGAGCTCAATCGGCTGCGCGCAGAGTTGCCGCTCGAGGTCCAAGCGACGCTGGCGCAACATGAGGCGGCCGGCACGACCAATGAACCGGCGTACCAGGAGGCCGTGATGGTATTCTATCGACGCCACATGTGCCGTCTCGATCCGTGGCCGGACTGTCTGAACCGGACGTTCGCAGGAATGGCGCAATGGCCTGAGGTCTATCGGACGATGTGGGGGCCGAGTGAATTCCATTTCACGGGGACCTTGCGCGAGTGGCGGATTGAAGATGGCCTGGGCGAGATTCGCGTGCCCACGCTGGTCCTCGGCGGCCGCTACGATGAGGTGACACCCGCAATGACCGAAACCCTACACCGCGGCATTTCCGGCTCCGAGTGGGTGATCTTCGAGCAGAGCGCGCATATGCCGCACCTCGAAGAGACGGAGCTGTATCTGGAGACGGTCAACGCGTTTCTGGCGCGCGTCGAGGCAACAACACAACCGGGCCTGGCATAAGGAGCGCTGTGGACAAATAGGGAGCCGGGACTCTTTATTGGTCGGTCTACCATTACGACGGTTTCTGTCCTGGCGCGAGCGAAATGAGATGGCAGAAGGGAAAGGCACCATGGCATCACTGAGTGGAAAAGTCGCGATCATCACCGGGGCCTCCAGTGGAATTGGTCGAGCGATTGCGGAACGTTTCTCCCAAGACGGCGCGATCGTTGTCGTGAATTACGCCAAAAACCGAGAGAAGGCTCAGCACGTCGTCACAGGCATTCAAGCCAAAGGGGGAAAAGCCGTCGCCATGCAGGCCGACATGAGCCAAGTGGCCGAGGCTCGCCGTCTTGTGCTCGATACGTTCAAGCAATTCGGCCGCCTGGATATTTTGGTCAATAATGCGGGCAAGTTTATGCCGAAGTTGCTGGTGGAGATGACCGAAGTGGAGTTCGACCAAATTATGGCCCTGCAGGCGAAAGGGCCCTATTTTGCCATGCAGGAAGCGGCCAAGGTGCTGAAAGACGGCGGGCGGATCGTGAACATCTCATCCGAACTGACGCACACGAATTTTGCCGGCGCGACGGCGCATCTCGGGAGTAAAGCGGCGCTTGAACAATTCACAAAAGGGCTGGCTCAGGAGTTGGCATCGCGAGGTATTACCGTGAATACGGTCGCTCCCGGCATTACGGACACGGGGGTGCTGACGGAGGACTATCGTCAATTCGGGATTCAGATATCTCCATTCAAGCGTCTGGGGCTTCCGAAAGACATTGCGGATGTGGTCGCCTTCGTGGTGAGTGACGATGCGCGATGGCTGACAGGGCAAATCATTCATGCCGGCGGCGGCATGGTGATGTAGGAGAAGAATGGGACGGCAGTATGAATCGACTGGCGGTTTGTCCCCTACGCAGACATGAACGGGATACTCGCAAAGCCGGGGTACGGTCAGTGACTCCCTGTCCAGGCCGGCATTCATACGGGATGTGCACATTGGTTTGCCAGACTTGGGAATGAACACCATGGATCCGTTCCTGCGCGCAGCTATCGAAGAGGCGGAGCGAGGCCTGTCCGAGGGTGGCATCCCCATAGGCTCCGTCCTCGTGCATTCCGGCGCCATCGTCGGCCGCGGTCACAACCGCCGCGTCCAGAAGGGCAGCGTCATCCTCCACGGCGAAATGGATGCGCTCGAACATGCGGGACGCCGATCCGCCGCGTTCTACCGTGAGTGCACCCTCTATACAACGCTTTCACCGTGCGCCATGTGCAGCGGCGCCATTCTGCTCTACGGCATCCCACGGGTCGTTGTCGGCGAGAACCAATCCTTCCTGGGCGAGGAGCAGTGGCTCTCAGCCCGCGGCGTTCAGATCCAGGTCATCCAGAACTCAGCCTGCATCAAGCTCATGCGCGAATTTGTGGAAAGCCATCCATCGCTCTGGGCCGAGGACATCGGCACGTGACCTCTTACCTGTTCCCGCGTCTTCATTGGCATTCTGGAAAGCGGAAAATGTATGTGATAAAAAAGGCGGAGCGGAGGCGGGCCCAGAGAGCGTTACGTTCATCGTGGAGGTCTCGGAGGGGTCTTGGGCTTCGCTCTCATCTCGGCGGGGCTCCGCACCACCCCCGCACTTGACCTCTATTTCCCTGAGTATTCCTCTCACCGAGGCCTCGCATCCAACCTCAAATGCCACTTTGTGATTAAGTTCTTACGCCGTTTTCAATATTCCGGCACGTATGCGATTGTGCCCATAGGTGTTGTTGTTCCGGTTTTTCTCCTTCTCTGTTCGGACCTGTCGGCTGCAGAATGGTCGGCGATCGCCGAGGCAAAGATACTTGCCACAGACAACGTCTTTGAACTGTCGGCCTCCAGGCGACTGGAGTTGACCGAAGATCCAAGCCAGCCGATCGTCAGCTCCATCACGCGACTGTCCGATATCGTGTGGCAGCCCTCCATTGACTTGCGGAGGACGACCTCGTCGGCCCTGGGTCTGAGCGAACTGTCCTTCAAGGCCGACGGATTTCTCTATACGAACAATCCCACGTTCAACCATGGCGACTATCGAGCTCAGCTGCGCCAACAAGTTGCATCGAATACCTGGCTGCTGTTCCGATACCGGTACGTGCCTAACCTGTTCCTTGGCCCCAACTTTGAGCGGCAGAGCGGCACGCAGCTCCTCACAGAGGAGCGGGTCACGGAGCACGCTTGGCGCATGCACTTGGAGCGGAAACTCAATGACCAGTGGACGACGACGCTCGTCGGTCGCTACGGGCTGAGGTTCTACAACGAGATGTTCTCAGAGCGGGATACTCAGTTCTATACCATCGGATCCAGTGTGCAGTTTCAGGCGACCTCATGGGCCAGGTTTACCGTGGACTATCTCTATGAGCTCGGGCTGGCCGACGGTCGGAACGAGACTCAGTTCAAAGACGACGTCTCGTATCGCCAGCATTTCGTTTCATTGGGCACACTGTTCCAACTCACACAACCGCTCTCGCTCGAACTGAGCTATGCCTACCGCATGAAGCAGTTCACGAGTTCTGTTATCGGGGATCCATTTCGCGGCACGGAGGATAGCCTGCACCAAGGCACGGCCGAGGTTCACTACGATCTTTCGGCTGCCGCTCGACTCACTTTAGGATTTCAGCGGACTCAACGGTCCTCCAGTTTGGCCTCGCGGGATTTCTTCAACACCAATACGTCACTCGCCCTGCGATGCCGGTTCTAGCTGTACCTGCCTGACGGTGGACTGAAAATTGACAGGCCGTATAGCCAAGAAAACACGGGACGCTGATGAAATGTGCGGAAAGCCCGTGCCTATCAATTTTCCTTCAAGGTTGAAGATGGCGAGGGCGGCGGCCCTCAGGGTGGATTGAGCACTCCTGTCCTCTCGACCATCGAACCACCGCTTCAGGGATCTCAATGCGTGGCTCATTCGGGAGCGTGACCGTGAGCGGGAGGGTTTCCCCCGGTCGCATCGGCAGATCACCGGAGAGCCGCCACCCAATATATGAGAAATTCCAGACGGTACCTTGGCCCTGGAAGGGTCCCGCGTTGTATGTGACGGAGCATTGCACGCGGAAGCGGGGGTAGGGACGAATCGAGAAGGGCATGAGTGCCTCGCGACGCAGGCTCATTGCAAGAGGGTAGTGGCAAAGGCGCAAGTTGTGGTGAGTGAAGTGTGTTTCAGCGGACGAGATTCTCGGGGCGACAATCTGTTAGCCGCCAAGTTCCCCGAAGGGTCGAATCGGACCCCGCCGATAGCCCTCCAGATTTGCCACTAGTTTTTCCTAGCTGAGCCACTACACGGTTAGATGGCCATTTGTCTGACTGATTTCGACCATCAATTCCCAGGACGCTGCTTCATTCTTAAACCAGTAGACGCCAGGTTGCGCTCGTGACCTTGTTATCCCTTTGATGTAATGAGCCCGGGCGGACCGCTACGGTATGTGGTGATGGCGGAAGAAGAGGAGAAGCGCACTGGAGGTGCCTGGTTCCTGTCCGGCATACGTCGCGGTCTCTCAGAACGCCTCAAGCCGATAATAGAGATTGAAGCGATAAAATTGGGACTGGTACCCCTCGGAATCTCCGACGCTCCCGTAACCCTTGACACTTCCCGACGGACAGCCTAGCCTTTTCATCACCGATCTGATTCGTAGTGGATAACCTGGGAAGGAACTTGTGAAATCGAAGATCCCGATCAATCCGAAGCCGACGCGCCAGAAACCCGCCCGTCAAACGAAACCGGGTTCTCACACACCTTCCGCGTCGGCAAATATCCACGAACGGATCGCCATACGAGCCTTCGAGATCTACGAACGACGCATCCGTCAAGGTCCTCTTGATGACTGGCTTCAGGCGGAGCAGGAGATCGTCGGACAAAAGAAATCACGGAATGCTGACATGCCGCATCGTGGTGGCTACGCCGGTGAGGAGCAAGAATGACAACTCATCACCCAGGCGACATCTGACTAGATCAAGGAGCAGATCGTGGCGTGGCAAACCAATCACTGAAATACAACCATTTGCCCCAGCCGGCTCTTGTGACAAGTTAGTAATTCTTCCTTCAATGGGCCCCTGCGAGGCTCTCATGTGCTTCTCGATTCGTCCCTACCCCCGCTTCCGCATGCAATGCTCCGTCACATACAACGCTGGCTCATTCCAGGGCCAAGGCACGATCAGGAACATCTCATGTGCTGACTGGCTGCTCTCCGGTGATCTGCCGATGCGACCGGGGGAAACCCTCCCGCTCACGGTCACGCTCCCGAATGAGCAACGCATTGAAGCGCCCGCAGCCATGGTGCGGTGGTCAAGGGGGCAGGAGTTTGCGGTCGAGAATCTCCCAATAGAGCCGCCCACTCACGCTCAACTCCAGCATGGTGTGAAGCGCCTGGCGCGGGAATCTGCAAAGATTATTGGGTAAGGGACCAACGACTTATGTCGCGACGATTCCCCATCGTCCTCGTGCTCTCGCTCGTGTGTCTCGCCGCTCCCGCATGGGCCGATTACGGGGCTGGCGAGGATGCCTATCACCGTGGAGACTACGCCACTGCCTTTCGAGAATTGACGCCCCTGGCAGAGAATGGAGATCCGTCTTCCGAATATTTTCTTGGGCTGATGTACGTCAAGGGCGAGGGAGTCCCGCAGGATTTTAAACAGGCAGAGTACTGGTTGTTCTTGGCAGCCGAGCAGGGACACGCGCAGGCCCAAGACAACCTGGGAGCGATGTACGCCAATGGCCTGGGACTCCCGGTGGATTTCAAAGAAGCCGTGCGCTGGTATCGCTTGGCGGCCGAACAGGGTGAAGCCAGGGCCCAAAACAATCTGGGGCTGATGTACGCCAAGGGCAAGGGAGTCCCGCGGGATTTCAAGGAAGCCGTGCGCTGGTACCGCTTGGCGGCCGAACAGGGGGAAGCCAAGGCCCAATTCAATCTTGGTGTGATGTACGCCAAGGGACAGGGAGTCCCGAAGAATTTCAAAAACGCACTACAGTGGTACCACTTGGCGGCCATGCAGGGGGACGCACATGCCCAACACAACTTGGGGCTGATGCATGCCAAGGGCGAGGGAGTCCCGCGGGATTTCAAAGAAGCCGTGCGTTGGTATCGCTTGGCGGCCGAACAAGGAGAAGCCAGGGACCAAGGCAATCTAGGACTGATGTATGCCAAGGGCAAGGGGGTCCTGCAGGATTATGTGCTCGCCCATATGTGGTTCAACCTCGCCGCCGAGCAAGGCGAGAAGGTTGCCTCAGATCTCCGAGACAGCCTAGCGAAGAAGATGACACCTGCTCAAATCGCAGAGGCGCAAAAGCTGGCCAGTGAGTGGAAGCCGCGAGACAAATGAACGACCACCTCCTCAAACGCGACAGCATGTCCATCGAAGACGCGACTATTTCAAACCTGTGGGAGATGAGAAAGACATGATGATCGAATGGGTTCCCTACAGCGATCACAAAATTAAAGCCTGCTCCCAAAGCCTTGCGGATGCCCGCTGGTTCCCTCTGGCCCTCATATGGACATCAGTTGAAAACCAAGAGCGGCTCAAAACAGTGTGTGGTGAATCAACTGAAATCTGCAGGAGTTGTAAAGATGCAGATAGCCTTGCCCTCAGGAAGGCAAAGCGATGGATCGACCAGAATCGTTGATTCAAACCGACCTCCCACTGAAACTCTCTTCTAAGCGACCTAGGACAAGATCAAGGATTAGAGTGCGGCCATGCAGAAGTGAGCCAGGGCAGCCCAGAGCTTGTTTGAACGGCTGTGCGAATCATTGAGATGGGGCAGCGGCTGGCGAAGGGGACGATGCACTACAAAGGAGTCCCTCTAAGCTAAGAAGAAGAGCGACGTTATCCTCTACCTAGCCACCTTATACATCCCATGATGACCGTTTACTCCAGGATGACGAAAGCATTTGGCGAGAGATCCAAGGCAACGTATCTCGTGCCGTTGGGTGTTTGCTGCACGGGAATGCTTCCGTTCCCTCCATAGAGAAATGTCATTGATGCAGTGGCAGCGCTGTGCAGCGTTGCGTCCACCACGATGGCATCACTTCGTGGGTGCTTTGAAATGTTATAGGCTACCAGCACATCCCGCTTGTACAATATGCGGCAAAACGCGAGCGTATATTCTGTCCCATAGGGCAAGCCAAAATGAATACGGTCGCCAGAAATCTGCCGGTAATACATACGCCCGAAGCGAAGGGGCTCGCTCGTTCGCATGACCGACGCGATCTTGGCGATCTCTTGGTAAAGGCGGCACCTCTTGTTCAGATGGCTCTGTCCGTTCGGCGTGGCGTCAAACATGGCCTCACGTATTTGTGTGTCTCCGCCCGTCCCCGCCAAACCCTGTTCAGTTCCATAGTAGAGACATGGTGTCCCGAGGGCGCACAGTAAGAAGCCGACGCATCCGATGAGTTGATCATCGTTTGCCAAGGCGCCAATGCGGCCCGATTGCCAGAAGGAGTCGTGATTATCGATAAACGTGACAAGATAGCGACCTAATTCGCCGCGATTTAATGCGCGCTCCCGCTGGGCGTCAATGCGATTAAATAATGTCTGCGGGCCGACGTTTCCCAGAAGTACATCCCGCAATGGCGCATTATTCGCGTCTCCATAGACACCTTCGGCGAGACGGAAATCAAGGACGGAGTCTAAGCCGAAGAAGACAGTCTTCCGGTCGTCGGACACAGAGGTATTCTGACCGATGTACCGATTGTAGAGGTCATCAGATGGAGTGGCGACTTCACCAAACAGGAAGAATCCGCGCTTCCCGAGGGCATAGGCATATTCCCGCACGTTTGAGCAGAATCGGGAGCACGCTACTTCGCTCATATGCTTGACAGCATCGACACGGAATCCGTCCACATCGGCTTCTCGTATCCAGTAACAGTGGGCCATGATGAGCGCATTGATCACCCGTGAGCCGATGGGATCATCATCATGCGCAAAGTCCTTTAACCCGGAAATATCCCCATGCTGGTATTCGGGGTATTGATCGTAATTTCTGATTTGCCCCCGCCGGTGATACCAATTCGGGTCTCGAAACTCTATCGGCACAGGCCGATCGGGCCGACGCCAGGCGTCGAAAGGAAATTGTTGATCGTTCCAATAATAATAGGGCTGATCGGCGGGATATGACCAGTTATCACCGGAATGGTTGATGACCACATCCAGAATAATCCGGAGCGGCCAAGGCTTCCCATTTTTCTGAAAACTATGCGCGGCATCGACGAGGTCGATCAAGTCTTGTTTACTTCCAAACCGTGGGTCGATGGCGAGGTAGTTGGTAATGTCATAGCCATGATAGGCATTCGACTCGAAAATGGGCGAGAGCCACACCGCTGTACACCCCAAATCCGCGATATAATCTAAATTCTTGGTGATCCCCTCTATCCGACCTCCGTAGAACCCATCTGGAGCGGGAAATCCTGTCGAGCGCGATGTGGCATTTACCACAGGATGGTTTTTCCCATCGTGAAACCGATCCAGAAGGAGAAAATAGATAAATTCTTCACGGAACTCGCGATCGAAGGCCACATACCGCTTGCCTGCACGAGGCGATAAATCGAGCTCGTCTATTGATGTTGGATCCGACATGTTTCGCTCCATAAGGGACGCGACCTGTACTGCATTGCCTTATCCTGCATCGTGACCACTCTGTTCAGGAAGGCGCCCGTCCAAACCATGAGAGCGAGAACCAAGAGGAGGGGGCCATTGAGCAACCTCCGTGTGTTTCACCTTCAGCCTCTATCCGATGTGCAATCGTAATGCTGCACGAATCGAATTGGGAATTCAATGGCTTCGAGGCACGAGTCTGTCCGATGACACGGAAAGAGAATCAGAAGTGATTCTCATGGCATAAGTTGGATTCACTTGGACTTGCTGCCGGAATGCACGTATTTCTTTCTCCATGCCCTTGCGCTTTACTTTGGTGGCTCCTACAAAGGCCTCCCTGCGAGGCTCCTATGCCCTTCACCATTGGTCCCTATCGTCGCTTCCGTGTGCAATGCTCCGTCACATACCGCGGTGGGCCATTCCTCCAGCTGCCGCTGGCCTACATATCCGGTTTTGGGTCATGATCTTGACAGAGTTTCCCGATGTGAGGATATTGTCTCCGCATGTGGCCCAACAGGAAGCAGAACCCTTCGAGTAATAGACCGCCAAACCAACGGTCCTCTCACAGCTCACTTACTAGTTGCGCGACTGCGGAAATGCATCTGGTCATTTGAACAAGGAGATCAGAATGACTATCAGTGATTCGGAATCAACGCAAGAATCGATCATGGTCGGTCGAATGAGCATTCGGTATCTCATTGACGGCACAGCCACTGGCGGTATGGGCGTCTTCGAATTGATCGTGCCGCCGAATTCAAATGTTCCGCCGCCCCATAGCCACACAGGCAATGAAGAGTGCGCCTATGTGCTGGAGGGGACGCTTCGGTACTCGGTGGACGGTGTAGAGCGCGACTTGCGAGCAGGGGAATGGATGTTCACACCTCGCGGGTCGGTCCATCAATTCAGTAATCCACACAGCGAATCGGCCCGGGCGCTCATCGTTTTGACCCCGGACATCGGTGCCCAGTACTTTCGGGATGTTGCTTCTATCGTTAATGCGGGCGGGCCTCCTGACCGAGCGAAGCTCCTTGGCCTTATGTCCAAATATGGATTGGTTCCGGCTCCACAGGGAGCCGCCGCCCAACAAGGCGCTCCAGCGGACGGTCCGGCTACACCGGCCCCCCGCTGAGCTTGGGCGTTGGATGACTCTGGCGATGGTGAAGACCGAGGTGGGAGGACTGCTTGCGGGTGAGTTAGGTCTTTTTCTTGTACTCCGCCCCTCATTTGTGCCGCGGCCCGGGCCAGCCGCACAACCACGGGAAATTCACCCTTGTGCCAGCAACGGCAAAATACTGGCCTGGTACTTCCATCGCTGCCATGCCTATAAGACGATAAATAAAGGTGCGGCTCCGACAGACTCCCCGCCGATCAATACCTGCATTGCTCAGTTCCTCCGCCTTGCGGTTTGATCCTTCCCCTTCTACACTGGGTCTCCCCGCGAGACTTTCATGCCCCTCTCGATTCGCCCCTTCCGCCGCTTCCCGGTGCAATGCTCTGTCACATACAACGCGGGGCCATTCCAAGGCCAAGGCACCGTGTGGAATCTCTCCTGTACCGGCCGGCGACTCTCCGGAGATCTGCCGATGCGACCGGAGAGACCCTCTCGTTGACCGTCACAATCCCGAATGAGCAATGTATCGACGTGCCTCAAGCGGTGGTCCAGTGGTCGAGAGGGCAGGAGTTTGCCGTAGAAAACCTCGTGATCGCACCACATACACGCTCGTTTACAGCATTACGTCAAACGACTGGTGCAGGAGCCAGCCGAGATCATCCCATGAACGATGACCGTCTCTAGCGCGAATCCATGTCTATCGAAGAAGCGACGGTCTCCAACATGTGGGAGATTGCCGCGATTGTGGAAGTGCTGGAACGGAATGGTCTCTGTACGAAGCAAGACCTCTGCGACATCATCGCCGAGTTCCGCCGCAAGAATCCCCGATCGGACATTCCAGAAACCGCCTTCCCCGAGCCGTACCTCCTGACTTCACCGACAACAATAACTGATCATCGACGACATTCTGGAGTTGCTGAACAAGAAAGGCTGACCTCACACCAGTCTCTCAACCTACTGGAGCAGTTGGGCGGGATCATTGAGATGGGGCAGCGGGTGCCGAAGGGGACAACCCACTAAGAAAGAGGATGCTATGGGATCAGTGCTTATAAACTGGAATCCCTCCTCCTAGTCCACGGCTGTATGATTTCTTTCTCCTCCGTATGGATCCCCATACACACGTCCGACTCCTAAAGATCTTCCCCATTCACAAGCTCGCGAATTTGTAAGTCGTGCTGAGCGAAATCCTTTGGGCATGAGAGTTGCGGTCCACTCCTATCTCATATGATGCCTAGCATGAAGGAGGAATTCGCCATGGAAGTCACGGTACCCATGTTGTCCAAACAGGATCGCCACGTGCAACGGTGGGACCCACGGCAGTATGTGCGAGCGGTTGTTGATTTTCGCATGATCGCGACGGATAAGGCAGGGCTCGCCAGTGGGCAAGTGATCGATATCACGACGCGGGGGTGCGGACTACGCCTCACGAAACCCCTCAGGCGTGGCCAGTACCTGACGCTGAAGGTGTCTCCGGACAACGGAACTGTCGCCGTGCAATGCGCTCTCGTTCAGGTGCAGTGGGTAAAAGAGGAACGGGCTGGTGTCGCCTTCCTGTGCGTGTCGCCTGAGAACAAGCGTCGGCTGCACCGACTCTGCAGCGATCGGCTGAGAAGAGAAAATGAAAAGGTGCCAGGAAACATTTCGCGGCGCGTGGCGGGCCTGCTGCTTCCTCACCGTCCTCTCACCTCACACAAGGTTCCCACAAGACAGCGGTAGTCGTTCGCGGCACGCCGAAGGCATGGACCAGGCCGCCTGTCCCTGTTTCTTCACCCTCCCAGGCTGGGCATGGTGACGCGCCTACTACTGACATGTTGCGTCCTCCCTCATTTCCCCTATTCCTCTTTCGCTGACTTCTCCGGCTCCGTCATCTCTGTCCTCGACGGCGACACCATCGAAGCCCTGCACAACCAGCACCCCGAACACATCCGCCTCAGCCGGATCGACTGCCCTGAGGAGGGCCGCGCTTTCGGCAGGCGAGCGAAGCAAGCAGTCTCTGAGTTAGTGTCCGGCAAGGGCAAGTATGGGGGCATCATTCGGAAGGTGCTCGTGCCCGATGAAATCAAAGTCAATCACACGCTGGTCAAAGAGCCTGGTGCTGGCGGTATCGGAAGTATGCGCCAAAGGCTGCAGAACTAGAGTGTCTCAAGCGTGAGGACCGGGAAGCCACGCGAGGCCTGTGAGCTGATCTGCAGCCGGTACCGCCGTGGGAGTGGCGGATGCAGAGCAAATAGTCTTTCTCGGTACCCTATCCCCTTCCCTTGACACTTCCCCACAGGCGGCCTAGCGTTTTCGCAACTCTTGAGGACGCGCGTTCGGCGATGAACAGCCATAGTCCAGATCTTGAATACGGACGATCGACTGAGTTGCTGGCGTGACATTCAGAGTCGAATGGCTCGCTGCGGTGAGCAGGATCATGGCGGCGTTCCGATCCTTCCGGACGTACTACCTCAGTGTAACCATGAACTTCGTGAAACACTTCGGGCAGTAGGTGTGCGTGAGAGGGAAATCGGCCAGGTTCACGCCATGGGTCTGCCGATACGTTCGCTGCGTGACCCAGTGCTCACGATCAGGGGAAAATCCTGTCCGGTCTCGAATGTGTCCACAGATACAACAGACGTGGAGCAGCTTCGGTGCGATGAACGTCTCTCTCAACGGAGCGGCAGCGCCCTTACGAGTGGTCTGAGCGACCAGTTTCCCAAGAGACATACGCCACCTCCTTCATTCACCCGCCAGCCAGGAAACAGCAACGCGACGATGTGTTGAGCCCTATGAGGGGTACTTATGTTCAGTATAGACAATAATTTACTAGCGTCAAATACTAATACAATACAGAGAAGGCTGCAGAGGAACCTGCCGAAGAGCCCGCTAGCCTTCTTGCCTGCTCCACGGGCTGCGGCCGGTCTTCAATGGAAGGCTGCGGCGCGATCCTGATTGCCTTCATCGCTACGATGCACGAGCCCTGGGGCAGAGGGCGCCGACGTTGCCAGGCCGTCCACCAGGCCTCCGCCACCACCGACAGGGATTGGCGCGGACTCATGGCCCACCCTATGACACGCCGTGAATAGAGAAATTGGTCTTGTGAGGCGGTCTTCAGCCAAGGGACCGTTTCCGCAGATAAAATCGCTGCCGGCACATCCTGCAATGCCATGGAAACATGCCTAACAGTCGACGGAGGAAGTCCCGCCAGCCATGCCGCGCCGACCGGTGGCAGTCCACTGAAGAACAGTAGGGGCAACTCCTCCCATCCCTGCTCGGTGCCCCATCGGGTACCATCTCTAACTCCCGCCGCTCCCGCGTCGGCAATGGTGCGTGCACATGTACTTGTCGTGAAATCAACTTGTAGGCTCACGGGTTTGACTGGGTTAGCCGATTCAGCATCTTCCTAGGCTTGAGATTTTTTGAACATTACTGCACTGTCCGCAAACGAGGAATCCCTACTATGCTATGGGAAACAGTGGCCCGCCCTGGAGCGATGGATGCTGCCTGCTGACCGAAAGACCGACGTTCTGCACCTGACACGCCACTTCCCCGGGCGAACCTTCATTTTCACCGCACAGCTAACTCGGGTCTCATGGATGCCGTTTGTAGCCGACCAGGCGGAGCCGTGCAATGGGGCATCGTCCGATTCTGTCGTAGAACTCTCAACGGCCCCCTTGTCATGGTTTGTACGACGTGAAGAACGTTTTGAAGGTGACCTGAATTACAAGGGTCCAGGATAGAGCATAGGAGGGCGTGCCACTCCTCGGCAAATGGGTCTACGTGTTGACGCTCGCGCAGTGTGACCTAAAACCCGAACAGTGGGCCAACGGAAGCTTGAGGAATAGCCCGGCGTTGTACGTGATGGCGCAGCGCACGGGGAAACGGCGGAAAGGGCGAATCGTGAAGGGCATGAGAGCCTCCGAGGGAGGCGGGACTCGAACAGCGCACAGTCCGCAACATTCAATCCGTCCTACGGACGATGCTGAATGCCTCCGTCGAGGACGGCCCGATGGCCGCCAATCCTGCCGCGAAGCTAGTGCGGGTCCTGAAGTTGACCCTGTCCAAAGCGACCGAGCAAGAAGAAATCAACGCCAGGACCAAAGCCCGACGCCAACTCTTCCTCGCCACTGCGTTCCATAAAGCGCCGCGCAATTGTCCGCTCTTCTTCGTGCTGGCGGAAACGGGCATGAGGCTGGGCGAAGCGTTAGCTCTTAACGGAGGATCTTGATTGTTCTGCGAAGACGATTTGCAATGCTCGCGTTTTAATGCGATCTCAGCTTCGAATTATTTTACGCTGGACTGGAAGACTTAGAGAATATGAAAGACAGCGCGACTAAAAAAAGCAATCCGTTGCCAGAGAGGGCATCGAGACGCCGACCAGCGGTTTGGGAAAGTGCTCGCTAGTCGCAACTCCGGCGTACGCCAAAGCACTCACCCCAGTTCCAACAAAGAGCGGTGATTAATGGTCTGCCCCTGGCGCGCCCCCGACGGTAAGAGAGTAAACCTTTCCGCATTCAGGGAATCAGCGAGCCCTTCGATTGCCCTTCCCAAGTTGATGCGGAGCTGAGATTCTTTCTTGCCCCGTTCTGACTCAGGCAGTTGCTTGAGGGCGCTCCGGGCGTAAAACGCCCCTTCCATCGACTGCCAGACTGGATAGCCTTGCGTGGTCTCGAAGGCTCTCGCTTCGACGGTTACGGGACGAAAGGCGATGCCGAACAGATAGCCTCCGCCCAAAAAGATGGCGGAGTTCACGAGGACATCAACGCCCGCATTGGCCAGGATGCCGGCGGGATTCCAGGCGGTGGCGAGTCCGATCGCGATGGTTTCCGCCGAGAGTTCCGCGAACGCTCCCGCGGCAAACCACTGCCAGCGAATCTGGCCATAGTCCAAGACGTTGCCCGCCAACACGAAATCCGCACCCAACCGCCTCCGGAACTCGGCAAGTTGCTCCTGCGTCGGGAGGGATCCTGGTTTCAGCTGTAATTCCGAAGCAACGGCATCGGTTTGCTCCAGCGGCACGAACAGGAATTTCTGGCTGGTTGCGAGCCTGCTGAGGAAGAGCCATCGGGCATCGGCCAGCATATCCTGGAGCACTGCTGCCACTTGCCGGGATTCTTCTTCGGCCGACAGTGTCCCGTCCACGCTGTTCACCGCCGACAACTTCGTGATTTCTGTATCGATGCCGAAGGGTAAGATCGCCATATACGGCCGCTCGGCAACAGCCACTTCCCATTCAGGTGTCGAGCGGAACCATGCGCATCCTGGGCACATGCCGCCAAGCAGACAGATGGCAATTGCACATAGGCGCCAACGTGAAGTCAGAGAACGCACACTCATAACACCGCCCTTTCCTCTCGATTGCTAAGATCGCAACACGCGATATCTGAACGACCGTCGGGCTGATAAGGTCCCCGTCCGGACTGTCGGAAACGCAATGGTTGGAGATCAACCGTGGTCGATGGACACGCATTGGTAGAGCCGGAGGGCAGAGTACTCTCGTCCGATACAAAAAGTCACCGGACGATGGGCATCCGTAGAGCCCCATGAGGAAGACGTGCCGGTCTCTGCGGCGACAGCACTGCGTGCTCGACCGACAAGTTGTGGCATGTCAGGCTTGAGGCCGCAGGCCAGTTGAGGAAGCGCTTTCTTATCTTGCGCACTGATTTCCATCTCGAGATTCATCAGTTCGACGAGCCCAGAATACCGAAGTAACACCATACTGAGAGAAAACCCCAGCCTGTCACGAGGGAAAACCGCCTTCGACAATCAGTCTGCATACTCTCAGTCTGGCACTGGCACCGTTGACCCTGTGGAATCGATTGTTTGAAGGCTGCTTACGGTCGACGATGTGCAGGGTCAAAAAGCTCTTTTGTGCAAATCGGCAAACGACTCCTCTACTGCTGCTCGCGGTGCGTCGAGTATGGATGGAGTCGGAAGCCGGTTCAGGATGCGGAGGAACAGCAAGGCCGTCACCGGCGTATAGATCATGATCCCGACCAGACCGAGAAAGGATTCGCCAATCCAGAACGTCATCGCTAGATTAAAGATCAGCACGCCATAATACAGGGCGCACCCAAGCAGTAGATAGGTCGTGACAGCCTTGTCTCCAACCCCGCAAGACAGTGGCGGAAGCCGTCGGTCGATGAAGAAATAGGCGGAGAGGGCGATCAGGCCCACGATCGCCCACCCGAGAAAATTTGCGAGGGGAATCCCGAAGTACAGTCCTGGCTCCGGATACCCGTAGATCAGCCCCAGAAACCAGCGGTCGCCACGCAAGGCCACCGGATCGATCACCACATCGATGAAGGTCAGGAACATGGCCGTCAACAAAAGGACCGGCCCTGAGGTCCGGATGGTGGGATCCAGTGTGAGCTGGAAGCGGCGCCGGTCTGACAGCGGAACAGGAGGCAGCAGAAATATGAGCGCTAGGCAATAGCTCGCGAAGAGCAGAAAGGTGAACGACAGAGAATCCATGAACGGCACATTGGAGAGGTAGAGTTCCTGCCCCACCGTCGAGCCGGTGTAATAGTAGAAACCAAAGGGAATCCCGATACGGGTTGATGAGAACTCACAGATAAATGCGGTGATCCAACTGACCAGAAGGAAGAGGGATGTCCGGCGCCAACCCATCAGCCATCGGGCAGTGATGAGGAACGCGATCAAAAAGACGAACACATAGGGACGAAGGATGACCGTCTTCAGGAAGAGCAGAGGGAGATCAATCATGTTCACTCGATATGCACCAAGGTCATTGTGCACAACTCAGCCACCATCTGCCAAGAAGAAAAATCGCTCTTCCGCGGATCTTTCGTAAGACAGTCACACATCAAAGGACGAGGGTTTACATAACGAACGTGAAATAGTAGCATCGTCACGGATCAGACGCATAGATGCGCCTGTCATCCCAATCGAAGCCAACGACAGTGTCGCGGTCCGGACAGTGCCGGAGTCCATGAGGCCGCTGCCTTCAGATGAAAGGAAGCGGTTCATGTCATTCGACATTGTGAAGACCTTCCGGCAACGACTCGGCGAGAATTACACACTCCACACGAAGTATGTCAATCCCGCATGGGCGACGGTCACTCAGCTCATCGGCTACGACAAGGTCTACGCCAAGGCCGAAGGCTGTTATCTCTGGGACCAGGACGGGAAGCGCTACCTCGACTGCGTCTCGGGGTTCTGCGTCTCGAACATCGGCCACAACCACCCGATCGTCCGCCAGGCGCTTCGCGATGCGCTCAACGAGTCGCTCCCGAACCTGATTCAGCTCGATTGCTCGCTGCTGTCAGGGCTCCTCGCTGAAGCCCTCATCAAACGCATTCCCTGGCTGGAGATGGTCTTCTTCGCCAATTCGGGGGCCGAAGCTATCGAAGCGGCAATGAAGTTCGCCCGCTGCGCGACCGGGCGGCCGAGGCTTCTATATGCCAACCAGTCATACCATGGAGTCACCTATGGCGCGCTCTCGGTGACGGGTCACGCCATGTGGCGCGAAGGGTTTGAGCCGCTTGTCCCCAAGACGCACGCGGTGCCATTCGGCGACAGTGAGGCAATCGAGCGGGAGCTCGACGCGGGGGACGTCGCCGGCGTCCTGCTTGAACCCATTCAGGTGGGCGCGGGCATCATTGACCCTCCTGACGGGTACTTTGCGCGCGTGGAGTCGTTGTGCCGGAAGCACAAGGCGCTCTTCATCATGGACGAGATCCATACGGGTATCGGGCGGACCGGCACCTTCCTCGCGTCCGAACAATGGAACATCAAGCCCGACATTATCTGTCTTTCGAAGGGGCTCAGCGGCGCCATGGTGCCAGTCTCGGCGGTCGTGACCAGAAAGGACATCATGAAGGGGGTGTACTCGCGTCTTGACCGCAGCTGCATCCACGCCTCGACATTCATGGGGAACAATCTGGCAATGATTGCCGGGCTCGCGACGCTCCATGTGCTCGACACGGAGAACCTGCTCACGCGCTGCCGCGAGATGGGCGACTATTTGATGAAGGCGCTGAAACCCTTCGAGGAAAAGTACGAGCTTGTGAAGGCCGTGCGCGGCCGGGGTCTGTTGGTCGGTGTCGAGTTGGGAATACCGGAATCGTTCTCTCTCCGGCAGGCCTGGACGATGATGCACAAGATTAACCCCGGCCTCTTCGCGCAGGCGCTTACCATCCCGCTCATGGAGGAGCATGCCATTCTGACTCAAGTGGCAGGTCATAATGAGGACGTCCTGAAGGTGGCGCCGGCGCTTGTGGTGACGCAAGCAGACATCGATGACTTTGCCGGGTCTCTTGACACCGTCCTGAAGGCCGCCCACTCCTTTCCCGGGCCATTCTGGGACGTGAGCAAGCGGTTGGCCTCAAACGCCCTCTTCTAAGCCTCACCGACCTGCTTGATTCTGTCGGCAGCTCCTTGACCAGCAGACGCCTGAGCTCGCCGTGGAAGTATGGCGGAGATTGTGGACGTTGCCGTGTCGGTACTCGTTGTGCAAGGTAGAGGAACAAGCGGCATGCGACGACGGAGATCTATGAGAATGACGTGCAGCACATGGTGGAAGGGGCCCATGGCACGATGACGGAGCGTGCAGGTCCAAACCTTCCGCGGCAGATCAGAGGCTCTCCAACAGATGGAGCGTATGGAATGTCTTTACAGGGTACAGACTCGACTCAGCAGACGTCACAGGTGGCGAGCGGCTGACTGTCAGGGGCGTTGCACAGAACCCTGCTGCAATTCTAAGGAGTCCAGAAGCGCCCGTGCCTCTTTTTCATGTTGATTCTGCCCCGCCGGAGGAAGGACTGCCTCAAGAATGCTGTGCAATTCTCGCCGTGCCGACGCCACATCTTTTCGCTTGAGGTAGGCTTTCGCGAGATCCAGCCGGGCATGACTATACGTGGGATCGACCGCGACGGCCCGCTGAAGATAGTCCAGCGCCGCGCGCGAATCTCCCCCCATCACCCAGGGCAATTCCTCAAGCATCATGCCCATCATGTGGAGTGAAGGCGCGTGGTCTTTCTGGAGTTCTAGCGCGCGTTTGACATGGTATTTAAGCTCCTGGATCGTCAGGGCTGAGGCCATCATTCCTTTCAGTTGGGCTGCGCTCCCCAAGTTCGCTGCATACAGGTAATGGGCCTCTGCATTGGCGTTCTGCAATTCCAGTGCTCGCTTCGCGACCCGCGCGCCTGCTTCATATGCGGTTCGCCGTTTCTCGACATCCGTGTAGCCGTCATCTCCCAGATTCAGGTACAGACTTGCCAGTTTGACCAGGACTGCAGGATCGGATGATTTGTCCGCATTCGCAGCAATACGGTGACGGAGCTCGTCTTCCAGTGATTGAGGGGATGAAACGGATGGATACGCCGGCTCCAGTACGCACGATGCGAACATGAACACTGGCAACAGCACTCTCGTCAGTGATGGCATATGCGCCTATCGTAACAGGCTACTAGCGAGTTCACGGTCATAATGGCTTCCAAACCAGACAAGTTCGAGCACTGGATAGAACCGTTGAAACTTTCATAGACACAGTTCTTACCCTCCGAACACCGGTTTAGGGATGGAAGCAAGACGTTTTTGAAAAGGCTCAGTGTTCCAACTGGTTTCCTCATTTTTCATGTAAAGACGCGACCTTAGGAATATTCCTTGGATTCGACTGTTTGTATTGGATCGCGCGGTTACCAACGATTTTTACTACAAATTTAGCACAAGCTTTGCCTGATGCTTCGAGTCCTGATCAGG
>JAGXAR010000146.1 GCA_018971525.1 Nitrospirota bacterium
TTGAATACGCCGACGACACGGCGTTCGGTGCGGTGTGGGCGCATTCCTGCTTGGGGAATCCAGGCATCAGCACCGCACGGCCCTTCAGTGGATCAAACTCCGTCAAATTGGTCTATAAAGGCACCGTAGGCGTTGATCCTGGCGCGGGTGGGTGTTTCATGGATCGGTACTTGCCCGCCAAAAGCGACACGCTGTATACCCGCTTCTATATGTACATGGAGAACTTTACCGTCAATTCGACCGGCACGAAAGTGGCATTTCAGGGACAGGAAGGTGCGTATCCCTCGTTCTGGTGGGTAATGGAAAACGGGGTTCCTCAATTGGACGTTGCGGTGCAAGGGATCATCCTCGACAACGGGGCGCAAGATACTCAAACTGTATTCGGTGGAATGATTCCTCAGAATCAATGGGTCTGCGTCGAGCTGCGTACTACCATGTCCACACCAGGTGTCGATAACGGTATCGTGCAACAGTGGATCAATGGAACACAGACCATGACCATCAACAAAACGAACCAGCGGATGCGAGCGGCAACGTTGAATCAACAAAATAGCCCTACTGCGCAGTTTCAGTTTGTCCGTCTCTATACGCAACACGGCTGGGGCACAATCTATTACGACGACTACGCAGTGAGCCGGGATGCGCGGATTGGCTGTGGGGGCCAACGTCAACCAGCCACTCATACAGGGTTCGGTGTGGAGTAACAGGAGGGTACTATGTGGTTTCTATTACCGTTCTTCGTTTTGCTGTGGGCCGCGCCGGTGCAGGCAACGGTCGATTGGATTGAAGGATTTGAATATGCGGACAATAATGCCATGAGTCAGGTCTGGCCTCCTTCTTGTCTTGGCAACCCGGGTGTAAGTACTGACCGCGCTTTTAGTGGTTCTAAATCTCTTAAGTTGGTCTACCAGGGCACAGTAGGGATTGATCCTGGGGCGGGCGGTTGCTACATGGATCGCTCACTAAATGGAACGAGCGACACGGTCTATGGCCGTGTGATGATCTATCTCGACAACTTTACGCCCAATAGTGTCGGGACGAAGATGATCAAACTGTATCAACAGAACTCGTACCCCAATTTCTGGTGGGAGATGACTGGGGCACCTATTGTGTCGCAGGTCATCTCCAACGATGGAAATGGGTTTACTTCCTACGTCCAGCCCGGGAACAGCGTCATTCCCGCGAACCAATGGGCCTGTCTGGAATATCGCATCACGATGAACACGCCAGGTCTGGCGAATGGCATCCTTCAAACATGGGTCAATGGCGCGGCAGGGATGAACGTCACCAATGGCCAATGGCGGGGGACCGCGCTGAATGGGTTTAACGGACCCAGTTCGAACATTCAGACGACACAGTTTTATGTGCAGCATGGCTGGGGCACGATCTATTATGACGACTATGCCGTGAGTCGGGATGCGCGAATCGGGTGCAGTGGTTCTGCGCCAACGGCCGATACCACTCCGCCTGCCCCTCCAGTTGGCTTGGTTATAAGATAGCTCCTATTTTTGGGCTCTATCCCTCCAAAGTCGTTCCACCCGGTTGCTACGCGATTACCAGTGAGCACCGGGTGGGCCGGTCCATTTGCACCAGTGCCTATCTCTAAGCCTTCCCCCATACTGAGCAGGCTGGGACGCACCGGTGATCTCGGAACTGACCACCCCTTGCCCCATTGACTCTTCGTCGCCACCTGTAAATGTGTCGATCGGCTTTGCCTGGACAGGCTAGTGACGTCTCCTCCAAAAATGACGACAGCTTACTCAGTCAATGAGTGCAAGGTATCACTTCATCCAGGCAGAGAAGCCCGAGAATGAGATGAAGAGTTTGCACCCTATCCTATAATGGCGGCGGAAAGAAGCGGCCTCGTGTTGGCTGTCATTGTCTCGCCGAGCAGCGGTATGACCTTGGACAGTTGGTCAGGCAAAGACTTCCGCAGCCTGCAATGTCGCTCCTCGTGCGTCTTTTGAGGAAATTATCGGTTGACCATCGATGGGCCAATTGATCCCCAGAGTCGCATCGTTCCAGATGATGCAGCGTTCGTTTTCCGGTGACCAGTAATCCGTGGTCTTATAGAGAACTTCGGCTTGGTCCGAGATCACGGCAAATCCGTGAGCAAAGCCCTCGGGGATCCAGATTTGTTTTTTATCCTCTGCACTGAGGATATCCCCGACCCAGCGTCCAAACGTTGGCGATCCCTTTCGAAGATCCACGGCCACATCGAATATGACTCCGGCTATGACTCGAACCAACTTTCCTTGCGGTTGTCTGATTTGATAGTGCAAACCTCGCAACACGTTTTTCGAGGAGCAGGAGTGGTTATCCTGAACGAAGGTGAGGTGTTTGCCAATGGCCGCCTCAAATGCCCTGGCATTAAAGCTCTCGAAGAAGAAGCCCCGATCGTCTCTGTAGAGACGGGGCTCGACCACAAACACATCGGGTATCGCGAGCCGGATGCTTCTCATGTCTAAATATGATCCGCCTTTCATTGTCCGTACAGGGATATTACGAGCTTCTTGGCGAGTCTTGTCGTGACGCCACTGCCATGGTGACAATTCAGAATGCCGGCTCGTTCAGCACCCGCATTAGATAGTGTCCGTACCCATTCTTCATGAGAGGGTGTGCCAACCGTTCCAATTGGGTCGCATCTATCCATCTGTTCCTATAAGCGATTTCTTCGAGGCACGCTACCTTGAGGCCCTGCCTGCGTTCAATCGTCGCAATGAACTGACTGGCCTCAAGTACCGACTCGTGAGTACCTGTATCCAACCATGCGTAGCCTCGGCCCATGATTTCGACGTGGAGTCCGCCTTGCTCAAGGTACAATTGATTGAGATGGGTTATCTCAAGCTCTCCCCTAGCCGAAGGCTTCAGTTTTTTGGCCAACTCGACGACTTGGCTGTCATAGAAATAGAGACCCGTGACGGCATAGTTCGACTTAGGGACGGCGGGCTTTTCTTCAAGATTGATCGCATGTCCACTGACATCGAATTCGACCACTCCATATCGTTCGGGATCCTGCACGTGATAGGCGAAAACGGTTGCCCCGTCGCTCCGATCCATGGCGCGGCTCAGCACGTGAGGGAAATCGTGGCCGTAAAAGATATTGTCACCAAGAACGAGAACAGACGGATCTCGAGCAAGAAACGATTCGCCGATGATGAAGGCTTGCGCCAACCCATCCGGAGACGATTGCACTGCATAACTCAGGTTCACCCCCCATTGCTCGCCACTCCCAAGGAGTTGTTGAAACCTAGGCGTGTCTTGCGGTGTTGAAATGACGAGGATGTCCCGGATCCCGGCAAGCATCAGCGTGCTGAGCGGGTAATAGATCATCGGCTTATCGAAGACGGGGAGGAGTTGCTTGGATACTGCCAATGTCGCGGGATGGAGCCGGGATCCCGTGCCGCCGGCCAGAATGATGCCTCTTCGTTTCATAGACAACCGTGTGATGCCAGCTCTTCGATGAGCCGCCGGACGTGATTGCGCCAGTCTGGCAGGTGCACACCAAATGTATTGGTAAGTTTTGAGACGTTGAGCCGTGAATTGCGCGGCCGCTTCGCAGGCAATGGATAGGCTTCCGTTTGGATCGGATAGATCTCTTCGCGGGTGGTTTTCAGTATAATCCCCCTCTCTCTTGCCACGGTTACTACATATTGCGCATAGCCGTGCCAACTCGTTTCACCTCGCGCCACCAGGTGATAGGTGCCGGCCAAGTCTTTATGGCTCCCATTTTGTAAGGCCCGATGGAGAGCTAGGGCGGTGACATCTGCGATGAGTTCCGCGCTCGTCGGTGCGCCATGTTGATCGGCAATGACGCTAAGTTTCTCCCTTTCCTTGGCGAGTCGCAACATGGTCTTGGCAAAATTTTTCCCCCGTGCCGCATAGACCCAACTGGTGCGGAAGATCATATGTTTGGCATGGCGAGCACGGAGACGCTCTTCTCCTTCAAGCTTGGTCCTGCCATAGACTGAAAGCGGATTGGCCGCGTCACCCTCATCATAGGGGGTAGGCTTTTCACCATCAAACACGTAGTCGGTGGAATAATGCACCAGCCAGGCATTGAGCCGATTGGCCTCTTCCGCAAGCACACCGACTGCTTCAGCATTGATCCGATGGGCCTTCTCCGGCTCTGACTCTGCTTGATCCACGGCCGTATACGCTGCCGCGTTCACAATGATATCCGGCTCATGCCGACGGACCCACCCTCGCACATGATCCGGATTTTCAAAGTCCAGTTCATGTTGTTCAGATGCGACGAGGTCGCCCACGGTCGACAACGAACGCCGCAATTCCCAGCCTACTTGCCCTTCTTTTCCAAACAATAGAATCTTCATGCGCAGTAGTGCTTCTCCACCCAAGAGCGGTACGTCCCGCTCGTAACATTCTGTACCCACGGCTGGTTATCGAGATACCAGCGCACCGTTTTTTGCATTCCGGATTCGAAGGTCTCTGCGGGCTTCCAGCCGAGCTGACGATCAATTTTCGTGGCATCAATCGCATAACGACGGTCATGGCCAGGACGATCCTTCACGAAGGCAATCTGCTCCTGATAGCTTTTTCCATCGCTCCTGGGCTGAAACTCATCCAGTTCTCTACAGAGGGTATGCACCACATTCAAATTGACCCGCTGGCTTCCACCCCCAATATTGTAGGTCTCACCCACCCGTCCGATCTCCAATATTCGTTGAATCGCGCGGCAATGATCCCCCACATAGAGCCAATCCCTTACCTGTTGCCCATCGCCATAAACCGGCAATGGCTTCCCTGCTAATGCGTTGTGGATCACCAGCGGAATGAGTTTTTCAGGGAATTGAAAAGGACCGTAATTATTCGAGCAGTTGGTGGTCAATACCGGCAAGCCGTACGTGTGGTGATATGCGCGCACCAGGTGATCGGAGGCTGCCTTACTTGCTGAATAGGGACTATTCGGTTCGTATCGACGATCTTCAGTGAAGGCCGGATCATCAAGTTCGAGAGAACCATAGACTTCGTCGGTAGACACATGGAGGAAGCGGAACAGAACTCGATCGGCTGCCGATAGACCGTCCCAGTACTGGCGCACCGCTTCGAGCAAGCGGAACGTGCCCACAATGTTGGTCTGAATGAATTCTTCCGGCCCATGGATGGAGCGATCCACGTGGCTTTCCGCCGCAAAATTGATGACTGCGCGTGGTGTGTGTTGGGCAAGCAGCCGCGTCATGAGGGTGCTGTCGCCTATGTCACCTCGAACAAACTGATGTCGCGCGTCTCCTTGCAAAGAAGCCAAATTCTCAAGATTGCCCGCGTAGGTCAGCTTGTCTACGTTGATGATGGTCTCATCCTGGCTGCGGAACCAGTCCAGCAGAAAATTAGCCCCGATGAATCCCGCACCGCCGGTCACCACAATGCTCATCTTATATACCTCTTGAGTTCTAACTCCAAGTGCAACACTTCAAGCCCTGATGGGCTACGGTGTTGCCATGCCAACGAGATCCTACAGACACATGAGTGCCGAAGAACGTGAGACCTTGA
>JAGXAR010000053.1 GCA_018971525.1 Nitrospirota bacterium
TAGAGCGCCAGTTCCATGAAGCGGACGAAGGGGATGGGTCCGTTCCGGGTGATCTCGGACGAGATGGCAGCGACGAGTTCAGGATGTCCTAGCGACACAGACCACTCCTTCGGCTCTGTGAAGACAGCTCGAACCAACCCGAGAAAACGAGCAGACTTTGCCTGCACCTCAGGGAGGGGAAAAGAGGCGTAGATTAGCCTCGGGGTCGCCGCTAAGTCAAGGCGAAGAGTATTGGAAACTCAGGCAAATATCCCTCTTCGAGGGGGTGGGGATGGAGCCTGATGATCTTCTGTGCTCGCGCAACGCGCGGTCTCAGAAGTCCCTCGTTGGACGCGCGCAGTGGAAGATCATTCAGCCCCCATCACTGGAGATAACGAGCAAGATTGTCAGGATCGTCCCAAAAACGTGGGGAGGTCATGCAATCAAGGATCAGGCACTACGCGGGCAGCAATACGGAATGTGCGATTGCAAGACCTGCCCCCGTTTGGAGACCCCTTGTCGAGTACGTCGAGCAATTCTATAACCGGCAGCGGTTACATCAAGCGCTCGGCTATCGGAGTCCAGAGGAGTTTGAACAGCAGCAGCGTGGTGCTTCATTCACGTGTCTGTGATTCCAAGGCCGCCTCAATGCGGGCATTCATCCGTGACGGAACAGCCCTTTAAAGTTCAGTCTTACGAGATCGCCGAGAAGTTTGACTGAAAGCGGCGGCTTGTATCTTTCAAACGCGCTCTTGATCTTCCCAATATTCGCAGCCGCCGGCACGTCGTCTTTGCCGCCCTTCGGACCAATCCAATATCGACTGTTGTCGCCGAACGGCTCCATTACGATGTACTCGTGGCCTTGACATTTAAACTCAATACGGATGTCGTCCGACGAACCGAAGCAGCCTCCCAAGTGAACTTCTGTTACTCCCTCAACTGTGTTGAGAAGACGCACAATCGTTCTACGCGATAGGTATACGTGATCAATCTCAAATGCGAATGGGTTCGCGCCTTCCTTAACAATTGGGTATGTTTTCATTGTCAGTTAGGACAGCCGCAACCAGAACCCTTGGCCGCGCCAGTGGCCGCGATTCCTTCGCCGTAAAGATTTGCGGGTAGATTTGTTCTGACAGCACCCGCCCGCAACGTGTCATCTGTCAGGTACTTCCTCAAATCCGGCGGCCTTAAGCTCTCTCCACCACCAAATAGAAAACAGGGTCATGTCTTGCAATCATACATTGACCTGCTTGGCCTGCTTAGTTGACGACTTACGGTGACCAGGGTGAGACGGAGCGGAGCGTAACAAATGACCTATGGGCCGTCAAACCATTACGAGATGCGTGTGAGATGAGGGGCAGATCATGCCATCAATGATCTGGCACTGTGCGGGCCGCGATACGGAATGTGCGATTGCAGGACCTGATTCCGTTTCCTCGTCGTGGTTTTCTTCTCAGCCTCCATCACAGGCCCGCTTGTCCTAGGTTTGCGAATTGCAGAAGTCATAGTTTCGCAGTTCCCCCCCCTTTCCTTTCACGACGCTGAGGCTTCTCGCGGACCTTGCCGGAGAAGCGGGGACCCACCGAGATTCTCCCGGGAAGGAAAGCTGGAACTGACCGAGGTGCTGCGACACATGTCGCAGCCGAGGGAACTCCAGAAGGTTTCCACCCGGGAGAATCCGGAAGGGTCGCTTTAGAGGCAGGGGAGCGAGAGCGTCAGCGTCGTGATCTCACACTCCGTGGCACTTCTTGTATTTTTTCCCGCTGCCGCAGGGGCAGGGATCGTTGCGGCCGACTTTGTCATCGCTTCGATGAACCGTCTGAGGTGCGACCGGTTCTTCTCCGCGATTGAGGGTGAATGTGGGTTGGGGGCGTGAGATGATTGGTGGTGGCGGTGGGGCTGTGGGTTGTCCCTCATTCCGGACAGCCTGTACATGAAAGAGCCGATCGAGCGCGTCGGACTTGATCCGTTCCATCATGCCGGCAAAGAGATCGTAGCCTTCGCGCTTGTACTCAATGAGCGGATCTTTCTGCCCGTAGCCGCGCAATCCGATCCCGTCGCGCAGGTGATCCATCCCGAGGAGATGGTCTTTCCAATGGTGGTCGATGACCTGGAGCATGAAGTTCTTCTCCAGGAAACGCATCAAGTCCGAGCCTAGCTCCTGTTCCCTCCGATCATAGGCGTCGCGCACCTGCGCGCGAAGGTCTTCGATCAACGCATCGCGCCCCATGTCGCGGAGTGACTCGCCGCCGTCGTTCTTGCCCGAGGCGATGTCGAGACCGAACTGGCCATGCATGAGTTCAGCGAGCCCTTTGATATCCCATTCCTCGGGGTATTGTTCAGCCGGGCAATAGATATTCAGCGCGGAGTTCACCAGGCTGTCCATCATGTCTCGAAGGTCGTCCTTCAGATTTGTCCCGCCCAAGACGGCGCGCCGGTGTTGGTAAATCACCTCTCGCTGCTTGTTCATGACGTCGTCATACTCCAGCAGCTGTTTCCGGATTTCGAAGTTGTGGGCCTCGACCTTCTTCTGGGCATTGGCGATGGCCCGGGTGACCATGCCGTGCTCAATCGGGACGCCTTCTTCCATGCCGAGCTTGAGCATCAGTTGGGAGACCCGCTCGGAGGCGAAGATGCGCATCAGGTCGTCTTCCAACGACAGGTAGAATCGTGACGAGCCGGGATCGCCCTGGCGACCGGCGCGGCCCCGGAGCTGGTTGTCGATCCGGCGGCTTTCGTGGCGCTCGGTCCCAAGAATGTGGAGCCCGCCGGCCGCGATGACCTCTTGCTTGTCCCTCTCGCAGTCGGCCCGAATCTCTTCGAAGATCTCCAGCTTGCGCGCATCCGGCAGGTTTTCTTCCCGGTACAGGATCTGTTTGAACATAAAGTCGGGATTGCCGCCCAGAAGAATGTCGGTGCCGCGGCCCGCCATATTGGTGGCGATGGTGACGGCGCCTTTGCGTCCGGCCTGGGCGATGATCTCGGCTTCTCGCTCATGCTGCTTGGCGTTGAGGACGTTGTGTTTGACGCCGTTCCGGCTCAAGAAGCCGGCGAGTCGCTCCGATTTTTCGATGGAAATCGTCCCGACCAAGACGGGCTGGCCGCGCTCGTGGCATTCCTTGATTTCTTCGACGATCGCGGCAAACTTTTCTTTCTCGGTCCGGTAGACAACATCGGCGTAATCCAACCGGACCATCTTGCGATTAGTCGGGACTACGTTGACGTCGAGATTGTATATCTTGGCAAACTCCGCCGCTTCTGTGTCCGCCGTGCCGGTCATGCCGCCGAGCTTCCTGTACATTCTGAAATAGTTCTGGAAGGTGACCGAGGCCAGGGTTTGATTCTCGTTGGCGATCTTCACACCTTCTTTGGCTTCGACGGCCTGGTGCAGGCCGTCGCTCCAGCGGCGCCCCGGCATGAGTCGGCCGGTGAATTCGTCCACGATAATGACTTCGCCGTCTTTCACGACATAGTCCACATCCCGTTTGTAGAGGGCATAGGCTTGAAGTGCCTTGACCACGTGGTGGACGAGATCCATATGGTCGGGGTCGTAGAGGTTGTCCACGCCGAGCAATTTCTCGACCCGGACGTTGCCCTCTTCGGTCAACGACGCAGTTTTGGTCTTTTCCTCAACCGTGTAGTCGTGCTCCGGTTTCAGCTGCGGGATAATCGCGTTGATGCGGTAGTAGAGATCAGTTGTTTCATCCGTTGGGCCGGAGATAATCAAGGGCGTGCGGGCCTCATCGATGAGGATGCTGTCGACTTCGTCCACGATGGCGAAGTTCAACTCGCGTTGCACGCACTGGGCCAAATCGGTGACGACCAGGTTGTCGCGAAGGTAATCGAACCCGTACTCGTTGTTGGTGCCGTAGGTGATGTCCGCACGATAGGCTTCAGGCCTCGTGCAGGGGCGGAGAGACTGGAGCCGCTTGTCGGAAGCGTCGTAAGTCGGATCGAAGAGAAAGGAGGCATCATGTTGAATGATGCCCACCGAGAGTCCCAGCGCGTGGTAGAGGATGCTCATCCACTGCGCATCGCGCTTGGCAAGGTAGTCGTTCACGGTGATGAGGTGAACGCCTTTCGCTTCGAGCGCATTGAGATAGACCGGCAGCGTGGCCACCAGGGTTTTCCCTTCTCCGGTCTTCATTTCAGAGATGCGGCCTCGGTGGAGAATGATGCCTCCGATCAACTGCACATCGAAATGGCGCATGTTCAGCTTGCGGCGGGACATTTCCCGACAGACCGCGAAGGCCTCGGGCAGGATGTCGTCCAGCGTTTCACCGGCCCCAAGGCGCTTCTTGAACTCCTGGGTCTTGTCCGAGAGGGCGTGATCTGAGAGCGGAGTCAGGACGGATTCCAGGCTATTGATCCGCTCCACAATCGGGCGGAGAGCCTTGATTTCCCGGTCGTTTTTACTGCCGAAGATGAGATTGAGTAGTTGGGTGACCATAATACTGTCGTTCGGAACGAACGCCGATGTCTCCTAAAGTAATCCGCGCAGTATACAGCATCCTTCCCGCGAATCCTATATAAGCGCATGCTCTCGTGTCGAGTCATCGGCTTGACAGGCCTAGTGGGTGTCCATTAGCATTCGCCAAGTTACACTCGATCGTTTTCTTATGAGCCACACCGTCCTCAAATTTGTGTCGATCCTGCTGGTGCTCTGTGTCCTGTCCGTCGGCGGATTGGCTCAGGCGCAGTCGGTCGAACATGCCGGGCACCATGCCCACCATCAGGCTGCCACGCATGGCACGGTGCTCTGCTCCTGGATGTGTGCCGCCGGGACGGTGCTCGATAGTACGGTGGTCCCGTTTCAGGCAGAACTCAGTCCTGTTGCGCTCGTCACGCACTCCCATTCTGCGCAGCCCTCGATCGAGGTGCGCCAGACTTCTCCCAGCCGCGCCCCTCCGTCTTTCTCTCTGTAGTCTCTGTTTCTCATCCGGCTCCCGGCAGGGCCGTATTCCGTCTCTCACACGATCCACTGAGTGGGTTGTAGGACAGGCGGATAGGGACGATTCTAAACAGAGAGAAAGGCCAGCCTCATTATGGCAGGGACTCGGTTCATACAAGGATTCATTTTCAGTCTCGCAACCATCTTTTTCTCCTGGCCAGGCGCCCAGACTGCGGAGGCATCGTGCGGATCCGTCACGTGTTTTGTCGTGATCGGGTCTCAGCAACAAGTATCGCCAAAGGGGCTGCTCACCGTGAACGCCTTCTATAACTATACGCCTCAAGGGACGTTACTGAGTGGTACTAACGGGGTGATTCCCGCGGTCGATCTCGACAATCGACAGCTGATTCTTGGCCATCACCAGGAGATCCGAACAATTAGTCAAATGTATACGCTGGATTTGAACTACGGCGTCACCGATCAGTTCGGGATTGAAGTCGCGATCCCCTATAAGCGGATTAAGCATCAGCACATAGATGGATTAGGAGAGGTCAATGGGGGTGCCGGTGACCTCACCCGGTTCTCAGATAACGGCATCGGTGACATCTTCATTAACGCGAAGTACAACCTGTTGCCCACGCTGAGAAGTATGGTTGTCACGAGCTTCGGCGTGTATCTTCCCACCGGTGATCATAATCAAAAGACTGCGGGCGTCGGAGGCAGCGCTGAGACGATGGAACCGACAGCCCAGGTTGGCCGCGGTCAAGTCGGGCTTCAAGGGTCGATCTATCAAACCTATGAAATCATTCCCCATCGGTTGAACCAATTCGCCTCTGCCAGTTACCGGCACACGTTCCGCAATAACTTTGGCTATCAATTCGGCGATCAATTCGATTTTGGATTGGGCGCGAATCTCGTCACGGTTCCCTGGCTGGTGCTGACCAATCAGTTCAACTACCGCTACATGGTCCACGATTCTTTCAGCGGGTCGCTGGCTCAATCACTGACTCCAAGCGATCCAGGGTTCCCCGGCGAGGCAACCGTGCTCGATCCGAACATCAATAATCGAGCGGTTCCAACAACCGGCTCTACGTTCTTTGCGTATACACCCGGTTTCCAAATCAGTCTCGGTGAACTCGTCAAGACTTCTCTAACCGAGAACACCTCGCTGTATTTCTATTCGCAGATCCCTGTAGCCCGTGATTTCAATGGGAATCTGGCTCAAGGTGTGAGCTATGTATTCGGCATCACGAAGTTGTTTCAAGTCATGAAACCGTCGTAAGAGCAGAATAGTCTTTTCATGAGGAGACTGCGATGAAGCGTCTACATTATCTGATGATCGGTATTCTTGTCGGCACCGTCGGGTTCGTGCCGTTCGATGTCTGGAGCATGGGCTCACGTGTCCCTGCGGTCGGCATGCAGGCCGAGGATTTTCGCCTGGTCGACCTGGAAGGCAAGTCACAGAGCCTTAGCCAGTATCGCGGCAAGATCGTGCTCGTGAACTTCTGGGCCACCTGGTGCAAGCCCTGCACGACCGAAATGCCTGCCATGCAGGCCAGCTTCGACAAGCTCCGCGATAAAGGCTTCGTGGTGCTCGCGATCAATGAGTTGGAAGATGATGCGAAAGTGCGTGAACACATCAAGCAGTACGGCCATACGTTTCCGGTCCTCATGGATCGCGACAACAAAGTCGCCAACCAGTTCGGGGTGTTTGGCTTGCCGGTGAGCGTGTTCATCGATCAAGAGGGGCGCGTGCAGGAATACATCAAGGGCGGCCTGCTCACCGAGCAGAAAATCGATGAAACCGTCGTGCGGATTCAGAAACAGGAGCCGGTAAAGGCGGCGTCGCTCCGATAACGACCGATGAAGAGTGTGGTTCAACGACTGGCCGTTGGGGTATTGGCAGCTTGGCTCGTCCTATTGAGCGCGGTCGCATACCCGCAGCTGACAGCCCATGCTGCCCAGCATGCGCATCATGACTCCTCCGCCCATGCAACCGTGCTCTGTTCGTGGCTGTGTATGGCTGCCGATGCGGTCGAGGGAACCCCGGTCCACCTTACTTATGTTGAACAAGTCGATTTCATAGAGCAGGAGATCCTCGGATCACAGATCACTGCTGTCCTCAGTGTTCAGTCTCCATCGCGTGCACCCCCCTTCGCATAGTTCCCCCTCTTCCTTCATCTTCCGAGCTTGTCGGGGACAGCGGTCGCGAATCCTTTCCGCTCAAGGAGGTCGAGATCGCTGACTGACCACATGCGGGAGAGGGGAATGATCTTAGCGGAAATCGTATGTGCAGCAGCGGCATGTCGCATCTGTGACATGGATTCAGACTGAGGAGAATGAATCGATGAGGCAGAGTCAGTCTTCAGCACGATGGTTATGGGCATGGCTCCTGATGTTCGCATCTCTGGTTGTGTTGACGGGAGAGACCAGGGCCGAACCTAAATCCGAGACAATTTTCACGGCGGTGGTGATCAAGTGATGCTAAGTCCAAACGGGCAGTATCGTTTGCAAGGATGGGTGGTGTCCGCGCTCTTTCACGGCCTTGCTTTGACCGTGGCCCTCGGGCTCATGGCACAGGTCAAACCAGTCGTGCCGAAAGAGGTTTTCAAGTGGGACGTCGCATTGGTCGAGCCACAACGGATTCAAGAATCGCATCAGGCTGAAATCAAGCCGACCCAGGAGCCTGCGAAGCCGACGCCGCGTCCGGCCGCCCCTGCCTCCAGTCAGCCCCAAATGGTGACGCAGGAAGCGCAGACCCGCGAGGTGACACCGGTTGTGCAACGCGAAATCCGCCAGGTGGTCGAGACGAGTCAGCCGATTCAACAAACGGTGGCAGTGCAAACGAGAACCGAAGCGGTCACGCCGGTCAGGGAACAGCAAGCAGCAGAGGTTCAGCAGACGAAACAGCCCGTGGCCGAGTCCGTTGCTCCTGTCGTTCAACATGAAGCAGTGACCGCGGAACCAGAAGTCACCGCGACGCCAGTGCATGAGGCCGCGACTCAGCCCGTGACGACCGAAGCGCCCGTTCAGACGGTGGAAGCACGGGCCGTGGAGACTGCTTCTGTCACGCGCGATCCCGACCTGCCAGCCTCCCCGGCGCCGGCGACTGCTGCCGCGCGCGACGCGCAGCCGGCGGAGTCTGTGGTGAAAGAGTCTGCGCCGCAAGTGGCGATGGCGACCAGTCCGACTCCGGCAGTCAAAGCGGATCACGGCTGGCTGGCCGAATCGCTGTGGCGGCGCGTGGCAGAATTGAAACGCTACCCCAGCAGCGCGCGCCTCAACGGGTGGGAAGGGAAGGTTGTGCTGCGTGTGGTCATTCGAGCGGATGGTCAGCTGGGGGATGTCAGGATTCAAAAAAGTTCAGGCTACGACGCACTTGACCGTGCCGCGTTGGAAACGATTCGATTAGCCTGCCCGCTCCATATGAAGCATGGACTGAATGTCCCCGAAGTGGCGATGAACCTCCCGATTGTCTATAGCCTCGCGAATTGACGTTGGGAGGTTGATCCTGCGTATGCCATCAGCTCAGTGGTTGAAGGGGTAAGGACACTCTGGTGTTGGCGCGCCAAGCCGTAAGTGGTCGCGACGTACCCTGTCCATTCGTGGATCGAAGTGAGGCGCAGCATGGTCAAACGAAAATTCAGAACCAAGAAACTAGCCTGGATGGTTGGGATTGCTCTGAGCACCCTCTCGCTCGCATCGATCGCGTCGGCTGATCCGGCGCGGTTCGGCCAGAAACTGATGACCGATCGTCCCGTAAGGTCGGTGGTAGGTCCTTCCGTCCGGATCGACGACGAGGGCCGTATCTCCCTTGCCTGGGTGGAGGAGGACAAAGAGACACGCACGGTTCTCTATGCCAGGACTGAGAAGTCGGGAGGATCGATCGGGGCTCCGGTCACAGTAAACCAGCCGACCGAGGCGCCCTACATGCGGCAGGAAGCGCCGGCGCTGGCTGGTGCCGGAGACGAGGTGTTCCTTACCTGGGCCTTAACCCATCCGAAAGTGACAGCGGACAAGCCGTTCTCGAACGAACTGCGGCTGAGCCGGTCTACGGACGGGGGCCAGACATTTCTGTCGTCCATTCTGGTGAACGACGACGAGCAGGTCATCGGCCACAGTTTCGATTCGATCCACGTCGCTCCCGACGGCGTCGTGCATGTGGCTTGGATCGATGGGCGGGAGGGCAAGAAAGAAGCCGGCACCTTCGTGACGCGTTCGACCGATCATGGTCGCACCGTCGCAAAGAACTTCAAAGTGGACGAGGATACCTGTATCTGTTGCCGGACCTCTCTCACGACCGGAGCGGACGGGACGCTCTATGTGGCCTGGCGGAAGATTCTCCCTGGGGATCTCCGCGAAACGGTGGTCGCCCGTTCCAGCGACGGTGGACAGACCTTCACGACCCCGGTGATCGTCGGACAGGACCGGTGGGTGTTCCCGGGCTGTCCGCATCGGCCCGCCTCGATCGGGACGGATCGGCTCGGGCGGCTCTATGTGGTCTGGTATACCGAGGGCGTCGATGAGACTCCGGCTGTGTTCCTGGCCTATTCGGACGACCGCGGGGACACCTTCTCACCCAAGCAAAAATTGAACGTTTCCAAGGGAACCTTCCCTGATCATCCGCAGATGGCGGTTGATCCGGAGGGCCGTCTCGTCATCGTCTGGGAAGAACAATCGCCCGTCCGGCGTGAAGTCGTGATGAGCCTGTCCCTCGATCGTGGACAAACGTTCAGCACACCGCAGAAATTGAATGAGAAGAAAGGCCAGACGCCCTCCCTCTCGATCAATGCGAAAGGGATGGCCGCGCTGGCCTGGATGGAGCACGCGATGCCCGTTCATCGCATGGTCGTCCAAACCATCCAGCTACCGGCAGCAAAAGTCATCGCGAGGCAGGAGCCGTAACGTGCATCGTTTACTGACCCGACTTGGGATTGCGATGCTGCTCTTAGCGCTGAGTGTCGTCATGACGGTCCCAGGTCTCGCCAGCGATCCCTTTGTCTCGCTCAAGCTGAGCCGGCCTCCGGCCGGGAGCATGGCTGCGCCTTTTGAACTCACGACGCTGGATGGCAAGGTCGTGAAGTCGAGCGAATTGGCGGGGAAGGTGGTCCTCGTCAACTTTTGGGCCACCTGGTGCGGGCCCTGCAAAGAAGAAATGCCGTCACTGGCGCGTTTGCAGAAGCAGTTGGACCCGGCACAATTTGCATTCCTGACCGTCACGACGGATCCGCAGCGCCAGGGCATCACATACTTTCTCTCTCAGTTGGGAATCAGTCTGCCGGTGCTCTTCGATGAAGATCAGGAAGTATCACGAACTTTCATGGTGCGAGGCCTTCCGACCACGATCGTGATCGCGCGGGACGGCACGTTGGTTGGGCGAGCGGTCGGGCCTCGTGCCTGGGATAGTCCGGAGGCGGTGGCGGTGATGCGGCAGGTCATGGAGAGCGGGCAATGAGGAAGTGGTTCGTCCCGCTGGCTCTGGCCATTGCAACGCTGTACCTGACGCTATCGGTCAGTGCCATGGCCTGTCTCTTTGCGCACGAGAGCCAGCCACGCTCAGCCCATCATCACACAGGCGGAGTGACGCATTCGTCTCTGTGCGCCTGGGCCTGCCACGCCAATCCGACCGTTGACCTTCCTGCGACCACGCCACAGACGCAGCCGCTTCACTTCGTGGCGATATTGCTGTTGATCGCCGCTTCAGTCTCGTCGTTCCTTCCCCAGCAGTCGGCACAGTCCCGTGCCCCTCCTCGTTCATAACTTCGCATCCACTCAACGTTCATCGGTCATCTCCCTGCACTGATAGAGCCGCAGATCGGGCGGCTTGCGTCTGCACGGAGGCCTTTGTCCCCTTTCATGCATTAGAAGAAGGAGTACGGGCCATGGTGTTGTTCAAGAGAGCTACGCAAACTATTGTGGCAGTCGCAGTGCTCGGAGGCATTCTTGCTATGGATCACGCCGCGTCAGCACAAGAGCCGACGAAGCCGGCAGCCTCGCAGCGTGAAGAGCAATTGCGCGAACAGCTCAAGGGGATTCTGCAAGAGTTGGAAGATCTTCAGAAAACGCGCGAGGGGACGTTGCCGCTAGGCGAGCAGCCTAAGGTGGTCACTGAGAAGGTGGCGACGCAAGAACCCGAGGCCATACCGGAATATGAGCTGTCCGATCTCAGCATCGTCAGCAAGCGTTTCCAGAAGCGGCCCGAAGGCGTTTCGCTGTCCGCAACTGTTCCAGCCGAAACAGATTCACAGCCCACCAGAACGATGAAGGAGTCCATGGAATCGCTCCCGGGCGTGGTCTTGCGCCAGGCTAACGGGCCGCGTGACTTCAGCATTACGATTCGCGGGCAGGGCGTCAAGACGGCCTTCGCGACTCGCGACATCAAGATATATGAAGACGGATTCATTCAGACCCAATCCGATGGGCTCTCACGCCTCGATATGCAAGATCCCTGGTTTATGCGCAGCGTCGAAGTCACCCGAGGGGCCTCGTCGTCGCTCTACGACAACTATGCGCTCGGCGGAATGGTTCAGTTCAGGACCAGGCGGGGGAGCGACATCAACGGAGCGGAAACCTTCTTGTCTGGCGGTTCCTACGGGTACCAAAAGTACGGCCTCGCCGTCGGTCAAGAGACAGACAAAATCGACGTCGCCATGTTTGCGAGCCAGGTAATGGAAGATGGCTTTATCCAAAACAGTAATTACAACACCCAGACGCTCAACTTCAATGTTCGCTTCAAGGCGGATGACAAGCAGAATTTCTATTTCAAGGCGATCTCGAACTGGTTGAATACGAAGGTGCCGACCAGACTCACCCAAGCCCAGTTTATTGCCAACGACCGGCAGGCAGGCGGCGCGCAAACGACCTGTTCGCCCGGCACCTACAACGCCGGTTGTGCCAACGCACTCTTGCTCAATCAAGGCCGCGTCGATCGTCGCACGATCCTGGGGGGCATGTACGAGCGGCAGTTCAACGCGAATACCGTCCTGACGATGGAGGCCGACTACGACGTCAAAGACATCCAGCAAACATTTTCGCAGATCACTGAGAACACAAATCCCAACTACAAGCACTACACCGATTTACGGCACGAGGGCCGACTTGGAGAGATGCCGCTGAAGAGCTATGTCGGCTTCTTTGTCAACGAGATGGACCAGAAAGCCAACCAGTTCCAGAATCTTGCCGACGGGTACGGAACAAAAGGGACCTTGATCCAGAACGCCCGCGGATCGATTTTCAACATCGGTGGACGCTTCCGTGAAGAACTGGAATTCGTGCCAACCTGGATATTAGCGGCCGGGCTTGGTTTCGAACAGTCCCGCGTCAGCACGCAGGCGACCAACTACAGCGCGACCGGCGCGGTGGCCTCGCGTGCCAACGCGAGTCTGAATTACTCTAATTGGGCGCCGGAAATGTCGCTCACCTGGAAACCCGCGGAGGCATATCGACATTGGATTCGAGCTTCGACGGGGTACGGCATTCCGCAATTTTCCAATCTCTTGCGCGATCCCGTTACGGGACTGCCTGGTACGAACTTCGGCCTCAAACCGCAAAAGAACCTCAATACGGAAATGGGCATGGAATCGAAGCTCACGAAGGACCTCACCGTCCAACTCGTCGGGTTCTGGACGTTCTTCAAGGACGAGATCATCACGCAGACGATATCAGGCACGAACACAGCTTCCGTCAATGCTGACTCCTCTCAATATCGCGGCATTGAAGCCTCCTACGATTGGCGACCATTGACAGGCCTGCGATTCTCCGGGGCCTATACCCACGTTCATGCCAAGTACATTAATTTTTCAGATCGCACAGCAACGGGGTTCTTGGTCCGGGATGGCAAGCATGTGCCCAATGTGCCGACCGATGTGTTCAATACCAAAGTCGCATACGATCATGAGCCGACCGGGTGGGGCGGTTGGCTCGAAGGCAGCTATTACAATAGCTATTTTCTGAACAACAGCAACACGTTCAGTATCCCCTCCTATGTAGTCGCGAATGTGAATGTCCACAAGAATTTCGAGCTGCAAAACTCCTGGTTCCGATTCGCCAAGTTATATCTGGAGTTGGACGACATCGCGGACAAGAAGTACGCCGCGTCCGGCCAAGTGATCGGGGGTGAAACCACCGCCCAAGCCGCGGGCAACCAGGCGTTCTTCGCCGGCTACGGACGGGCTATCTATGGCGGCGTGACGTTGGGGCTGTTCTAAATAGTTGCCTGGCGCAGGTGGGATAAATCGATGATTTTGGGTCCGGATCGCAGTGGCGGGGACGTTCCTGCTGGCCTTCACTCTGCACTCGATGCCGGGGAGGCGCCTTGCTCTTCCCCGACATCGACGCTGATTGATTTCGCCCACTATGGTCGTTATAGTCCGATTCGTCCACGTGTGACGGAGCCTGGAGGGTGCATGGTGGTGCTAGGAGCAGGGAACGGATCACGCTGGTTCTGTTGCGCGTTGCTCGCCCTCCTTATCTCTTTCGGATTCCATGAGGTTTTTGCCGCGCAGTCGGATGCGGCCATGAAGCTTTCCGACCGTGGCATGGTCTTGTTGCGCCAGGGCGATCTCGCCGCGGCATCCGAAGCTGCCAGGAAAGCCATCGAGTCGAATCCCTCCTCGGCTGAAGCCCATCACCTGCTTGGCCTCATTTATTTCAAAGAAAAGAAACCGGCTCAGGCGGTCGATGCCTTCACCCACGCGCTTAAGCTGAAACCGGCCTATCCCGATGCCTTGAACGATCTGGCCGAGGTCTATCTGATTCAAGGAAAATCAGCTGAGGCGGAGCAGGCCCTCAGGCGCGCGATCGAGATCGATTCCCGCCATGCCGATTCCTACTTCGACTTAGCCAAGCTGTATGAACAGCGTCGTGATTTTGCCGCGGCCACCAAGACCTATCAAAGCTTGTTGGCCGTCCGTCCAAGCCACCGTGACGCCCTGTACAATCTCGCATTGTTGTATGAGGCGCAGGGAGACAGTCGCGAGGCGCGAGAGACGGTGGATCGGCTGCTCAAGTTCGATCCCAAGTATGCCGATGCCTGGTACCTCGCCGGACGGATGGCGGAGAAGAACAACGATCTCGCGGAAGCCGCCTATTCGTATAGACAGGCCATTGCGGCAAAGCCCGCATTAGTGGATGCGCACTATAACCTCGCGTTTATTCATCGGAGCCAAGGTAGGCCCGTGGAGGCGGAGCGGGAATTTCTTGAGGTCGTGCGGTACCGCCCGGAGTATGCCGAAGCGCATATGAACCTGGGTGTGATCTACACCGGATTGAACAGGTTTGAAGAGGCGGAACAGTCCTACGAGCGAGCCGTCGCGCTAAAGCCGGACTATGCTGAAGCGCACTACAACTTGGGTGTCTTCTATGAGCTGCATCGGAAAGACATGCCGAAAGCTCTGGCCCAATATCACAAGTACCTCAACCTCGGTGGGCGCGACGATCGCGTTGAGCGGATCGTAGGGTCCGGAGGTCGATGACGGTCGTGCGAGCAGGATGAAGAGGCGAGGATCCTCTCGTCAAAGTAGCTGACCGTTGTGGAGTTCACCCGAATGCCTCGGATGTCCAAGTGGAGCCGAGGCATTGTTGTCTCTAGCAGGCTGAGCAAAAACTAAAATGAGGAGACAGCAGTTCGATGGGCGGCACGTATTGGACGACAGGAGGCCCTGTACAGGATGCTCAAAAAGGCCAGACTACTTACCCGCCCAACCCCGGCGCGCCAAGACGTGCTGTTCCACGGGCAAGGCCGCAGCGCGTGCAGGGCCGAGGAGGTACAGGCCGCACCTCGTGTGGGCCGTTCGCCCCTAGAATGGATCTTGGCGAACGGGAAAGCTTCTGCGGCGATTCAGATCTCCGAGAATCTATTATGGGACGTTGAGGATCTGAACAATGCGAGAACGCTGCATGGGAAAGGGCGCGTCCCGGCCCGCCCAGGGTCGGGCGGGTGAGTAGATCGACATTTTCAGCATCCTGGCACTACCAGTAGGGCCAAGGTTGCCAGAAGGGGCTCCAGTAAGGTCCCCAATAAGGGCCTGGACCCATGTAGGGGCGGATGCGGGGGGCCACGTCTTCCGATCTGGCCCAAACTTGAAGTCGCTTGATCTCGATGACGGGATAGGTATAGTCCGTCTCATCCAACGGCAAGGTGATGGAGCCGGTGACCTCTCCGGTCACGGTGACGCTGGTTCCTTGCGGGAGGGTGGCGGGATCGAGGAATTCTCGCCGGAGGGCGATGAAGCGGCCTTGTGATTGGGTCAAGTCGTATCCGGGACGCAGTGATCGATCGAGCGGCAGCTGCAGGATCTCGATTCTCGTGCCTTCTTTGAGCCGACGGGCCGTCAACACAATACCGCCGAAGAACACAGATTGAGCTTTAAAGGAGTCCGGTGCTGCCTTGACCTGGAGGAAGGTGAGTGTCTGTGCCTGTGCCTGTGTCTGTGCATCCGAGCCGTCCCCTGCATCATGCGTCGAAGCACAGCCTGCGAGCGTGACGAGCAAGGCCACTGGAGGGAGCATCATACGCGCCAGCATGGCCACAGTATAACAAAGAGCAAGGAGTAAGTTCGCAGCACATTCGATATAATGAGCGGTCAGCGTTGATCCAAGAAAGGAGTCGATATGGTGAACAGACCGTGTGCGCAATGGGCCTCGGCGGTATGTGCGATTGTATGGAGTGTCGTCGTCTTATGGGGCTCATTAGCTACCGCCGCGTCTCCCGAATTGAAGGGCAAGTTCGAAGTTCTGAAGGGTGAGGTGTCTACGCATACGCCCGGCAAGGTGAAGTTGATTGAGTTCGCCGACTTCTATTGCCCGCATTGTCACCGGTTCGATGGGGAAGGCCTGGCACTGCTGCAGAAAGAGTTCGGGAACAAGCTTGAGGCGACGATGGTGGGGTTCCCGGTAATTCATGGGAAGCTGCCGACCCCGTTCGATATGTACGAGCAGGCCAAGCTGATGGGAAAGGGGAATGAAATGAAAGCCGTTCTCTTTCGCACCATCCATAAAGATAAGATCACAGGAGTGCTGGATCGCTCGCTCCGGGAAGGATTGATCAAGGAAGTCGGACTCGATCCGAAGGCCTTTGAAGAAGGAATGGCCAGCGGAAAGCCAGCCAAGATATTCGAAGAGGGGCGCAAGTGGGGCGAGCGCATCAAGGTGCAGCAGACCCCGACCGTGCTCCTCGACGGGAATATTAGGGCGGAGAATATCGATCCGGAGAATCTCAAGCTGATCATCCAGAGCATTCTGGATGCAGATAAGAAAAAGTGAGTTCGGAATTTTTGAGTGCTGAGTGACTGTGAGTTCGAAAACTTGGAACTCAGAAGTTTAAACTCAACACTCCTTTTGAGGAAAGATGGCGATTGATCCAATCTGCGGGATGACGGTCGATCCGGCTACGGCAGCCGGAAGTCACGACCATCAAGGCCAACGCTTCTACTTTTGCGGCCTGTCCTGCCTGGAACGATTTAAAGCCGACCCGGAGCGGGCGTTGCAGCCACGGCCAGCAGGCAGTGCCGCCAAGCAGACCACGAGAAGACCCCTTCCGATGGTGCAGCCTGCTCCGGTCGTGCCGGGGGCAGTAGCGGCCATCGATCCCGTGTGCGGGATGACGGTGCAGCCGGCCACGGCAGCCGGCTTCTATGAGTTTCAAGGGAAGACCTACTATTTCTGTGCGACAAGTTGCCTCACCAAGTTTCGGTCCGACCCGATCCACTATCTGACCCCCCTTGAGCAGCGCACTCCTCGCGTTATGCCGGTTCCATCCGGCGGAGTGGTCGAATACATCTGTCCGATGGACCCGGAGGTGCTTGAAACCAAACCAGGGGCTTGCCGGATTTGCGGGATGGCGCTGGAACCCAAAGTCGTCTCGCTCGAAGATGAGCGGAATCCTGAGCTCGAGGATATGACCAGACGGTTTTGGATCTGTCTCGGGCCTTCCCTCTTGGTCATGCTCTTGGCGATGGCCGATATGATTCCCGGTTTGTCACTTCCACGGGCCTTCACTGGTTCGACGAGGAACTGGGTGCAATGGCTGCTGGCGACGCCGGTCGTGCTGTGGGGCGGCTGGCCGTTTTTCCAGCGAGGGTGGACTTCGATGGTGAACCGGGCCCCCAACATGTTCACGCTCATTGCCATAGGAACGGGAGCGGCCTATGGCTACAGCACCGTGGCCACCGTTGCGCCGACGCTCCTCCCCAGTTCATTCCGGCTGCATGACGGCTCGATTGCGGTCTATTTCGAGGCTGCAGCCATGATTACGGTGCTCGTCCTGCTTGGCCAGGTTCTTGAGCTGAAGGCTCGGAGTCAGACGAGTTCCGCGATTCGCTCCTTGCTCCGGCTTGCGCCAAAGACAGCCAGGCTGATCCGGCCGGACGGGCAGGAAGAAGATGTACCGCTCGAGCATATTCAGGTGGGGCAGCTACTACGTGTCAGGCCAGGAGAGCGAGTGCCGGTCGACGGGATGGTCCAAGAAGGTACGACCGCTGTGGATGAATCCATGATCACGGGGGAATCGATCCCTGTCGAAAAAACAGTCGGGGCACGGGTGACCGGGGGGACCATCAACGGCACAGGCGGGATTGTGATGGCCGCTGAACGAGTCGGGCGAGACACGATGCTTGCCCGGATTGTGCAGATGGTCAGTGAGGCGCAACGGAGTCGGGCGCCGATCCAGCGTCTCGCCGATGTGGCCGCGGCGTATTTTGTCCCGCTGGTTGTCGCTGCAGCGGCTATCACGGCAGTGGCCTGGGCAATCTGGGGTCCAGAGCCGAAGTTGGCCTATGCGCTGGTCAACGCTGTGGCGGTCCTGATTATTGCCTGTCCCTGCGCATTGGGATTGGCTACGCCGATGTCGATCATGGTTGGGACAGGTCGTGGTGCGACGGTTGGTGTTCTGGTGAAGAAGGCTGAAGCGTTGGAGGTGTTCGGCAGGGTGAATACGCTCGTGATTGATAAGACCGGGACCCTCACGGAGGGTAAACCGAAACTGCTGTCGATGCGTTTTGTGCCGCCCTGGACCGATGACGATCTGCTGCGCCTCGCCGCGAGTCTTGAACGAAGCAGCGAACATCCGCTGGCCGCAGCGGTCGTGGCAGGAGCGGAAGGGCGGGGGATCGGGTGTGCCCCTGTCGAGCAGTTTCGTTCGGTGACGGGGAAGGGTGTGACCGGATCGGTCGCTGGTCGTCGCATTGCCATCGGGACAGCTGCGTTCTTGCGAAACGATGTCGGGGTATCCGGCCAGAGCCTCACGCAGCTGGACGACGAAGCGGCCTCGCTTCGTCGTGAAGGGCAGACGATCCTGTTTGTCGCCATCGATGAGCAGGCTGCCGGCGTGCTTGGCGTGGCAGATCCGATCAAAGCTTCTACTCGTGACGCGGTGCAGGAGCTCAAGGCTGAAGGCATTCGCGTAGTCATGGTGACGGGAGATCATCGCGAGACGGCCGAGGCAGTGGCGCGGCAACTAGGCATTGAGGAGGTCATGGCTGATGTCTTGCCGGACCAAAAGGGACAGATCATTGCTCGTCTCAAGTCGCAAGGCCGCATAGTGGCGATGGCCGGCGACGGCATCAACGATGCACCGGCTCTCGCGTTGGCCGATGTCGGGATCGCCATGGGAACCGGGACGGACACCGCCATTGAGAGTGCGGGGATTACGCTGGTGAAAGGGGATCTGCGCGGGCTGCTCCGCGCGCGGAGGCTGAGTCAAGCCACGATGCGGAATATTCGACAGAATCTATTGTTTGCTTTTCTCTATAACGTAATCGGGGTGCCGATCGCGGCCGGGGTGCTCTATCCGGTCTGGGGAGTCCTCTTGAGTCCCATGATTGCGAGTGCCGCCATGACCTTCAGCTCTGTGTCGGTCATTTCCAATGCCCTCCGTCTGCGTCATATGGAATTGTAAGTGCGACTCAGACGCCTGCGTGCTAGGCTAGGGCCGCTTATCGTCGACCGAGTGGAGACTGATTTCAGAAAGGACCGTGGCGTGTTTCGAGCCAATCTCATATTGCGAATCGTGATCGGGCTCTGCGTGTGGGGCTCGATTGTCGGTGGAACTGCTCTGGCCAAGAGTCGTGTGATTTCTGTGGCGGGCGGAGGGGAACTCCAGACGCAGGTCAAGGCGACCGCGACCAAAGTGATTCCCGCGGTCGTCAGCATTGCTTCCACGGTGATGGTGCGCGATCAAGCGTTCAGCGACGAAGCCCTCCCGTTCGGACTGTTCAAGGATGCTCCCCCTGCGAGGCGGCAATATGGTCAGGGTTCCGGCGTCATTGTGTCGCCGGATGGCTACATTATTACGAACAACCATGTGGTGGCCGATGCGGTCGATGTGGAAGTGATCCTTGCCGATCGACGGCAATACAAAGGAAGAGTGGTAGCCACTGATCCGAAGACCGACGTGGCCGTGGTAAAAATTCAGGCGAACAATCTGCCGACGGTCACATGGGGGGATTCGAGCACGCTCGCCGTCGGCGAATTTGTGCTCGCGATCGGGAACCCGCTTGGGTTGAGTCGCAGTGTGACGTTTGGCATTGTCAGTGCAGTCGGCCGCGCCGATGTCGGTGTCGCCGACTTCGAAGATTTTATTCAAACCGATGCCCCCATCAATCCAGGCAGCTCCGGCGGGGCCTTGGTGACCATCAATGGAGAATTGGTGGGAATCAATACCGCCATCGCCAGTCCGACCGGCGGGAGCGTCGGCGTGGGCTTCGCCATTCCGAGCAATATGGCCAGGGCTGCCATGCAGAGCCTGCTCAAGACCGGTCGTGTTGTCCGTGGGTTCCTCGGCGCCTCGACGCAAGATGTTACGCCCTTGCTAGGCAAGATCTTTCGTCTTCCCGATGTGAAAGGCGCGGTCGTGACTGATGTGCATGCGAAAGGGTCCGCCGAAAAAGCCGGACTCAAGCGCGGCGATGTGGTCGTGCGATTTGACGGGCGCGACGTGATGGACAGCGGACATCTTCGGAACCTCGTAGCCGCGTCCACGATCGGGAGTAAGCACCGACTGGATCTCATGCGCGAGAGTAAGCCGTATCAGGCTGAGCTGGTGGTGCAGGAAGCGCCGCGTGAACGGACCAAGAAGAGCCAGGCCGCATCGGCCTCAGATGCCGTGGCCCATCCCCTTGCAGGCGTCGTCTTCGACGATGTGACCGTGCCGTTGGCCCGGCAGATGGATCTGGCTGTCACCAACGGGGTAGTGGTGACTGACATTGAAGAAGGCAGTCTGGCCGAATCGTCCGGCCTCCAGCCCGGTGACGTGGTGTTGGAACTCAATCGTCAGCAGATTCCCAGCTTCGCCGTGTTTCAGCGACTCGCCGATCCTCTGAAACCCACCGACCTTGCCCTTCTGCTGGTCAATCGGCAGGGGAACGTCCTCTACATTCCGATTCAAAGCGAATAAGAGAAGAGACAGCGGCGCGCGCGGGATGCCTCGCGTGCTCGCGCAACGCGCGGCCTCAGAAGGCCCTCGTTGGACGCGCGCAATTCGAGACACCCCGCGCCCCCTGCCGTTGAACGCCTAGATCCCAGCTGAGTATGTCCCCTGCTTGTTTGTGGCGACTATGTATTGATTTGTGTCTCGGGTGATGCTACGTTTTTATAAATCGTGCTACCTATGAGGCTGTCATGAAGAAGCTGATTCGATTCGGCGTGTCGTTAGACCATCATCTGCTTGACGATTTCGACCTGCACATCAAGAAACGCAAGTATACGAACCGCTCGGAGGCGGTAAGGGATCTGATCCGGGACACCCTGGTCTGGCAGGAGTGGGACGACGACAAAGAGACGGTCGGGACGATCACGTTTGTGTATGACCATCATGTGCGCGACTTGACCAGAAAGCTCACCCATATCCAGCACGACTTTCAAGGCCACATCATGGCCGGTATGCACGTCCATCTCGACCATGACCATTGTCTTGAGGTCTTGGTGGCGAAGGGCAAAGGGTCGGAGATCAGGAAAGTGGCGGATGCGCTGGTATCAGTCAAGGGGGTCAAGCATGGCAAACTCACCATGGCGACGACCGGTAAGGGTCTGGTCTAGGCCATGCGGGTGTGTGTGATCGATGGGCGGGGTGGTGGGATTGGTTCCCGGTTGGTAGCTGGACTCCAGTCGGAACTCGGCCAGACCCATAACATTGTGGCGTTGGGGACCAATACCGTGGCGGCGGCGGCGATGAAACAGGCTGGCGCGATACAGGTGGGTGTTGGGCCCCGCGCGATTGCCGACACGCTGCCTACAGTGGATGTGATTGTCACCTCGTTGAATTTGGTATTGTCAGGCGCGATGCTCGGTGAGGTGACACCGGAGATCGTTCACGCCATTCTAGAAGCACGGGCCACGAAGGTTCTGCTGCCTCTCAATCAGGTTCGCGTGGAAATTGTGGGCGCGGGGGCCTGCACCCTCGAAGCATTGATTATGCAGTCCCTGTCCCGAGTCCGTTCCTTGGTCAGCCCGGTCCGGCCCGCCTAGCCGGATTCTCCCAGGTCATAGTTGTCGCCAGGCCACGAGGGTCTGCGCCAGTCGATGAGTCGGCTGTCGAAAGATCATCGTGGGCGTCTCATCTGCCCATGCATATGGATGTATAGGGGTGTGACAATGCGACGCCTTGTGTTATCTCTGGCTGCTGTGACTGCGCTGTCGACCATCGTGGAGTCCGTACGGGCCCATGATCCAGATCAGGATATAGTCGAAGTTCCGGAAGTTACAGTCATCGGCGAAAGGCCGGTCGCGGCCTCTTCCCAGCAGTTCATCCCTGACAAAGAGTACCTCCTGCAACCTCAGGGCCGTCCAGCGCAGGTGTTACGGTTGATCCCCGGCTTCATTGCGGTGGAACATTCTGGCGGGGCGGGTAAGGCCGATCAATATTTTCTTCGTGGCTTCGACGCCGATCACGGCACCGATGTGGCGTTCTTTGCCGATGGCATGCCAATTAACCTGCGCACTCACGCTCACGGACAAGGCTATAGCGACCTCAACTTCATCATCCCCGAAACCATCGAGGGGCTTGATGTCTATAAAGGGGCCTATCTTCCAGAGTTCGGCGATTTTGCCACGGCAGGGGCGGTCAATTTCAAGACGCGGGATGTCGTCAAGGAAGGGGTTGTGCAGGCGGCCGGGGGGCAGTTCGACACTCAGCGATACATGCTCATGTTCTCTCCAACCAAGGACAGGGTGCGTACCCTGTTTGCGGCTGAGGGTTATTACACGAACGGTCCGTTCAAAAACGACAACCGCTATTTCAGGGGCAACGTCTTGGGGAAAATGACGACGAACCTGGCCGGGCGGGACGAACTGAGCCTGACCGGCACCTTTCAGAAGGCGCAGTGGAACGCGTCGGGTGAGGTTCCTCTTCGTGCCGTGCAGGATGGCTCGCTTGACCGGTTTGGCGCCATTGACCCGTCGGAAGGGGGCAAGACGCTCCGCAGCACCGCCCGGTTGAACTATCATTACGACACCACGTCTGGCGGCCAGTTCTTTACCAATGCCTATGCCCAGTACTATCGGTTAGATCTCTTCACAAATTTCACATTTTTCGCCAACGATATCGCCACCAATGGCGTGCCGACCGGAGGCGACGGCATCCAGCAATCCGATCGACGGGTGATGTACGGTGGTGACATCGGATACAAACAGCGTGGAGAGGTGCTGGGTTTGCCGAGCATTGGGACGATCGGGGTTCAAACTAGAGTGGACAATATCCACGCGCGACTCGGGACCCAAACGACGAGAGTGCCAACCGGAGCTACCACGGACAGCGATGTGCTTGAAGCGTCCTATGCGCCGTTCGTCAAGGCGGAGGTGCAGCCGACGTCGTGGATGCGATTGGCGGGCGGACTGCGCGCTGAAACGTTCACCTTCGATGTGCGTAATCGCTGTGCGACTTGTGCGGAGCAACCTGCCGGCCGGACGAGCTCCGGCATCGTCCTTCCGAAAATGAATCTCATCCTGGGTCCCTGGGCTAGCACCGAATTCTTTACGAACTACGGCGAAGGCTATCACAGCAACGACGCGCGCTCGGTCGTCGTGCCTGGTTCTTCACCGCTTGCCCGAGCCAAGAGCTATGAGGTCGGTGTACGGTCGAAACCCTGGGGCCCCGGAGGGGTCGAGTTGACCGCAACCATCTGGCGATTGGATCTCAAATCAGAACTCGTGTTTGTGGGAGACGAAGGCACGACAGTAATTCGTGGCGCTAGCAGGCGAGAGGGTGTGGAGGTGGCCGCGCGCGGACAAGTATGGGGCCCGATTTATATCAACGGCAGCATGACATGGACGAAAGCCGAGTTTCGCAACGGAAACGCGATTCCTCTCGCGCCTGAAGTGACGGCCTATGGGGCCCTGCTCCTGAAATGGCCGGAAGGGCTTACGTCGCAATTGCAGGCGACATATCTCGGTGTCCGGCCTCTCACAGAGGACCGGAGTGTCAAATCTCCCTCCTGGATTGACTTCGATCTTTCGGAACGGTATCAACTGCCGACCAAGCTGTCGCATGGACGTCTGGAAGCATTCTTCTTCATTCAGAATCTGCTCAACACGAAATGGGAACAGGCCATATTTGCATTCGAATCGCAATTGAGAAACGAGGCGGCGCCGGTCAACGACATTCACTTCGTGCCGGGAAACCCGCGTACCGTCATGGGCGGCGTTGCCTGGTACTTTTAGCAGGTCGAACAGGCTGCTGAAAATGACTTCCAACTGCGTGCTCGTCCCGAAAGCATCCTCTACGTACCCCGCCGGGAATGAGCTGCTCTTGCAGCTCGGGGTTGGGCGGGTGAGAATGCCTGCGCCTCCGGTGCTTTCTTCTCCTGCACCTTGTTGGAAGATCGTTTTGAGCGATCTATAGTGAGGCTATATGAAGACACAGCGCAGAATTTTGCCGCGCATCTATTTTAATCGCCCCACGGTTACGGTCGCGAGATCGCTCATTGGCAAGTATCTCGTTCGGGTGATCGATGGTTGTATCCTGGCGGGTAAGATCGTCGAAGTGGAGGCCTATGTCGGGCCGGAGGATAAGGCCTGCCATGCTTCGAAAGGGAGAACGCAGCGGACAGATGTCCTGTTTGGCCCGGGAGGGGTCGCTTATGTCTACCTCATCTATGGGATGTACCATTGTTTGAACGTGGTGACGGAGCGGGAGCAGTTTCCCTCAGCCGTCTTAATCAGAGCGATTGAAATCGATGGAGAGCTGATCGATGGACCGGGGCGGCTCTGTCGCGCGCTGCAGATTGATCGCCGTCTCAACCGTGTGGATCTCACAACCGGCGACGCCATCTGGTTCGAGGATCGAGGGGTATTGGTGGAAAAAAGAGATGTGGGGGCTCACCCACGCGTCGGCGTCGACTACGCGGGCGAGTGGGCCAAGAAACCCTGGCGATTCCGGTTGCGTACGATCACAGCTCCCACTCGGACCGGACGCACAAAAAAACAGGGGGGCGCCGGATAGATCCGGTACCCCCCTGTTGTATCTCGCTGAACAGCTCGACTATTCGATCTTCCGATCGCCAGAGATCTTCGTGGCGGACGTGACCGGGGGAGCGATCTTGATCTGAGGACCCTGAACATTCGGAAGACGGCCCGCACCCTGACTTTCAGCAACCCGTGCATTATTCGAATTGTGCAGGTTCTGTTGGGCGCTCTTGATGGACTCAGCTGACTTCATGAGCGTGGCTTCCCCTCGTGCATCAGACTGGCCAGGATCGTTGGCGGTTGGCTGGCCCGTCACAGGGCTTCCGCTGTTCTTCATAGGATAGCCTTCATGCTTGGGGAGGAGCGATGGATTCGCCGAGGCCATCGACAGCGCAAACAGGACACCGGAGACGGTCGCAACAGTGCCGATTACGAGCTTCATACGCCTACTCCTTTGAATAATGGTGGCCGGAAAAATACGTTCTCAACTACAAGGTCGAATCAAGTGGCGGGAATCATAGCCAGGGGGAGGTACCTCTGTCAAGGGTGAAGAGTGGGGGGAGTCGCCGGACGATCCTTTTTGCTCGCCGACCGCGCACGATCAGAATGTGCTCGGTCGATGCGCGCAGTGAAGGACCGTCCGGCGGCTCCCCCAGGGAAGGTGGGGGAAAGGAAAAGATGGGACGAGGGGGGCTCCTGTGCTCGCGCAACGCGCACGGGCTCGTCTGTCTGGTTGGATGGTCTTTCTGGTGTATCTGGTTCTTCTGGATGAATTTTCGGTCCGACCAACCCGACAAACCAGATAGACGAGATAGACCGGATGAACCTACCTCCGTTGGACGCGCGCAATCGAGGATCGACCAGGCTACCCTTCAAAATGTAATGGAGAATTGAAAGAATGTGCGCAGCAAAGGGCAGCCTCGGCCATTCCCCTAAAGAGAGATAGGGGAGGATCTCTCTGGCTCCAAAGTTACGTCATGACAACGATAATGTATATTCATGCCCTCAACCGCGGCTCTGGGGGCGTTCGCAGTTCGCAGATGGACTTTGAACCCCCTTACGGAGGTGCTGTTATGCGGATCCGCATAACAGGTAGGGCTAACTACCAGAAGAACTGCAACTGACTGAAATAGTAGAGTTTGTCGCGTATGTTTCGGGAGAACCGATGGCGTGTTATGCGGGTAGAAATTGGCAGATCCAGCTCTTATGCGGACCCGCCTAAACATTGTAGGTGGCAACGTGAGCACCACGGACAACCTCAGTTTCCAGCCGAAGCAGATCGATGCGGTCGGTATCAGACCTGGTGAAGGTGCGGGCATCCGACTTTCGAAGGCTATCATTCAGCGCACTACGGCACTTCGCGCGTACAACAGTTACGCTGGCGGACGCGATTGGATGGAGAAGCTCTCAACGGCCTATGTTGTTGCACTTGCGACTCGTTCGGCGGATGAACTGTTGATCCGAGACATTCAGAGCCACATTCCCGAGGAGCCGCCGATTTTCTGCCGCAAGTGCCGGGAAGCCACGATCGGCGTGAATGTGATTCGAGCACTTCTGTTTCCACGCCTGAAAGAGTTGAGAAAGCATGCAAATGACTTGATCCATCATCTGGATGACCCGAAGAAGCAGGGCGTCGATAAACTCTATATTCAGGGCGTGTTCGAGTACTGCTACCACCTTTTTGAGGAGAATGCCGACGCCCTCTTCGGTGCAATCCCTACGGTTGTTTTTGAGTACACGATGTGCAGGCAGTGCCGAGAACGAGAGGCCCATGGCCGTAGGGGAAATGCCACCTAACCCTATGCTAAACGCGGACAGCCCAACAGCTGCGCTGTTGGGTTCCCTTCGGCCTTCGGCCTAGGCGGCCGGTTAGCTTCACGTTAGGTGTCAAAACGGAGGAAATGCCATGCCAATAAACTCAACGCCAAGCAAGGTCATTTGTCTACTTGCGTTTGTGATCTTGCCTTCGCTTGCGTTCGCTGACATTAGGAGTGCTACTGGTAAGCCGCTTCTAGACTTTTACACAGTTTATGGCGCGATTGACTCCGTGAGAATCATTAACGAACTGTGCAACACGAAGTTTCCAGAATACAAAAAGCAAAATGACCGCGCATACAGTTTGTGGCGATCCCGAAACAAGGAGTTCATTTACAAGATTGAACAATATAACCATGCAATAGTGACGAGAACCTCAAAGGGAAATGAGGCGTCATATAGAAAACAAATGCTTGAGACTGCACAAACATATGAACAGAATAAGGTAGCCATGCATCAGATG
>JAGXAR010000147.1 GCA_018971525.1 Nitrospirota bacterium
GTGCCTGACGCTCCAGCGTGCCTCAGTGGGTGCGTCCGTCCCTTGCCGTGCGGGCTGAGCTGGGCGGGACCCCGCATGGGTGTGCGCGCACAGCGTCTTGCTCCGTCCTGCGTAAGGGACAGAGGGCTAAGGAGTTGCTGGTCATCGCGGTGGCAGTCTCAAGATAATCCAAGAGACAGATGAGGATGCTCAGGACAAGAGAGCCGGGTATGGCTTCCACGAGCATGGTGGGAACTAAGGTGGCTGAGGCAGCACCGTCGATCACGGGCACCGGCAATGGATGTAGAGCTGGATCAAGAGACGTGAGCAGGGTTTCAGCGGTGGACTCCAGACTCTCTCGCATGGTCGTCACTCCCCTCGTCATCGGTATTCACTCATGAGCCACTACAGGTGTATTACGCTTCAGCGGTGTATCGGGCGTTGTCTGGGTGCGATCAAAACTGTTCCTGTCGAATCCATGAGATAGGAATTGGCGAGAATGAGCCGCTCAAAAAAAAAGAAGAGTCAATGAACAAAAAGGTTAGGCGGGGTGATCACATACACGGCTGCGTGGGTTTATCGGGAAGCGGGTGTTGAGGGTAGCCACCGAGGGCTGGAAGACAATGGAGGCGTCCGGGCCTTTACAACGACGCGATGGACTCGGGCATAGCCGCCGGCCCGGAGCGTGGAGTGAAGAGTGTTGCGAAACATGTCATGACTGTACTGCTCCCATTTATCGAAGCAGTCAAGTGGCTGGCTGGGGAACCGGTAACCACAAAGGCTCTGATGAGCGGAGTCATTGCTCTGAATATTGTGCAAGTGCTATACATCTTTCCGCTCGAGAACCCCGCTGTGTATGCCACGCATGGGTATGACATCCAATGAGAAAACCGACATGGCTCGGAGGATCCATCAGAATGCGGGAATCCCGGAGAAAGAGGCGGCTGAGCTCCTAGAAGGGATTCTTGAACTTCTCAAGGCGACCCTGAAAAACGGAGAGTCGATCGCCATTGTTGGCTTTGGTACGTTTATGGTCCGGAGGAAAGGCCCCCGACCAGGACGAAATCCCCGCACAGGCGAGGAGCTCACGATCTCGGCACGTCGGGTGGTCAGCTTCCGTCCAAGCCAAGTGTTCAAAGAGCATGTCAATTCGCCCGGCCAGGCTGGCGAAAGCGGCCCTGTGGAGAAGGGGCTGCCGAATCAGGTGCGAACTCACCCGCGCATCGATGAAGTGTCAAAAGGTTTAACATGACGCTTCAACCCATCTCACGGCGCTCCTTCGTTCTCGCCACGCTGATCCTCAATGCGCTCGTGTTCTTGGGCAGCTACGTGAGCGCGGCCTACATGGGCCTGTATGCCGCGGAATCCCTCGCGACTGCGGGTCTCCTTCTGCAAGTGGCCCTCATCTATCGTCGGGAATCCGAGTTCCTGTGGCGCTGGCGCTGGCGATTTTGGTATGCCCTCGGAATCGGTGCCATCACCTATCTGTTCGTCTCCGACGCGTATGTGCCCTCGCCAGCTCCATTCGAAGCGGAGGCCTTGCTCAAAACCGAGCGCGTCATTCTCCGCCATTATGCCATCTTCCTCGTCGGCCTGTTGCCTGTGTTGGTCGCTTGCAGCAGGAGTCAATCAAGCAGCGCCAGGCGCCAGTCGGTGGGCAGCGCGATGGTGACGAGAATCCTGTAGTCGACTGACCAACTCAGCAGTCCCCGGCTTAGTCGGTCATGAGGCTGTTACCAAGGGACCGGTTGGTAACACCAGCGGGTCCTCAGCCAGCGATTCTGCTCGAAACCTGCCGCCTATAATACTGCAAACGGCCACTTCTTCTTCAGGCTATCAGTAGACCGCACATTTCTGCAGGAGCAACGGCCTGACCGTTTGCCCTCGCGATCGCGATAGTGGCCGTGGCGGCTGGGTAGAAGGACACCCCGACGAAAGGCATTGTTTGACTTAAAAAAAGGATTCCTTGACTAGAGTACATATTTGGGCTATTTTGCCCAATATGAAGCGATCCGTCCAACCGATCCTCGCAGCAGTGACCGTGCTACTGCGCCCTCTGGTGGGCATTCTGCTGCGGCATGGTATTCCCTGCGATGCGTTGTGCTCGGTAGCTCGCCACCTTTATGTTCGTGTGGCTACCGAGGAGTTCACTCTCCCGGGAAGGAAACAAACAATGTCACGAGTCTCGATTCTCACCGGCCTGCCGCGCAAGGAGGTGAGACGTATCATGGCAACCACCGACGTGCAGAGTCCGGAAGCGACGGATCGATACAACCGTGCGGCTCGAGTTATTGCTGGGTGGGTTCGCGACAAAGAATTTCACGACCAAGGCGGTAATCCTCTTGCCTTGCCAATCGAAGGCCAAAAGGGATCATTCGGATCCTTGGTTCACCGGTATAGCGGAGATTTGCCTGTCAGAGCCATGCTAGATGAGCTGCTCAGAGTCGGAGCTGCGCGCAAGACAAGGGACGGTCGCATTCGTTTGCACGCGCGCTCGTATGTGCCGCAACAGAGTGCAACGGATAAACTCCAGATCTTGGGCGCGGACACTGCGGACCTCATCACCACGATCGCCCATAACCTTGATGCGGAGGCCATTCCGCGATACCAGCGCAAGGTCATGTATGACAACGTGCCAGTGGAAGCGGTCGAAGAATTTCAGCGTCTATCTGCTGATCAGGCACAAGCGCTTCTTGAACACTTAGATGGCTGGCTGTCACAGCGAGATCGAGATGTCAATCCTGCAGTGCGCGGAACGGGACGGAAACGTGTCGGAGTCGGGGTCTATTATTTTGAAGATGAGGACCCGACATCCCATCAACAGTCGAACCCACAAGACGCATAACCTGGTTGGTCGGGTTCGTGCCGGATACTGGGTTCGTCATGCGTTGTGCCGAATGCTTGTCCCCGTCAGTGATTGATTGCGTTTGTCTGCGGTGGTGGTTGGCGAAGGTTTGTGAGTCCAAGGAGGAACATCGTCATGCACATGAACATCCAGGAACCAGCCGCAGGACAACGCAGGAGGAGAGCAACATCGCAGGTTGTGCTCTGCGTCCTAGTAGCAACCCTCTCCTTCGTCGGTTGTAGCGGTGGTGGGACGGGCGGATCTGGCGCGCCGACCGCCAACACGGGCCAGGCCTTGATCAGCGTAACGGATGCGGCCGGCGATTTTCTCTCCTATGTGGTCAATGTGCAGTCTCTCACCCTCACGAGACAGGATGGCACGGAGGTTGAAACGCTGCCGCTGACCACGCGGATCAATTTTGCCGACTACGTAGATCTGACGGAATTTTTTACTGCCGCGACCATCCCGTCAGGCACCTACATCTCCGCCCGCATGCGGCTCGATTTTTCAACAGCTGATCTCCAAGTGGAAGATTCGACTGGCAATGCAATTTCTGTCCCCGTGGCTAATATCCAGGATGCGCAGGGCAATCCCATCACGACACTCGACGTTACTGTCAGATTCGATGATCGCCGGGCGCTTGTCATTGCGCCAGGAGTTCCTTCGCATCTCACGCTCGACTTCAATCTTCGAGCCTCGAACACCGTCGATCTTACGGTCACCCCACCGGTCGTGACCGTCAAACCATTCCTGGTGGCCGACGTGGATCCGCAGAATCCGAAGACCATGCGGCTGCGCGGTCCACTCGACTCGGTCAACCAACAGAATCACACCTATCAGGTGTTTCTCCGTCCGATGTTTGGTCCGTTGGGTAGTGTTCCGCTGAGCACATTCGGATCGGTGACTGTCCATACGGACACCAATACGGTGTTTGAGATCGATCAGGTGACGTCTCAAGGAGACGCGGGGCTGACCGCCTTGGCTGCGAAGCCGACGGGCACGGCCACCGTGGCAATCGGAGAGTGGGAGGTCGTCACCAAACAATTCAAAGCCAATGAAGTTTTGGCCGGCTCCAGTGTGCCCGGGGGGACCAGAGACGTCGTGACCGGTGTGGTCATGGCGAGAAGCGGCGATCAACTGACTGTACGAGGCGCGACATTGGTCCGGAGCGACGGCACGTTCACGTTTCACGAGACCGTCACGGTGAACGTGGGCGCCACCACGACAGTCCGACAACAGGCGCTCATGACCACGGGACTGACGAAGGATGCGATCTCGGTCGGTCAACAGCTCACCGCGTTCGGAACGTTCAATGTCTCCACCAATACATTGGATGCCACGACCGGCCTGGTCCGGTTGCTGGTGACATCCGTGGCAGGAACCGTGAACACGACGGGAACGGGTTCGCTTCAAATCAATGTGCAGCGAATCCAAGGCCGCCGAATTGCACTCTTTAACTTCGCCGGGACGGGAACGTCGACAACCACGGATGCCGATCCGACACAGTATCAGGTGGCCACTGGATTATTGGACCTTACGGCACTCACGACCGGAACGCCGGTGAGGGTGTTGGGTTTCGTGACGCCGTTTCACACCGCACCACCCGATTTCACCGCGCAGACCCTTGTGAACCTCGTGGATGATCCGGCCACGTTAGTGGTGAACTGGAGTCCGCCGACGGCGGGGCCATTCACTAGCAACACGGATGCGGGATTGGTGCTCGATCTAACAGGGGTGGGTACGGCTCATTACGTTTGGCGAGGGCCGGTCGCGACCGATCTCCTCGGCCTTGGATCGTTGCCCACGATCGTGCCGGCGAATCCAATCCAGGGACTTTTCGCTGTGGGATCGAGTGGACAAATACAGGTCTTCACTCAATTTCATGATTATAGTTTGGCGCTCCAACAACGCCTGGCACAAGGCCAGAAGGCGAACGCCGTCGGAGCCCATGGAATGTACAGCGATTCCTCAGTGTCCATCACCGCAGATCAGATCTACATGGTGCTGAAATAAGCCGCCTCTGTCCCGGGCCGTCCTGTCGACGGTAAGGACTCACTTCACCAAAGGAGGATTTTATGACGTTCCGCTACACCGCCATCGCATTGATCCTGAGCACCCCGTGTGCGTCTGCCGTGTTCGCACAGACCGTCGGCACCGAGGTGCAACGCGACGTGAATCAGGAGAATCGTATCGAGCAGGGCTTGAAGTCCGGGCAGCTCAGTACCGGCGAGGCCGCGAAGCTGGAGCGTGGTGAGGCGCGCATCGACCGCATGGAGAAAAACGCGCTGAAAGACGGCAGCCTCTCGCCACAGGAAGCCGCCCGCATCCAGCGCGCCCAGAATCAAGAGTCGGCACGGATCAACCAGTTAGACAACAATGCCGTGAGCGGCAACCCGAATTCGGCCTCCTCGCAACGGATGCAAGCCGATGTACAGCGCAATATCAATCAGCAAAGCCGGATTGAGCAAGGCGTCCAATCGGGCGCGCTCACCAACAAAGAAACCGCAAACCTGGAGCGAGGCCAGGCGCGCATCGATCGCAAGGAGGCCAGAGCTGGAGCCGATGGTCACGTCAGCGCTGGAGAGCA
>JAGXAR010000148.1 GCA_018971525.1 Nitrospirota bacterium
CCACGAGTTTCGAACGGGAAGCAGGACAAGATGAAGGGGGCTTACCTGGGCCCTTCCTTCTCGAACGAAGACATTGAAACGTTTCTCAAATCGAAGGGTGCTCCCTACGTCAGGCTCGCCGATATAGCCCTGTTCGAACAAGTGGCCAAGGATCTTGCCGAGGAAAAGGTCGTAGGATGGCTGCAGGGCCGCATGGAATTTGGCCCGCGATCGCTCGGCGGCCGAAGCATTCTGGGTGATGCGCGCAGCACAAAAATGCAGTCCGTCATGAACCTGAAGATCAAGTATCGCGAGTCGTTTCGACCCTTTGCTCCCTCTGTTCTCCGAGAGCGAGTGTCGGACTACTTCGAGCTACACTGTGATAGCCCCTATATGTTGATCGTCGCTCCAGTGCAAGAGAAGCGACGTCGTCCCATGACGACAGCGCAAAAGGGGCTGTGGGGTATCGACCTCTTGAACGTGCAACGGTCGGACATTCCTTCTGTGACCCACCTGGACTACTCGGCGAGAGTCCAAACGGTCCACGAGGAGACGAACCCTCGTTACCATGCGTTGCTGAAGGCGTTTGAAGTGCAAACAGGCTATGCAGTATTGGTCAATACCTCGTTCAATGTGCGGGGAGAGCCGATTGTCCATACTCCGGAAGATGCGTATCGGTGCTTTATGCGGACCGAGATGGATGTCCTCGTGCTCGAGAACTGTGTGCTGTACAAGCCAGACCAGAAGCCGCTTGAAGGGGATTCCGACTGGAAAAAAGAATTTGAGCTGGATTAGGTGCGCTATCTGCACGGTTTGTGGTCTGTTGCCAGAGTCTAATGTTCTAACGTAAAAGCAGGACGCGGGGAGCGGCATCTTCCTCTCCTCTGTCATGGTATTCGGGCAGTTCATCATTGAAGTTACGCGCAATAAGACAGGAAGGAATTGCGCCACCCCCCCCCCAAACAGGAATAGAGTGGTGCATCCTCTGCTGTGCATGTAAATTGGTTTGCAGGGCGATTAATCCCTACAGCTGAACGCCTCGTTGCGGTCTCTCGATAGAAAGAGAATATGTTTATAAAGGAGCATGGACCGATGCGCATACTGATCACAGGCGGAGCTGGATTTTTGGGGAGCCACCTGAGCGACCTGTTGATCGCGAAAGGACACGAGGTTGTTGCCATGGACAACCTGATTACGGGTCGCGTGGAAAACATCTCGCATTTGATGGGGAATCCCAAGTTCAGTTTTGTCAGGTACAACATTTGTGACTACATTCATGTAGACGGGCAGCTGGACGCGATCTTGCACTTTGCTTCTCCGGCGAGCCCGCAAGACTATCTGGAGATGCCAATTGCCACGCTCAAAGTCGGGGCTCTGGGTACTCACAAAGTGCTGGGCCTGGCAAAGGCAAGAGGGGCCCGGCTGTTGTTAGCCAGTACATCCGAAGTCTACGGAGATCCTTTGGTCAATCCGCAGCCTGAGTCGTACTGGGGGAATGTGAATCCGATCAGCCCGCGAGGCGTCTATGATGAAGCCAAACGCTTTGCCGAAGCGATGACGATGGCCTACCATCGCTATCACGGGGTCGACACCCGGATCGTGCGGATCTTTAATACCTACGGTCCCCGGATGCGCCCGCACGATGGGCGGGTGGTCTCAAATTTCGTAGTTCAGGCGCTCAAAGGTAAACCGCTTACCATCTTTGGAGATGGCAGCCAGACTCGCAGCTTCTGTTATGCCGATGACCTCGTTCGTGGCATCACGGAGCTTTTGCTCATCGACTCTGACAAGTCGTTTGCGGAACGTACGAACAGAGCGAGTTTCTTAACGAAGTCTGATCAGCCGCTTTCGGAGACGATGCACGATCCCGTGAATATCGGAAATCCACGGGAACTGACCGTCAAACAGATTGCGGACTTGGTACTCAAGCTCACAGGCTCAAATAGCAAGATCGAACATAAGCCGTTGCCGGTCGATGATCCAAAAGTAAGGCGCCCTGATATTCGCCGCGCCAAGCAACTGCTGGGATGGGAACCTAAGGTGGAACTCGAGGATGGTCTGAGAAAAACGATTGAGTACTTTCGGCAGGTTATCTGATGTGTCCATGAGGGTCCAGTAGAGTCGCTGGGCGGAACGTTGAATCAATCGGAAGAGGGTGAGCATAATGAAAATCAGTGTGTTCGGATTGGGATACGTCGGGACCGTCTCGGCAGGATGTCTCGCGGCCAGCGGCCACACCGTGTGGGGCGTTGATGTGAATGCGGATAAGGTTGCAGCGATTAATTCAGGTTCGGCCCCGATTGTCGAGCCGGAAATCTCTGATTTCATCGCCAAGGCACAGAAGCAGGGCTTGTTGAAAGCCACGGTATCGTCGGCGGAAGGGATTCTTAACACGGATGTTTCTTTCATCTGCGTCGGAACGCCAAGTCAGGCCAATGGAAGCCTTGATCTGACGCATATGAAGCGAGTCTGTGAAGATATAGGGGCCGCATTACGGGATAAGAAGACGCCGCATACGGTTGTCTTTCGAAGCACGACGTTGCCGGGGACGACAGAAGATGTGGCGGTCCCGATTCTTGAGAAACATTCCGGAAAAACCATCGGGAGTGGTCTCTCTGTCTGCTATAACCCGGAGTTCCTCCGTGAGGGCACCTCGGTGAAAGACTATTACCACCCGCCGAAGATCGTAATCGGTGAACGGAACGCCGGCGAAGGTGATGTCGTGGAAGAGATCTATGCCGGGATCAAGGCGCCCACAATTCGGACCTCGATCAAAGCGGCCGAGATGGTGAAATATTCTGACAATGCGTTCCATGCGCTCAAAGTCACGTTTGCCAACGAGATCGGGAACATTTGCAAGAGACTCGGCATCGACAGTCATGCAGTTATGGATATTTTCTGCCAGGATACCAAGCTGAATCTGTCGAAGGTATATCTCAAGCCCGGGTTCGCCTTCGGAGGGTCATGTTTGCCCAAGGATCTGCGCGCCTTGTCGTACCAGGCGAAACGGACAGATGTGGACGTGCCGGTCTTGAATGCCATTCTTCAAAGCAATGTCGCTCATATTAAAGGGGTCATTCAGCGAATCATCGGGGTGGGCAAGAAACGAGTGGGATTCCTCGGGATGACGTTCAAGCCCGATACGGACGACCTACGAGAAAGTCCGCTTGTAGAAGTGATCGAGACGCTCCTGGGAAAAGGCTTTCAAGTAAAAATCTACGACAGGAATGTGGCGACCAGCCGTCTGATCGGAGCAAACAAGCGATTTATCGAAGAGCATATCCCGCACCTCTCCTCGTTGCTTGTCGAGCAGGCTGAGGAGGTAGTGGGTACGTCCCAAGTAGTGGTCGTAGGGTATGCCTCAGCGGAGTTCGTGCCTGTGCTCAAGAGCATGCGTGCCGATCAACTGATCATCGATCTGGCCAGGATCGAGGGGCGCGAAAACTTTACCGCTTCCTACGACGGTATTTGTTGGTGATGGAACTGCGATGGCTCGATTCACAGGAGGGTTTAGCGGATGAAAATCCTTGTATTGGCTCCCGATGTTCCAGCGACCTCCCGCATGCCCGGGTCTCCTCGACTGTTCAATCTCTGTCGGGAACTCTCCCGGCTTCATGAGCTCTTCCTCGTGACCTACTGCTCCTCTCACGAGCGGTACCAATCCTTCCTGAACGATCCAACAACATCACATGTGTTTACGCGGGTCGAGGTGTTGCCCGATCCTCCAGCTGTGCGCTGGTGGGGGCAACAATGGCACCGGGTGCATCTCGCGGCCCATTTCGAGACTCGCTATCGGCATGCCGGATACTTCCGGGCGATTCGTGACCGGATTCGGAAACTTTGCCTCCAGGAGCGCATCGATCTGATTCACGTGGATCTGCTTGCAATGACTCAGTATGTCGATCCGAGGATGAACATTCCGGCTTTCGTCGATCTGCACGATTCCATGACCCTTCTATGCCGGAGAGTACTGAACGCAGAGCGAGGTTGGCGTAAACGCCTCTCTGCCTATCTGGGCCTGATCGGCGCCAAACGACTTGAGGAAACGCTGGGGAGGACGTTCGACCTGATCATTACGAACTCCACCGTCGACGAACAGGTTATCAGAGAACTTTCGACGCAGACGAAGACACTCACCATCACCAATGGGGTGGATATGGAGTACTTTGCGCCGGACTCCACTTTGCCGGACGCGGATAAGATTGTCTTTACCGGTGTGATGGGCTATGCCCCCAATGAGGATGCCGCTTTGCATTTTGTCGAAGATATTTTCCCTTTAGTGAAAGCAAAGCGGCCAGAAGTACAGTTTTGGATCGTCGGGAGCGAGCCATCTGAGAGAGTCAAAGCCCTGACTCGCATCTCCGGGGTCCATGTCACAGGGAAGGTCGATGACGTGCGTCCATATGTGCGGAGTGCGACGGTCTTCGTGTGCCCATTGCGCGTAGGCTCCGGCGTGAAGAACAAGATTCTGGCTGCCATGGCCATGCAGAAAGCGACCGTCGCCACCTCGATGAGTATCGATGGGCTGGATCTGGCAGACAACCGTGAAGTATTGCTGGCAGATGAACCGCAGGCTTTCGCGGAAAAGGTCGTACGATTGCTCACAGATCAGAAGGCCGCGCAACAGTTGGGCGTCAACGGACTGGCCCGGGTCAAAGGCCAGTATTCCTGGGCTGCAATGGGCAAGGCGCTGGAGACTGCCGTTCAGTCTGTGATGGCATCGCGCAATGGGCGCGCGCATCGGGTGAGATGATATGTGTCCACGTCGTCGGCATTGTGGCGTAATGAGGACCGCGTGAACGTCGTACTCCTGAAGGATCCCCATGACGAAGCCATGTGGGACCATTTTGTGCTGGGTCACCCGCAGGCTTCCGGCTACCATACGCTGGCCTGGCGGAGGGTCATCAGCAAAGTATTTGGACATCGTACATACTATCTGATGGCCAGGGACGAAGGAGGGACGGTCCAGGGGGTCCTTCCCCTCGTATTGACGAAGAGTCCGATGTTCGGATGTTTCCTCACCTCCATGGCCTTCTTTAATTATGGGGGAGTGTTGGCCGATCGCGCCGATGTTCGGGTTGCCCTTCTGGCGGCGGCGGCGGAAACGGCTAAGGATCTCGGAGCGGCTCACATCGAATTGAGGCAGGCTGAACCACTTGAAACCGACTGGCCGGTTCGCTCCCGCAAAGTTTCGATGAGACTCGCGCTTCCTCAGGACTATGAGACCTTGCTGAAAGCCTTTCCCTCCAAGTTGCGGAGCCAAATCCGGCGGGCGCAGAAAGAGGGGATGGACGTTCGTATTGGTGGCGAGGAGCTGCTCGAAGATTATTATCGTGTGTTTGCTCGGTGCATGAGGGATTTGGGGACACCTGTGTATGAGAA
>JAGXAR010000149.1 GCA_018971525.1 Nitrospirota bacterium
TCTCTGCGCATTGTTCAAAAACCTATTTCAATCTCATAGCCGAAAAAGTGATTCTTGTCCTGCCTTGCGGAAGCTTCTCCGTCAAAGAGAACTTTTGGCGTATGAGGCCCGCCGTTGACGGGTGAGGTAAAAGAGGAATAGACTGGGCACATGAACGCGTCTTCCCATCCCTTCCGCTCTGTTCTCGCGGTTTCAATCGTCGTGCTCTTTTTCGCGTTAAGCTTCAATGCGTATGCCTGCCTTCTGCCGGTGAATGGCATCACGCCTGCTGCCATGGGCAAGGGCTGTTCTACTTCAGATGAGCCACCGGTCTATCAGCTCTGCGATGCGTTTAAGACGCTGGGCGTGCAGTCGGCCGATAAGTCCCACCTCCCCAAGGACTCTCAAGCGATCTGTTCTGAAGATACCGCCTCGTTAGCTCTTCTTGTCATCCTCACCTCACACAGCAGCCGTTTGTATGATCATCCCCCGGGAAGTCCTCCCCATGATCTCCTGCTCAAAATTTCCGTGCTTCGCATCTGATCTTCTCCGTCCATTCCTCGCGATCGCTCCATTGCTATCACGTGTGTTGCTCGATGCTCGGTTTCAGCGTCCGGCCTACCGTCTAATTCTCTTGGACGCGTACGACCGGAGCTCAGACAGGGCTTCGAACGTGATGGGAATGCGGGGAGGTTATTTTTATGAGACGGAATCGACGATGTCAGGGCTTCAGATCCGTACCGTTCGGCTAGCGCATAGCTACGATGCGTCATCACAACGGAAGGTGCAATCATGACGAAGCATGGGAATGTATTGAAAGGTCTCGTCGCGGTTCTGATGATGGTGGGAGTCGTGGCGTGCGCGGTCATCGCCAGGCCGGAGTGAGCGTCACGGTTGGCACATGAAGATGCGAGTTAGAGGAGGGGTGCGCGATCTCTCTCTGACTGCGAAAGGCGGAGGACGTTGACAGATTTTTCTGGGACATGCTACAAGGTGCCCATCGGACAGGGGAACAACGGCGTTTCCCACCGGCCTCAAGATAGTACGGCATGGACAATGGCGTCCTCCGGCCCCAGCGGGCTAGAGGGCGTTTTTTTTTGACCTTGTGCGAAAAGAGAACGATCGACTCACCATGGGGCAGATGAATCGAACCGGGGGGAATTCCACAGGGGAATGGAGTCATGAATGGTATCGCGTACTCTAAGAGGAGGGGATCATGACGATTCAGAAGCGATGGATTCAGCGTGGTGTTCTGTGGGGCTTGGTGCTGGGAGGGTTAGTCCCCTGCGCGATGATCTCGAGCCCTCCGAAGGTCTGATTGCCAAAAATGATCACGCTGCGTTAGCAGCCTGGCATGACAAGGAAGCAGCCCATCTTCGCCAACATGCGAAGGACATGAAGGAAAAGTGGGGTGACTTACCGGCGTCAGGAATTGTTGGTCATCTCTAACCTCATGATGGGCAACACTCTGACGAGAGCCCTCCGAAAATCCAGACAGAGCGACGTGACGCGCCTTGCCTTGGTGGGTGTTCTCACGACAGCCATTTTCATTCTCGATCTGTTCTTCTCCTTGGGATTTGCGATCTGGATACTGTATCTCTTTCCGATCTGGCTCACCCTGCGACCTCATTGGCAGCGACTCAGTATCTTTCATGCTTCGATATGTACCGTGTTAATCCTGGCTGGCTTCTTTTGGTCACCTCCGGGTCAGAGAACCATGGCAGTAGTGAATCGTTCTGTGGGAGTGGCGACGTTGTGGGGAGTGGTGCTGTTTGGACTCCGCCATCAGCAGGGTGAGGACGCACTCCTGACTGCCCATACCGAACTCGAACGGCGTGTCCATGAAGCGACCGCCGACTTAATACAAACCAATCAGCTGCTGCAGGGACAAGTCCGGGAACGTCTACAGGCGGAAGAGGCGTTGCGTGAAAATCGGGAACAGTTTAACGGCGCCTTCAGGGATGCGGCGATCGGAATGGCTCTCATGGGGATTGATAGACAATGGCTGCAGGTGAATCGCGCCTTGTGCGAAATTGTCGGCTATACGGAGCAGGAATTGCTCGCCGCGAACTCCCAGGCTATCACCTACGCGGATGATAGGGGAGCTGATCTGGCCTATGCACAACAGCTGCTCGCGGGTGAGATTCAGACCTATCGCATGGTGAAACGATACATTCGCAAGCTCGGCGATGTCGTCTGGGTTCAACTGAATGTGTCGCTGGTTCGTGATTCTACAGGCCGGCCACTCTATTTCATTGCTCAGGTTCAAGACCTCACCGATCGCAACCGGGCAGTGGCGGAACTCCATGAGAGCGAAGCGCGACTCCAGGCGATTCTCGATAACAGTCCGACGCTGATATTTCTCAAAGACACAGAGGGGCGCTATCTGCTAGTCAATCGGCAGTTCGAAAGAACATTCCATCTTACTCGCGAAGACATTGTGGGTAAAACCGATGCTGAAATATTTCCACCAGTGCAGGCGACCGCGTTCCGCTCTAACGACATCAAGGTACTCCAAGCTAATGCGCCCCTGCAGTTTGAAGAAATCGCGCTCCACGATGACGGTCCTCATACCAGTATCGTCTTCAAATTCCCGTTATGGGATGGAACCGGGAAACCCTGTGCAATCGGCGGCATCACCACTGACATCACTGATCGGAAACGGGCGGAACAAGCATTGCGCGCAAGCGAGGAGGACCTTCGCCGGGTCCTCGAAGAGCGGGAACAACTCTCTCGGGATCTGCACGATAATACCATTCAGATAATCTGTGCGGTCGGCATGGAGCTTGAGGAGTGCCGACACTTGATTCAAGAAAGCCCTGAAGCCGCTGGGAACCAGCTGACTCATGCCATCTCGGAATTGAACGTGGTGATTCACGATATACGGCGCCACCTCGTTGGTCAGGATTGGGAAGCTCCGTCCAGCGTTGAATATTTTCAGAGCGAATTGACCAGGCTGACCCAGACGGTTGAGAGCACAAACAGTCTCCAGCTTCGAATTGATGTAGAAGAGTCGGCCATCAATGGGTTGTCACAGAAGGTTGCCCAACAAGTGATGTTCATCATACGTGAGGCGGTCAGCAACAGCCTCCGCCACTCCGGGGCCTCGACCGTCTCCGTGTCGCTTCAGGAAGACGGCACAAGTTTGCGCGTGGCCATCGAGGATGACGGTGTGGGATTTGATCCCGAGAGCCGACACTCACACGGCCATGGCTTGCGCAATATTGCTGTTCGGACCCAGCAGATCGGTGGAACACTCGATGTGATTTCGCAGCCAGGGCAAGGGACCCACATTCTCGTGAACTTCCCGGGGGAGAAACCCAATGACCATATCTAACTTGAAGGCCCACCCGATCCGACTCTTGCTCGTGGACGACCATGAGATCTTTCTCATAGGATTGCACGCGCTCTTCAGTAGAGTGCGAACCATTCGCGTGGTGGGAAAAGCCGGAACTGCAGCCACCGCTCTCTCAGAAGCCCTACGATTAACGCCCGATGTCGTCTTGATGGATCTTCGCCTGCCAGATGGGACTGGTGTTGAGATCTGCCGTGAGATTCGATCTGCCTGTCCTAACACGAAAGTCCTATTTCTTTCCTCGTATCAGGATGATGATGCCTTGTTGGCGTCCGCGTTTGCCGGAGCAAGCGGGTATCTCCTGAAACAGATTGACCACATAGCGCTTACCGTTGCAGTGGAGACCGTGGCGAAAGGGCAGTCTGTTGTCGACCCGCACATGACGACAGTCGTATTTGACCGGATGCGCACCCTGTCCACCTCTGCTGGAGAGGGCGCAGCCGTGGCGTTATCACCCCAACAAAAACGGGTTCTGGCCTTGCTGGCTGAAGGGAATACAAACAAAGAAATCGCGCAAGCCCTGGGATTGACGGACAAGACGGTAAAGAACTATGTCAGGCACATCTTCCAAAAGATTCGAGTGACCCGTCGTTCCCAGGCTGCCGTATATTTTCTGCGTCATTCGGCGGATAGAGCACAACTACTCTAGCGTCATAGAGCATTAAAAGTTGCCTCATTAGAGCCACCTCCCTACTGACCTGCTCTCTATTACCTGCTATTCATAAAAACAAGGCCTAATTGAAAGAGAGTATCAGCGACTAGATGCCCTCTGTCGAAGTTCGACATGAGTGAACTGGCATGACGCATCTGAAGCAGTAGTGGCAATGGTTTTTGCGACAACGAACGGAGGAGGTACAGGGGAGGTATAGTGGCCAAGATTCTGGTGATTGATGATGAGCAGGGTATCCGTGATCTCCTCGATACGCTCCTCCGGCGAAAGGGCTATGACGTGGTCGTCGCTGAGAGTGGTCGGAAGGGTCTGGAGCTCTTTCGTCGAGAACGCCCGGATGTCATCGTGCTTGATCTCAAAATGCCAGGGATGGATGGGCTCACGGTCTTGCAAGAGGTCCGCCGTGTCGATCCCAAGCAGCTAGTGATCATCTTGACGGGGGTTGGGACTCCTGAGGTAGAGCAACAGGTCCGTGCGCTGGGGGTGACCGAGTTCGTTGAAAAAGAATTCTCGCTGCATCTCCTGGGAGACTCTCTGAAGCGCCTCCTCGTCTATACCGACCCTTCGACGTAGCGGGTGCTCGCTCGCGAAGGGCCACGACATCCTGAAAGACATCGCAGTGAGGCCTCGCTCCATCCTCATCATTGACGACGACGAGCAGACCCGTGCCTTCCTTCGGCATGGTCCTGGTTACATGGTCATCGAGGCGTCAATGGCCAGACAGGCCTCCGCCAATTCTGATAGACACCCACCGTTCTCGGAATTACTACGCAATATGCTGAACAAGCCTATCGCGTACCTCTTCCGGCAAACCCACGCGCACGATGTGAACGAGAGTTCTTATCCCAATCATGTTGCGCCAACTGCCTCTAAAGCATGGCCGTGCTCGCATAGTAAGCAACTTACTGATGGGGCCCCTGCTACGGGGGGCGACACAATTGGGGTCTGATAGCCACGATCAAGAACCCGGACTCTTTCGAACCCACCTGAGCATGGATCGCTATCGCGCGCAGGTCCTCATTCTACAGAGTCTTGTGTCCATTGTGCTCTCATATCAAGTGCTGTATACCCCGGAAGCCATCCTGGCCCGCCCGGTCCAGGAAGTGCTTGTGCTGGGACTCTTGTCTCTCCTCGCCGCCGCGTTCCTCCTGCCCGTCCGCTTGGTCGAGAGCCGGGCCTTCACGATCGTGCTGCTGCTCATCGATACTGCGATCACCTCCAGCATTATCTATGCGACCGAGCAACTGGGGTCCGATCTCTACCTGGCCTACTTCTTAATCATTCTCATCTCGGCCTCGATGAGAACGCTCCGGCTCAAGATCGTCTTTTCCGCGACCATTGCGG
>JAGXAR010000054.1 GCA_018971525.1 Nitrospirota bacterium
ACACGACCACCTCGCCGGCCGGCTGCTGGACCGCCCAAATCGCTTTCTTCGCCGTGACCGTCCGCCAGCCGTCCTTCACGGTACTGGCATATTCCAGTTCTTCCGGGGCCCCCGTGCGCAACCCCCCCGTCGGCCCCACCTCGGCCCACAAGGTCTTTCGGCGCGTCAGGGCCGGGGCGATCACATAGCTCGCCAAGGGCATCGCCAGGGTCAGCCCGATCACACTCGTGGCGATCCCGATCATCCAGGAAAAAAAGGTCCGCCGAGTTTCCTGTGGTGGCGATTCACTCTGAGCGGAGACCTTGTTTGGGTCGCAGGGGAGACTCGAGAGTGGCATTGCTGGAACCTCCGTTCACTTGCCCTCTACCAACACGTAGTCAACCGGCGCATGCATATAGTGCTGTGCCTCGTCTGTGAACCATCCACCCACAGGGTCGTTGATTCTGCTGAAGTTTGCCGAGCACCCCTTCCAGCCGACGATGAGTTGACACTACTGCTTGCAGTCAAGCCTACCTCATGAGAGTAGCTGGAGAACCAACGAGCCGGTCCTATCAATTGGAACCATGATGGGTAGTGTCCTCATGTGAAGGAGTCCAGTGATAGCCGTCCTCTCCATGGAGACGCATTTCCCCCGCCACGTTTTCTTTCAATAGCCGGTCAATTCTCGCTTGGGTAAAACTTCTATCGGCTAAGATGGGCCGTCCAATCACCAGCGTAAACCGCTTCTTCCCATCATGAACGGTAAAGGTATGTGTGATCGAGTTGTCGGCTCGATGCGCAATAGCAAAAGTCTCGAACTCCTTCTTCAAATAGTTTTCGACCACTTCCACATTTGCACCGACCCATGACGCCTCATTCATGGTTGCCATCACAGTTTCCCCCTTCTTCAAGAAGTTCGTGTCATTCCAACAAATAGTCTGTAATCCCAACCGCGATAGCAGGGGTGGCCAGAAATGACGTTCTCCCATCACATAAACCAGACTGTTCGCTACTGGATCTCCCAACGTATTTCTTGGCGAGTTGTCGGGTTGTGGACCACGACGTCACCGGCCGCCAATCAATTTCTTTCTGACCAAGAGAATAGAGGATCTCGCTTCTGCATTCGTTAATAGATGATGGATGGGCGCTTGTGCTCGATCACCAGCATCAATCGTTGTCGTTGCAGGGGTCGCTCGGGATCTCGGGTGTAATGCGAGAAGTCTTCTGACACCTCAACCTGGCTGAGCGGAACCGAGATGTTCTGTGTCATGTAGGGCACGTGTGTCTCGATCGAGAGGTCCACTAATTGGTCAGTGCAGTTCGTCACTTTGGCGTTCAGGTCTGGCGCATCGAGAAAATGCACCGTGACCCGCTCTTCCGGATCAATCCAATCCTGGATGCGCTTCTGCTTTTCTTCGTTCGTCATGTGCACTCCCTCCTTCGAGCCGTTAAAGAAGAATCTGCGCAGGAGAGCCATCTATAATGGAATCGCGCTCACTCTGCTCTTTAGTTCGTCGCTGTCCATGCCACGGCTCTGGACTTCACGGATGTGACCTAAAACAGCGGTGGAGGTGCCTGGCCGAAATCCGACCGGTTCGGAGCGTTCCTTCCCTGCCCTAAGATTTTCCATGTCCCATTCTCATAAATAAGGTGATGGATATCCCCTGCCCAGCTGGACAGGTTCACCCGTTGATCGTTCTGGTCCGATGTCGCCCACAGGGCCCCGGTGCAGGTGATCAGAGCTGTTGGAGATTTTCCTGGCTTGACGACGATGCGAGAGAACGAATGCAGGGTCGCGACTCGAGCGTATTGTTCGAAAAAGCCCTTCCAGATCTTCCTCATGTCTGCTTTCGTGAGATCTTGATAGCTATAGTGCTCAGAATAGACCGTCATGAGGGCTTCGAGGTCCTTCTCCCCAATGGCTTTTTCCGCTCGATTGAAGGCATCCTCGATGTGGCGCACCGTCTCAGTATCAGCTTGAAGGTCGGCCCCTGTGTCGATCCTGAGTGCGCCCGAAGCCGGCGCGTTTACTCCCAGAACAATGAATAAAATTCCAACTAGAGTTCCCGCGATGAGCATTCGTCCTTTCATGAGCGTACCCCTCCTCTTCTGACATATTCGTTGAGGCACCATCAGTGCACTCCGTAGAAATGAAAGCATCAGTGCGCAATGCACCCAACGCTCAAGCAGGAAGAAGTCCTGCATTGGTGGTCAGATCTTTAACGCCAGGTTTTACGCTAACATCGACAGGTATCTGTAGTCTGAGCAATAGTGCACAAGTCCGGTGGTTCAACCATCGTGCCTTCGAACTATGGCGTAGGTCCCTCGCCGCCTGGGGATCGGACAGCCTGTCGGTGCACAGCAACAGTTAGAGCGCCCTGTTGATCCCTGAGATGGTGCTACAGCGAGGCCTGCATCACAGGGTCCTCATCCAGCCACAATGCACGCACCACGTGTGAGGAAACTCGGGGCTCAGATCCCCCTTGTGGGCCAAAAATACTTCTCGATGATCACGACCCTTCTACCTATCCTGGCGATGACCTCATCAGGAGCCTCACGCGATTCTTTCAGAGAAGTGAAGACGCTCAGCATTTTCCAGTTCGCCTCTGACGATCAGCAAGGGGGATGCCAAAGACTTTGGTTCCCAGCAGAGGCTAGGATCACGCGAGTACATCAACAATCTCGGTAGATGTCGGGACCGGACTGGTGTCTTCACGTAGTTGCTCGGTGGCCACTGTGTCATGGTTGTGCCAACCTGACACGGAGCCCCATGAATAGGAAAGCAAGGCGAACGGACGCGGAGTAAATGAGGGCCGCTAATCACAGGATTCCTGGCAGGAGTCGGGTTGATTTGTACCAAGATCATACCGGTCCAGTAGACGATGGAGCATACGCCGCTGATGCCTAGCCGACGAACGGCCTGGTTTTTATTCGCCCGGCAGCTTCATAGTCCGCAAGGACCTGGTCGAGATTCCCTTCTCTCCCATCAAAGCCTGTCTTTCCTGCTCGAATGGATATCCCTCCGCCGACCGAGAGCAAAGCAGACAATCCATGTTGTCCTGTCGGTCGACGTAGTTGACAGGATGGTCAGTTGCGGGCTACATACCGGGCATGGCCGTCCACCCTCTCGCAGGTCAGCCGGTACCGGCGTCGATGTTGGTCAATATCCCCCGTCTGATTACGGCCTACTACACGGAAAAACCTGATGCGAATCTGCGCGAGCAGCGCGTCAGCTTCGGCACATCGGGACATCGAGGCACATCCTTCAAGCGAAGCTTTAACGAAGTCCATATCATCGCCGTCGCGCAAGCGATTTACGAATACCGCAAGATGGAGAACATTGCCGGCCCGCTCTACCTGGGCATGGATACGCACGCTCTGTCGGAGCCGGCCTTTGCCAGTGTTTTAGAGGTCCTGGCGGCCAATGGTGTCGAAGTCATGGTCGACCAGGATGGCGGCTATACGCCGACCCCGGTCATCTCTCACGCTATCCTCACCTACAACCGAGGCCGGAGTTCAGGCTTGGCTGACGGTATCGTCATCACCCCTTCGCACAATCCACCGGAGGACGGCGGTATCAAGTACAACCCACCGCATGGTGGGCCGGCTGACCAGCAGGTGACGAAGTGGATCGAAGACCGGGCCAACGGCCTGATGAAGGTCGATCTGCACGGCGTCGCCCGCCTCCCCTTTGCCCGTGCCAGACGGGCAGCCACGACCAAGCCTCATGATTACCTCGGCAGCTACATCAGTGATCTCGCACAGATCATCGACATGGACGTGATTCAATCAGCCCGGTTGAAGCTCGGCATTGATCCGCTCGGCGGGTCCAGTGTGGCCTACTGGCAACCGATGGCAGAGCAGTATGGCTTGAGCATTGAGGTGGTGAATCCCGCTGTCGATCCAACGTTCCGTTTCATGCCGCTCGATTGGGACGGCAAGATTCGCATGGACTGTTCCTCGCCCTATGCCATGGCGAATCTCATCGCGCTGAAAGATCGGTTCGATGTCGCCTTCGGCAACGATACGGACAGTGACCGACACGGCATCGTCGTCCGGTCGGCTGGCCTGATGAATCCCAACCATTATCTGGCGGTCTCGATTTCATATCTCTTTTCTAATCGTCCAGGTTGGAAGCCAGAGGCGGGTATTGGGAAGACGCTTGTGAGCAGCAGCCTGATTGACCGTGTCGCAGCAAAGCTCAATCGCAAGCTCGTTGAGGTTCCTGTCGGCTTCAAATGGTTTGTGAGCGGATTGCTCGATGGCTCGCTCGGTTTCGGTGGAGAAGAAAGCGCAGGCGCCTCGTTTCTCCGGCGGGATGGATCGGTCTGGACGACTGACAAGGATGGCATCATCATGGATCTTCTGGCTGCGGAAATGATGGCCAAGACCGGCCGTGATCCGGGTGAACTGTACCGGGAGCTGACGGAAGAACTAGGAGAGCCGGTGTATGAGCGGATCGATGCAGCCGCGACACCGACGCAGAAGACCATCCTGTCGAAACTCTCACCAGACCAGGTGCATGCCGCAGAATTGGCCGGCGACAAAATCATAGCAAAATTGACGACAGCCCCTGGCAATGGTGCGTCAATCGGCGGATTGAAAGTCGTCACCGAACAGGGTTGGTTCGCCGCCAGGCCCTCCGGCACCGAAGATGTATACAAACTCTACGCCGAAAGCTTCAGAGGGAAAGAGCACCTCAAGCGGATTCAGGACGAAGCGCAGGCTCTGATTTCTAGAGCCCTGACAACGGACAAGTGAGCTAGTGATCGGCGACCTCCCACTTACAAGTCTACATGTTGCTCCGCGTGGTAAGAGCTTCTGAAGAGCGGGCCATAGATTGCGGAAGGCCATAAAACAGGACAGAGCGCAATCAACTCCTATTACATACCATTCCTAGTGGAGGCCCGATGAGCTCACAGCGCCGGTCCGCTCCGAATCCGCGTCTGCTACTTCGGCGCCTGCTTCTTCATCTGGCGTTCTCCCTTGCTCTTCTGGCGGCGTCTCTGGCGGTTGGTATGTGGGGCTACAGCCACTACGAGCACCTCCCTTGGCGGGATGCCTTCGTGAATGCGGCCATGCTCCTGGGCGGGATGGGGCCGGTGAAGCTTGATTTGTCAGAGTCTGGGAAAGTCTTCGCTGGGCTCTTCGCGCTCTACTCAGGGCTGGTCGTTATCGCCGTTACTGCCCTCCTGCTCGCGCCGGGTATTCATCACATGATGAAACGGGTCCACTGGGAGGATCGGACAGATCCCAAGTGAGTGGAATCGTAGAAGAGAGCAATGGTTTCTGGAACCTTTTTATCTCCAGGAACCATTTCTTTCTCTCCTGCCCCCCCGCCCTTGTCTACTTCGGCACAGTTGGTTTTCCTTCCTGCTCTGTCGGAGACAAGTCTGCCTGCTCACCCTCGCCGCCACGACGCATGATCGTGGCGTTCTGGCCGGAGAGACCCGGTGGCCTCATGCCTCCAAACATGGTACCTGGTTGGCCTGACCGAAGTGGCAGGCAGATGAGGTAGGCGTCGGTGCAATGGCTCCTACGCCGCGTTTTTTGCGTGCGTCCGGTGTTCGGCATGGCGATACTCCTTTGTTGTACGATCGGTTCTGCCATTCCAAACAGTATGACAAGCCCCAGGGTCCACACGACGAAGACTCTCTAGATTCTGCTCATATCGTTCCTCCCTGTTTGTTCGACTTCTGTGTCAATCAAAGTGTTGGACGATCGAATTTCTGGTGATCCTTGCATTGTGCGATTACGGTTTAGTCCCCTCCTCCGATGGGTCAAAGGGGCTCGGTTGAACTATTGTCGGCTCTCCCCCTGACTCACCCTCAATGCCTCGACTCATGACGGCCGTGTTTGCCCCGGTGATAGCTCCTGTAGCTGCTGTAAGAGGTGTTCCGATCTGGCATGTGAACTCGCGGGAAGCGCCTGCGGGGAACGTGCCGGCGAACTGGGCGAGGTTACTCGAAAAGGGAAGCGGATTCACCTGGCTGGCGCCGTTGGCCAAGGTCGTCCTCATGGTGAAGCCTACGATCTGGGGTGGCCCAAATCTCGTGTTGGCCTGATTCGGATCGAGCTGGCAAATGATCCCCTGCGCTTGACCACCATCGCAAACGGCCCCTTCTTCGACGCCGACCACGTTGAGCGGACCCCAATACGGAGTGTTAGGGTTGCTGCAGCCCATCACCATCTTGCCGCGCGCCCCGATACCGCTCCAGCGAACGCGGGTGTTGCCGGATAAGGAGGCGTCGTTCTTGCCCATCGTTTGAAGGATCCACCCTCGAAATGCGAAGACGTCCGTGAACGTAGCTTCACCGGATGGCGTCATGCAGTCTGAGATCGTGCCTTGCGAAGCGATCCCTCGTACCGTCGCGCGACCATACTCCACGGTCACGAATCCCGATCCGCTGTCGCCGGGACAGAGCGAGGCCAAGGCAGCGGTGGCGGTGATATTAAACTTGGGCGCGAAGGTGTCTGGCGGGATGGGGGCGCGGAAAATGGCCGCTTTCCCTGGAGGCAACGGTCTGAGGTGATCGATCGATGCGAGAGTTCCCACAATGCCCGAGTGACGGAAATCTCTCGGCAATCCGACGGTCTGGAGAGAGAAGTTAACCTGAAACGGTTGTTCCAGCTTGATCAGCGCAATGTCGTTGGCGAAATTGTTGTTGGGGTCGTAATTCGGATGGATACGGACGCCAGGATTGGGGCGTTGCTCACTGATGGGGCCGCGTGTTTCGGTGCTCACAGCGCCGGTATAGGGATCGGTGCGGGTATAGGTGATCTTGCCGAATCCTATGTTCAGGGTGACGCAATGTGCGGCCGTCAGGACCCATTGCGGATCGATGAGCACGCCGCCGCAGCCGTTCATCCGCACCATCCAGGGGTATTGGTAGTCGGGCTCGATGATGCCCCCCACGACAGGCAACGGGCCTGTTGGTCCCGAAGAGGGGGTCGGTTGCGGCGGCAACGGCTGCGCCAGCGGGAGTGGAGCCTTTTGCGCCGGTGTGAAGGTCCCCAGCTGTGTCCGGTGGTCACGGATCACTGCCCGCTCTTGGACGTCGTCGGCCGGCGGCTGGTCTTTTCCCTGCTTCACTTGGGCGACCTGAGAACCGGACGGAGTCTGGGAAGAAGATTTTATGGAATCTGTTGAGCAGCCAATGAGGCCCAGGAGAAAAGAAACCGTCATAAACCATGCTCTCGATCGATGCTGTCGCATGCCGCACCTCCTGGTTTGGTCAGAGACGTTCGCTGTTTCGCTCAACGCTGCTCAGTGGGGAATCCGCCTACGCCACGAACTGTTTCGGTCCACAGAAGGTGAATCCAGATTAGAGCAACTCGCATTGACATCAAGGGGGCACCAATTCCTTTTTTACGGGCCGGTATTGTCTTGACTGTATATAGGTCGATCCCGTCACCCAAAAGGTTCAGCGTGTGTTCTGACGAGTCTGCATGTGCTCCTGGCTGTTAACCTGTTGTCGTCCGCTCCTGTCTCCGTTGGTTCGAGAAGGTCACCTCGCCTGTCACTGCAAGACCACGGGAGACGCCAAGCCGAATACGACCAACTGAAACTTCTCGTTCGCCGTCGATGCGCCATCTCGACGGGTGGTGAGTAGCATGCCTCCCGCTGGATTTTTGTAGATGCCCACGTAGAACCCGCTTGAGGTCTGAATCGCATAGGTGCAGTTGCCTTGATCGACGATCCGGAACTTCTCCCAGGCTTGCACTTGCGTCGCATCGGTGTGGAAGATGGGCGCGGATCCACCGATGCAAGGGCCGCCGAACAGTCCCCCGCAATCCGGCGTATAATACTTGCTGTCATACTTCTCGACTTGCCCGCCTCCCCCGAGGGCGGTGACATAATTCCGGCCAGTCGCCGTCTGGAGGGCGTACGTCCCGTCGCTTTGCCGGATGAGCTTGTATTTCATGTCCGCTTCGGTCGGGTAATTATTTAAACCGAATCCGGGTTTTCCCTGCCAATTCGTGGCAGCAAGAAAATCGCCGTCGGCGGCCATGATACCGTACTCGTATCCGGATCCCAGATCTCCGCATTTCACAATCCTGAACAGTTCCCAAGCCTGGATCTGCTTGGCGTCGGTGTGTAGAGCGTCCTGATACCTGCCTCCGGCGCTGACGGCCGTGAGATAGTTCCCTTTGATCGTCCCGATGCCATAATACGGGGGAGGGGAACCGCCCATGTAAATCATCCTGAACCGCTCCCAGTCTCTGGGTTGGGTGGCATCGGTGTGCACCGCGTTCCAAGTCATACCGCCTCCGTTCACTGCGGTCACGTAGTTCCCGCTCGCGGTTTGGACGGTCTTGTCATATGGCGAAGGAGGGGTCGCTATCGCCAGCTTGAACTTCTCCCAAGCTCCGGCCGACGTGGCCCCTGTAATAATTGTGGGATCGGTAGGTCGCCCGCCGCCGTTAATTGCAGTGAGGTAGTATCCCTTTTGAGTCCGAATCGCGAATTCGCCCGGGAAGGAGCTCGCTGAAGGTGTGGTGAAAACACCCAGCACGGCCGTTCCAGGCGCAAACGCTCCCGGCGCGATACGCGACAGTCCACGCTCTTGCACCTCACCGGAAGCTTCGGAAATTGACGGTTCCTGACCGCCGGGGAGCTCGGCGGGAATCACGGGGACTTCCGTAACCGACGCGGCGACCTTCGCGCGGTCCGCGGGGGTTGGCTCCGTCGTTGTACAGCCGGCCAGGCCTATGTAAAATACAACTGCACCTAACAAGACTACCGCTTGATCATGTCGCATCATGCACCTCCTGATCCGGAAAGAGACCTTTGCAATCTTGCTTAATGCTACTCAGCTCCCATAATTGACAAGTCCGCTCGCCTCGCGAACTTCTTCGGTCCTTTGAGGTCGGATGCCCAGCCTTCTTGCGAACTATGCAGCTCCCCTTCATCGGCAGTCTTCATCGATGGTCCCGCACCGTTGGGGCGCCGAAATAGGCACGTAACGTGTAGGTGCTCTTGTACTCGAAGTATGCACTGCAAAAATTGTCGTTGAGAGCCTTCAGGCCACCTTTGATTAGGTTACCTGTGAGCGTATAGATCGGGCCAGCCGCAAGGATTGTTTTATGTGGGTCGTCGGTCCAGCCGGGTCCGAACGAGGGTTCGAATCCAACGTATTGACTGTATCCATAGGACAAAAATGCAAGCTCAGGCTGAAACAAGGGCTTATTTAGGCTCGCTTCCGCGGCACTCCAGGCAAAACCCGGAGCGACAGTCATCCTCCCGCCGCTCGTAGTAAAGTCCATCTCGCCGAGTTGTCGATTCGGCTTCTTCCATCCCAACTTAATATGGGTGTCGCCAAGGGTTGCGCAGTCGTTTAACAGCGTGAATTCCAACGGGCCAAAGGTGATGTCGTAGAGCGGGTCGAGATCCATATCGACCGGTACGTTGTAGGAATACACTCCGCCACCTGGCTTGGGCTCGCTAATGGTGATATCCGCATGCAGGCGCCGCTGGCGACCATCCATCACCGGGAGGGCACACAAAAACGTGTTGCCGTTCGATGAAGCGTACGTTTGCGTGACACGTTGCTGACAGTATTGTCCATAACCCACCACCCCGGAAGGAAAGTAGCCGATGCTGATCGTGACCGGCTGAGTAAGGGGGAGCCCAGGCGGCACCGTAACCACTGTTGAAAGACTCTTGTGATCGTAACGCATCGCATTCGCAACGGCTGCAATGTTCAGGGTTGGGGTAGGATAGTTCGGCAGGGGAAGCGCTTGCCCAACTGGAGCCGGTGCAGGTGTCATGGGCGTGATAGGGAGCATTAGCAGGGGGGCTTTGCCGGAGGGTGCGGGAGTTGGAGGAGTTTGCGACGGGGTGAATCCACCCGGCAGTACCCGATGATCGCGGATCACCGCGCGCTCTTGGACGTCACCGGCTTCTGCCGGGGGACCCGCCTGCCCTTCGCCTACGGGAGGAACCGCTTCAGAGCCGCCCGTTTCGCTCACTCCTGCGCCCTCGCTCACCTCGGAGGAACTGCTCGGCGCCTCTGGTTCGTTTGCCAGTCCCTGACTATTTGCCGAGGTGCTCAACAAGCCGCCCACGATCATGACGGCGGCGAACCACATAGCAATCGATCGCATCATGGCCTCCTTTCCGTAGCAGACCCTCTTCTCTTCCGGATTGTCCTCCAGCGAGTCCGCCGTCTCCTTTGTGTGACGAAACGGTTGCGGTGTCCCGAGCATCCTGCGACTTCACAGGCTTGTATGGAGTACCTCGATCCCCGCTGTTAGCCGGGTTCATGCCATCGGCATTTGCCTACTTCGGAAACGTGTGTGATGACGGTTCGTCTTTTCATGGCTTACCCTCCGTCCTCGCTTCGACCTCAGAGTTTCCGCTCCAGGCATCGTCACGCACCTTCTTACTGTCAGGAACCTCCGAGGTCCGCTGCTGAGCCATGATCACGAACGCCACATCGCCAGCATGAACTTGGCGGTATAGCCAATGGACTCGGCGGCATTCGGGTCGCTGATCCTGGTGGAAATGGTCGGGTTTGATGCTGGGCCGACTCCCACATACCAGCCGCTTAGAGTCTGAATGGTATAGGTACAGTCCCCTTGGTCCACAATCTTGAATTGTTCCCAGGCTTGGACCTGCGTCCGATCGGTGACCAAGTTGTCCCACGTCGCCTCGCCGTGTGCCAGACCTCCTCCTTGGATGGCCGTGACGTAGTTGATCCTGTTGGAAGTCTGGAGCGCATATGATCCGTCGCTCTGTCGGATGAGATTAAATCTCGTCATACTGAAGGCACCCGTACCGCCAAAACCAATCGCATCTTTCACTCGACCACCACCGTTCAGGGCTAGCATAGGAAATCCCCACTGCTCGCCTCGCTTGGGCATGATGACGTAGTCATACCCCGATCCCAAGTCGCCACATTTCACGAAATTAAAATATTCCCAGGTGGAAGCGTTTCTGGCATCGGAATGAAACGCACCGGTGCTCTTGCCGCCGCCGCCCAGCGCGGTGAGAAAGTAGCCGTCGAAGGTCTGAATGGTGTACCCGCCGTATCCCGGGACCTGGGCGTGAATCCGGAGTAGCTCAGCGTCTGTCTGCTGCGGGGAGGTCGCTTCTGTCTGAACGACTTGCGTGGGATCGTATTGTCCACCCATTCCACCAACTGCACTGAGATAGTATCCATGAGCAGTCTGGATAGTTGTGAAATCCGGTTGAACAGCCGCCAGTCTGAACTTTTCATACGGGCCGATGTTCGTCGCAGCGGTGATGACGGCGTCGATGGAATGGTGCCCTCCGTCGCGCGCGGTGAGATACGTACCCTTGAGCATGGTACGTATCGCGAACTCTCCTGGCAGACTACCGAAAGCAGGCGGGTTCGCCACCACGCCCTGTATGAGGGGCTGAGGAGCGGCCTTTCCCAAAGGGGGTGGGATTGTTTGCGAAGGCGTGAATGGCCCCGGCTGTGTCCGATGATCGCGGATTACCGCCCGCTCTTGCACTTCGCCGGACGCCTGCTGGTCCTTTCCCTCCTCTGCTTGAACGACGGCAGAGGGCGCCACCGTATCAGAAGAGGACTTCGGTGAATCCCCTGCGCAGCCGGCCAGGCCTACGAGCAGTACACTCGTCACCCACGGAATGATTGATCGATGATGTCGCATACGACACCTCCTCGCTCGAGCAGGGTTCACTGCTTGCCTTATCCATGCCGCCATATTTGTCAAAAGTATTCACCCTGGTTAACCCGGTTCCTCTATCGGATGTGGGCAGCGATCAGCCTGAACCTCAGGGCATAATTGATGTCGCTGATATCGGTGGAAAATTGTGCCCGTGGAATGTTCGTGGGGCTGTTCGTCATCCCCAAGTAAAAGCCGCTGAGCGTCTGAATGATATATGAGCAGTCCCCCTGATCGATGAACCGGAATTTCTCCCAGGCTTGGACCTGCGTCCGATCGGTGACCAGGTTGTCCCACGTCGGCTCACCGTGCGCGAGACCTCCTCCTCGAATGGCGGTTATAAAATTTCCATTAGCTGTCTGAATGGCATACGATCCGTCGCTCTGTAGTAGGAGCTTGAAGATCCCCCAACCTTGCTGGGGCGCTTCATAGGCATGAAGCGCATCCAACACTCGACCCCCACCGCCCATCGCTTGCAATAAGGTTCCGTTATAGGGCACCCAGATGGAATAGGGCAGACCTGATCCGAGATCGCCGCACTTCCACAGACGGAATCGTTCCCAATTGTCGGCCTTCGTGGCATCCGTATGGACAGCAGGAGGGTCTGCGTGATTTCCTCCTCCGAGCGCCGTGAGGTAGTGGAGGTTGACGGTCTGGATGGTATGCCACCCGCCGGCGGGGTCAAAATAGAACCTGAAGAATTCCCACGATTGAGCCTTCGTCGCATCGGTGTGAAGCACCTGGGACGTTCGGCCGCCTCCATCAACCGCGGTAATGCAGTTCTTGGTGGCGGTCTGTATGATCCACTGACCGGTCGGATCCTCCGACGGAAGCACAAAGAGCTTGAATTTCTCCCAGGGGCCGGCCTTCTGTGCGTCCGTGCGCACGACTGGTTCGGTGATTTGGCCGCCACCATTCACCGCAGTGAGGTACCTGCCCCAACTATAGGTTCCGAAGGCGTATTCGCCAGGTAACACCCCCACCCCACCGGGGGCATCGCACGACCGAGCCGGGGGCACTGCCGGCACCAGGGGAACCGGTGCAGGACCTGGCGCAGGCAGGATGCTCAGTCCCGGCTGCTTCATGCGAGGACGAGCAACCGCTCGCTCCTGAACCTCTCCAGGTTGCGGCTGATCTGTTCCCTCCTCTGCTTGAACGACGGCAGAGGGTGCCACCGTATTAGAAGGGGACTTCGTTGAATCCCCGGCACACCCGCCAAGGCCGAGGAGAAAAGAAACGGTCATACACCATGATATCGATCGATGCTGTCGCATGCTGCACCTCTCAATCATCGGCGTTATCTGAACGCGTTTGAGCCGTCTTCCCTGCGAATCTATTTCTTTTCTTCCGATTGGCCAGGAGCAGACTTCTCCGTTCCTGACTCAGGCTCTGCTCCCTGTTCACCCTCGACGCCCCGGCGCATGATCGGCGCCGTCGTTGTCCCCGTCTGAGGGAATTTGGGGGTGCTTGGTGAGGTGATAGTACCTGGCGCCATCTGGAGCCGGCCTCCGGGGACTCGCATGCCGCCGCTCTGTGAACGGGTGAGAGCGTTCATTTGGTTGCAACAGTATCCCCCGGCAGCCGTGCATTTGTTGCAGCACATCCAATCTCCATTGTTAGTACATAGTTTCACTTCGCAGGCCGTACCCTGTGGGGTTGGTGGCTCTGGCACCCCTTGGCACGTGCCATCAGGAGAACGATGATCTGGTGGTAGTGCCTGTGCCGGACCGTTGTAGGACACAAAAAGGCCCAGAAGCAGCAGCGCCGCAGCGCTGTCTCGCAAGATTTTCAATTTCATGACGCACCTCCTCCCTCTAACCTGTTGCTGGCCGCAGGCCAGGCCAACGGCCCGGCGAAGTCCAGCGTCCATATAACCAGACCCTTCACGATCGCTCTGCCTGCCATTCACCATTGTCTTTGTCTTTCTCATGGCTTTCCTCCTGTGGTTAATGTGTGATGGTTAAAATCATCGCACCTGGGCCCATACGATGAGCTCTTTCAGGGCCTTCAAATCCAGTGCGACTGGATACAATTCATTCCCCACGACAAGCGCCGGTCTCCCAGTGGTTTCGAAATTCTTGGGTCAGTACGACTCTCAACCCGATTGCTTTCCTCGCGGCATCCAATCCGCGAAACGAACCGCTAGCGCCTCTGCAATGGAGTACAGTCACAGCTGTGACTTCCCACAGGACACGACGCAGGGCAGATATTCGCCAACACCTGACAATCGGCCTCGTTGTGACAGGAACACTTCGTGATTGTGAATGGAGCTTGGTAATGGCACAGATTGGCCGGCAGTGGAGCAGGGGTTCCCCGGAACATTGGCACGCATTGACAGCTCTGGCTCCCAGAGGGGCAAGCCCCAGGACATAAGGTCGTGAGCGTCTGACAATCAGCCTGATTGAAGCATTTGCACTCCTTTAACTTTTCCGTAACCTGATGGCACAGATTTGGTGGCAGACCTCCTTCAGGCTGGGTTGGTGATGGCAGGATCTTCGCCCCTCCCAGCGCTGGCCCTGGGCGAGGGTTCGTCAATCCCCGATCTTGAATGTCCCCGGCTTCTGCCGGTTGGTTTTTCTGTTCCTGTGCCGAAGAAGAGGGAGCCACCGACTCGGCTGCGAATCCTACTGGGACGCCACACAAGAGCGTGACGATGAACAGAGAGACTGTCGCGAAAATGATCCAATTCCGATGGCCAACTGACTGATTCATGACGTGCCTCTCTTTCTGTGCGGTCTCAACCGCCTCCCGCGCTTCGCGTCATAGCCTCAAGCTGCTCACGGTCGCTTCGGAATCCCAGCCCGCGCGATCAAATCTTTGAGGCCGTTCACATCCAAGGCGCCCGGGACGAGTTCTGTCCCCACAATGAATCCCGGCGTGCCGGTGATGCCAAGGTCTTTAGCCAAGGCGCGGTTGCGGTCAATCACTGCTTGCCACTCCGGATTAGCCATATCGGCTTCGAGGAGCCTCGGGTCAAGGCCGACTTCGCCTGCAACGGCCAAGATGGTTTCTTTCGTCATGTCGCCTTTAGCGGCCAGCAGCGCTTCGTGAAACGCCTGGTGTTTTCCTTGTGCGCGTGAGGCCAGCGCAGCCTTCGCCGCCATCTCCGAAGGTTCCCCCAGAATCGGGAAATCTTTATAGACCACACGAACACGCGGGTCGTCCTTCTGTACCTGCGTCACTGCAGCGGCGGCACGCTTGCAATACCCGCAGCGATAGTCGAAGAATTCGACCATGGTTATCTCGCCATTCAGATTCCCGCTCACGGGCGACGATGGATCATGCAGCAAGTCATTCTGCCTGGTCGCAAGTGCAGCCCTGACACGCTGCTTCTCTTCTTCCTGCCGCTTAGCCTCCAAGGCCTGGAGCGACTGCTCGATAACTTCAGGATGGGTCAGGATGTACTGCTCGATGAGCTGTTCCATCGACTGACTCGTTGCGGTATCCGGGCTCGGTTCATCGGCTCTGGCGTCGCTGACAGGAATTCCAATGAGCAAGGCTGCCAAGGAAAAGGCTGATGCAATCTGAACACGATCTCTGTGGTTGTTCATCCGACCTCCGTTGCTTCTAAATGGTATCCTGCGATCGTTTCCGTCATACTTGTCTGTCGTGTGCCGGCTTCAAATGGTTCATGGTTCTCTGTGGTGCTATTGGGGCCGTTCCGCCCGGACCACCAATCAAGATTGTCAATTCAGCAGCCATGACTCCGGAGCCTCTGGAGGACTGATGACTATGAGGATGCACCCGACTACGTAACACAGAGAAAGCGGGAGTCTTCGAGACTTGGGGTAAATACAATTGCCGGTGGCTTTCATGCTTTCTCCTGTTTGGCAGATGCTGGATTCACTCAGGCTCTTTTCCGCTTGCCTCGTCGCTTCTCCCTATTTCTTTGGTTGGCGCTCATCTACGCATTCATCCTTGCGGGTGTTGTGTCTGACGAAACAAGGGCTGAAGTTGTAGTCGCTCTCCGACTCGTCCTTGAGACCATCCATCCAGTAATACGCCTGTTCGGTCTCACCATTATTCATGCGTATCAGCGCTTCGCAGTAGCGCGATTTGTTGTAGTAGTCTTTCGAGGGAGTGTAGAGGTTCACGCCGGCAGCAGCGGCGCTGTATCCGGTCTCACGGGGATCGTCTATGCGAAACTTGCGGGACGAGTTCTCGAGCATGAGCATGCCTTCATACGCCCGCTTCACGTGGGACAATACGCTGGGTTTGGAGCAGGGCGGCGGTTCGGCAGACAGACCGGATAGAGGATGAAGCAGAAGCGTGCTCAGGAACCAGCCAAGACCCCAGAGTGCGCTTTCGACGACACTCGTCCTCCTGCGACCGTCAAGAAGGAGCATCGTATTCCTCCATCAGTTGTATGGTCTCTCGGGCGCTTGGCATTGTTGCAGGAAAAGACATAGCGTTGTTTGACCTGAACCCTAAAGCTACGACGCTCTCCGGCGTTCAACGGTCGATCAGGGAAAACGTCAGGCCCTGCTGCACAGCTGCCAAGAAGCTGGTCGCGAGTGGAGCGAAATTCTTCGTGCTTTCGTAATATTGAGGGTTGGTCCTGGGGCCGATATGGACGGCGATTTTGTCGGTTGATCCGGTTGCCTTCCAGCGAGCGAACACGTCAAAGTCAGTACCTCCCGCGTCGACAAATTTCATGTTGTATGTCGCGATCCTCCACCAGAAGTCTCCGTTGCTTTTGAGCCACGCGGTGATGTACTCAACACCGGAATCTCCATTCTGATCACTACGGCTTAGTGGAATACCGGGTATTGGTCGGTCGCCATATGTTTTGTTACCTGCCGCATCCACACCGGTCACCATGCTGCCGCCAAAGTCAAACCATACCCAGGGCTCATAAATACTCATGTCCAACGTGAGCGGGCGTGTCTGGTTCGAGTAATTCAGTTGCACGACCACGGGCTGAACGGTACCTGTCTGTGCTGTGCCGGCCACCTTAAAATGCAATATCAGTCGTTGCGTCGTCTGCGGGCCTATCGAAACAGGAATAGTGGTCGGAGAGAGCGTCACCCCCGACGGCGCTTGTGCGGCTGTGATTGTCCCTATGATGGGGGCTGAAGAGGCGTTCCGCACCAACACCGGCATATCGACGGTCTGGCCTGTCAACGTAGACGCATGCTGCTGGTCGGTGTAGAGAATTGCTCCGAAGTTAATGCCAGCAAAGTCAGCGCGAATCGGAGCGATCTTGGTCCAATTCGGTGGTGCAGTGTTCGAACGAATATCGATTGGTGGCACCCCAGTGATTGAGAGGATTGCCTCATTATGACCCACGGGAGTCATCCCGAGCGCGACAGGTTCGAACGCAACTGTGAAATCGATACGCTGTCCCTGGCGGGTTGGAATGGAGACAAACCCAGCCTTGCTGATCTGAGCCGGAGCATTGTGAGGATCGACTATAACGTCCTGGTATTGTCCGCCCTGCACGACCTGGGCTATTTCTAATTTGCCGCTGACTACTTTTCCCGTATAGGAGATGGCGTTGACTATACGAAAGTGGCGGTTAGTGGCATTCAGATCAAGCTGTGCATCGACGTACCCGTCAGATGCGGCGGTAATTGAAATGGTGGTCAGTGCGACACCATTTGCCCAGACGGTCCCCAAATTTGTGGGTGACAGTTGGATCGGAATGGACGCGATGAGGGAAGGCGTCAATGCCTTCGTGGGACTTGTGGGAACACCTCGCGGAATGACCGCGCTTTGTTTCAGTATTAGTGATGTCGCATTTAGCCGCGCGGCTTCTCCGGTCCAATTGCTCTTCAGCATGTCGTTCAGTTCGGCTGACGACGCGAATCCGGCCAGGACAGAAGGGGGTTTTTTCCCAGCTTGCACATCGGCGAATGTCTGGGCAACCACTTCGGGATGTTGCATCGCAAGGTAGTTCCAGGTGATCCAGATCCCCTGGTTGACTGCAGCAATCACGTTGCCGACCGAAGCCTGCGGCACGCGGATAATAGACGAGGCAGGAAGTATCTGCTGGGGGGCAGGGTGTAGAGGTACCGGCTGAGGTGTCACTTTGATCTGGGTCACCGCACTCTGCAGCTGCAAAGGACGGAGAGTCGGTGAGAACGTAGCCCGCGACTGTACGCCGCTGAAGGAGCCAGCCGCATCCAGGGCCTGTCCGTCGGGGAGCAGCAACACGAGATGCAGCACTTCGTCCTGTCCTTCTTCCATGACCGCCAGTGTCAGCGGAGCCGAGATGGATTCATCATGTGGAATTCTCGTCGCCTGGATCTCGATCGGTGGCGCGCCCACTCTCATGAGACGAAGGCCGGAGTCGCCAAACTGCTCGACACGGTAGCTGGCCGCTGGCAACTGAACATCATTCCCCTCCACCGCAGTGAAGTGCGCAGGTTGGTCGAGTGTGACGGTTGGACCCACATCGGCTTCGGCGTTGGAGAGGCCGACACTACACACCATGCTGACGGTGAGCCACAGTAAAAAGTAATGTCGTGTCATAGTTGACTCCGTTGGCGGTGCTTTTTCCGAGTATGATGTGAGTTGCGGTTGAACATGTGTTTTCCACCATCACTTGCTCGGGAGTTGTGCGCCGAACGGGAGCTGAACGGTCAACACGGCTGACTTCGTGTTGCCAGGGAGGCTCAACCTTCCGGCCGCCACTGGGCCGAGCTGCGAGCCGGGTTTCAGCTGAGTCGCAGCAGCCGCCACTTGCGATGACGGCAGGGTCACAATGGGCGAAGCTGCAGTAGGAGGCGTCACAATCGCGCTCTGGATACCAGTGGACGGTTTCGCCATTTTGAACGGGGAAACTCCGCGTTCCGTCACCTCCCCTTGCGAAACGGTTTCAGCCTCACTGCTACTCTGTTGGGTCGCTGCCGCCGGGGTTGGATCACTTTCCTGCTGACCGTCTGTTTCCTGGCTGCTTTGAGCGGGCTGCGAAGCTTCTTCCAGTCCTCGGGAGAGAATACTGCTCTGCACACCCGTGCTGAGCTTGGCTGAGATCGGGGGGGCTATCGAAACAGAAATGGTTACCTCACCCGCAGAACCCGGAGCCGAGTTGGGACGCAACGTGAAAGTCCCAGTCGCTGATCCGCCCGGGACAGTGATGGAGGGTGGAACTTGAACAAGATTCGGATTCGACGTGTAGAGATAGAGGATCCGGCCTTTCGGTGGCGCAGGGCCTTCCATTATCACGGTCCCCGTGGTCGGAGCTCCAGCCCGCACGTTCTGGACGGAGAACGCCAGCGAGACGAGCAAGTTGGGACGAACTTCAAACCGCACGGACCCCTTAGAGGGGACGAATGCGGATGTCGGGCTCACGCTTAGCTCCAACTCATAGGCGGCCACGGGTAAGCTGGTTAATGTGACCGAGGAAAATGAAGAAGATCCGAACCAGGACGAGGTGCACGGCTGCACCGCGTATGCACAGGCATTTTGCACCGTCGTCGGCTGCGCAATACCGAAAACGGTTCCCGTATGTGTCCAATCCTTCAGGACCCATTCATATCGAAGATTCGGTGTGAGTTCCGGTTTCACGCCGCTCGCGCGCCAGTTGATTTGAAGCGGCGTACCCTCTGGCACTATCGTGTACGAACTGGGTTTGAAATCGATGTGGTACGCGGTCTGGTTCGTCGGAATCGAACCGCACACGATATGCACTCGATCGACAAACAGGCCGGATCTTCCCTCAAGCGCCACTCCGATCCGGCTCCACACCCTGCTTTCACGGTGAACATCCGTCCCGACACGTGGTGTGTCACAGTAATCCTGTTCAGCCTGCACCTTGACGGGATCGGGGTCTCCGTAATAATCGATGAGTCTGGTTCCCTCGATCGTTGCGCCGACTCGCTCCGGATGTATGCCGATTTCGACGCACTTGATATTAATGGAACCCACCACGGGTGTGCCATCAAAGTAATTCACCGACCCCTCGAGGCCCCAGAGCGCCTGTCCAACCGGGCACCGTCTATTGAAAGGCTGGCCGCCGGTTCCGCCGTAATGAGCGGTCTCGTATGCTCCACCCACCCAGACACCCGAGATGGGATCGACCTTGACGCACAAACCTCCTATTTGATCGATGACAATACCTGACCTCCCCGTTACTCCGACCAGGAGACCGGATTCTCCGCAGTCAAGGCGAAATGGAGCCCCCCCGGGACCGCCGATACCGTCGTAGGGAGCCAACTTGGCCCAGCAAGGGGACGTCATCTGCAAGACAGCGAAGATGGCCATCCCGATTTTTATTCTGTCAAGAATGCCCGTCTGCAACATGGTGGATCATCCCCCTCCCTCTTAGTCGATGGTGTTCGTCCAAGGTTCATGAGCATGAGAAACTATTTTCTCGCCGTGCTGTGAACCTGTGACGGTCTCCTCCTTACCCACTGGCAGAAATGTGAGTCAGCCCATTGATTCAGGAAGAGCCGTCATATGAATCATCGCTTTCCTTCTCGCCTCCTTCACCGGTGCCACGCTGTTCTCGCTGCTGCGAGTCATCAGGGAAACTGTGTGGGGTGTCCTTCTCGTTATTTACTTTCCCCGCACGGGATCCGCATCGCATCTGTCCAGCCTATGGCCGCTTTCGCTTCCGATGTGGCGGGCATCCTGCCTTACTTCCCGACACACCATATCTGATGGTAAGGGCTGTTGCTTAGAAACGGTCCCTGGATTCTTTTTCTCCTCTGAATGATCATTGCTTACCGCGCAACTGGTGACTGAGCAGAAGCCGTCGGCGGTGCCATCCACCTCGGTTCGGCGTCGAATGCAACACCCCGAAGAAGAACTCTTGCCCACAATGAAATATCTTTCTGTGTACCGCAAGGTTCCGCACCCTCCTGATAGTCCGGTCACTATTTGGGCAGCACACCCAGGTAGACACTGAGCCAGTATGGCAACAGATAATCGATGCCCGGTCCTTCCCGACCGGGGTCACTCCCGCAGAGCATGATGTTGTCTGGCTTCGGTGGGGTCTGTTGGCAAACGGGACGGCTGCTGTCGTGCAAATGCACTCCCACGCCGAAAGGACTTCGCTGCCAGACATAATCCATCCCATCGCCGATGCGGTCCTGCACGGGAAGGGGGATCGTCGCCTGATAACTCTGGCTCACACCTGTGTCAAGGCTGGCGGCTGTATATACGCCGATCATCCCGGGCCAGAGATTTGCCTGAGATACGGGGTCCGCGACTCTATTGAAAGGCAAGCCGCTTGGCGCACGGATCAACTGCCGTCGTATCAACCACTCGGTAAGGAGCGTCGGTACCTCTTCCCGGGGTGGCGCTGGCGGAGTAATGCTGCCTGGCGCCGGAGCGGTTGTCATCCGTTGTGCTGTGGTCTCGATCAAAACTCTGACGAGATCGAAGTAGGCATTCTTATGGTGGGCGGTTGCTCGCCAGAGCAGATTGTACGCCTTCAGATAGTTCCCGCGCAGAGCCGGTTGATCCTCCAGAAACAAGAGGGACTGGAAGAATGCCTGTGCCAGGTTGAATTTGTAATAGGCAGTGACGGGGTCCAGGATCGTAAACCAGGTTGGAATCCAGATGACTTCGGAGGCAGGTGCGTAGCGGTCATACACAGGGCCGTACTTTTGAGGATTGATGGCCTTCCCAATCCGCAAGAATGTCAACTGCATGTCAAGATTCCCAAAGTAGGAGGTGCGAATCCTGTCATAGGGAGCAAGCAGGAAGTTCCACTGTCCAGGCCCGAGCAGATGATCAAGGACACCTTCAATGAGACCCTGCGCGGTCTGCTTCACCTCAGGGTCCTGAACCAAGAGGTACGCATACATCAAGCCCATCATGGTGCCGACATAGGCATCGCGACTAACCGCATGGTCCGCGCCGCACCCCCATCCGTACCAAACGGTCCCCACCGGCCGCACGAGCGGCAACGCGAGCCGGGGTTGTGGCAAGCCCGGTTGGGGAGGACGCGATGGAATTGGAGCCTGTCCTTTCGCCGGAATCGAATTCAACGCCGTGTTCGCTTCAGCGTAGGTCTTGAAGTGCCGTGATCCTTGTTCCGTGAGCAGATCCCACCCACCATCAGGTTTTTCGTAATAACAGGGTTGCTGGTTCAAGCTTCCCTTCTGTGTTCCCTCGTCCGAGAAGTCGATTTTACTGGTCGATGGCCAGAGCGTCCGTGACAGAATTCCAGGGTACTGGCGCACCGGCATGATGTGCCCATCGATGACCACTGAGTCGGTCGTGACGTCAAAGAGCCGCGTGAATCCGCGCACGATCTGCTTCACGCGGTCGAGTGCGGCCGGGTCACTCGTCGCGGCATAGCGAAACGATTCGGCAGCCAGGTAATGTCCGGTGAAAATCGCCGAGTCCGCTTTCAGTCCGTAGGACAGCGGTGGAGGAGGAGTCGTCGAACCGGAGAGTGAAACTCGGCTGTCCATGGGTTTCATCTGATTGTTGTGATCGAGAGATAGTACCGTGCCTTCCAAGAGGTGCGACTGAATCGCCGATTCAATCTCGGCTGTATTCTTCGCGAACTCCACCGGCGATAAGGGGGCTGGCTGCGCAACATTCGGCGTTCTCTCGCCCCATACCTGTGGCACCTGGGTCTGCAAGAGCAGAAAGACCTGATTCAGTGACTCGGACGCAGGAATTACCCACGGGACACTCAACGTGAAGGGAATCGTCTGTCGCCCGACTCGGTTCAACGTGACCGAGAGCCCTCCCAGCAGCTCCACGGACGCTTTTTGAAGGGCGATGTCCCCGTGGAGAAAATCGTGGCCGGAAACCGGGTAGTTCACGTCGTAAATGCTCTCATAGGTTGTCGGGAAGATCGTGATGACAAGATCACCGGTCAACCGGGCGTCGAACTCCCCCTTGAGCCCCAGGCTTAAATTGGTAATGCGTCCCCGAATCTCGATACGGTCACGCAAGGGATGCACCTGAAGTTGGACGGGAATCGAGACCGGGATGAATCCATCTCCCTCGAGCTGCAATTGCGGCTGGACGACCACGCGTTGTAATGCCGGTCTGTCGAGCTGTGCGTTGTTCAGGTCAACCGACGCAGTCAGGCGGAAATTCGAAATCCTGAGGCCAAACGGGATAGTCGGCGACCAGTCCAGGTACGTCACCGCATCCTTACCCGTCAGGGGATTCTTTTCCTTGACGCTCGCGTGGGCCTGCACCATCCCCCCGATCGAGAAGTTCCAAAATCGGTCGAGTGGGGCTTCGAACGTGAACCCCCGCAACACAGGCGAGACGGCTCTAAAGCCGGGTGAGGCCGCTAGGTCGGCATGGCCTGTGGCCTGTGTGACCTGAAGACCGAACGCCCAATGCAGATCCCCGCCCCCGTGGCTTTCGGCAAACGGTTTTGCGGTCAGGCCCTGAACGTTCTGCTGGGCGTCATGCATATACTGGCGAGCCAGCGGACACCAAGGAATGTTCATCAGTTCGTTGGCCGCGTCTAGTCCAGGTCCTAGCCCCTTGACCGGTGCCGCGCATGATGGAAGGTTGAGGGAAACTCCTGGGACACCAGCAAGAGGAGCGCGCGAGACTCCGCCCAACAGTCCTGGGACGGCTCTTTGCTGGACCTGACCGAGTGTCTCAGCAGATTCTGCTTGTTCCGATGCCCCTTGCGCTCGCACCTCATGTTGGAAGATTAACAGGCAAGCCATCAACCCGAATATGGTTACCGCTATCGGCCGTTGGCTGAAAGTATCTTGGTGCGATGTCATGCCCGCCTCCGCGGATTGCTGCCTCGCGTTTCCAATTAGACAAACACGTGGTAGCTCAAATTGCTGGACATATGGTTGCTGCTGCGGCTATCCACGAAGCGCCTGCTCGGTCGTGTTTTCTTTCGGCTGGATGGGTGTTGGTGTCGGGCTTGGACTCCCTTTAGGACTTACTTGAGGTTTCGTCGGCCCTTTCCCGGTATTGGGACCTTGCGGAGCTCCGGTTCGACCCCCTTGTGGCGACGGGTTTTGACCGGGTCCAGCGGCTTGGAGTATTCCGGCTAACAAGACCGTGAAAAGGAAACTGCAAGCGAATGTCCAGGGCAAGATGCGTGACCTATTGTTGTGAAAGTTTGGCATGAGGTTCTCCTAGGTTGGTGGTGACTTCCTTATGCGCCTATCGGCATCAGCAAAGGTAAAAGGGTAGAGTCTCATCTATCCTGTCTCTCCATTTAAGGGGCGGTTCACTCCTCTTTCGTCTGCGGCGTTTCTTTTCTTTCACCATCCTTCGGACTCATGGAGCCTGCCTCCAAACCACGGGGGTGGATTCCACCAGAGAGCGCCGGATTGAAAGGAGCCGGTGGAATGACTCTGGGAGGCGGCTGGACCTGGCTCGTGGGAATTCGCAATCGCACTTGTGAAATCGGACGAGCGCTAAACGCGATGGGAGTGGTTGTCTTTCCGGCGATCAGTGCGCCCGGACCGCTGGGAAAGAATTTTAGGCGGAACTGGAAGTTTCCTCTGATGTCCGAGAGCACATTGTATTTGCGATCTCCGATGACCAGGCTGACCTTCTGCATCGCTAAGGGATGGCCTTGCTCATCGGTCAGCGTGCCCGACGCGGCCGCCTGAACATTGGGAGGAGGGATCGGGTCACCCTGCACAGCCAGGATCGTTCGAAACACCGAATCAAAATAAAAATCGATCCAAAATTCCGGCGAACTTGAGCACTGGTAATAAACGGTCGCCAGCTCGGTCTCGCTCACAACTTGCTGAAGGGAGGAGCTATAGGTCACCCCCCACAGGTTCGGGGTTCCGCTATTCGACAGTTGTGCAATGTAGCCGCCATCCTTTGTCACTTCGGTATACGAATTCGTGAGTGATACACCGGTAGAGTGAACGTCTTCCCACTTGGCTAATTTGTATTTCTTGACTGCCTGGCATTCATCGGAGTCGAAGTACTGAAATCTTGAGGCATTCCCCGGCACTCGAAGAATCCCTGGCGCAAGTCTAGCGGTTTGAGGACTCGGGGGATGGTTGGACGACATTGGGTCCAACACAAGATATCGATCGGCAATCGGGGAGGGAAAATAGTTCTTCAGCTCCCACGCATAGTGGACGTCTATTCCCTTGGCTTTCGCCACCGGCGCAAGAGATACCTTTCCGTCTTTTGCAAAGTACACGAATAGGACATCGTGCATAACGGCAAAGACGTCACCCGTCCCTGGATATTGATTGGGATGGAGTTGGTCGGTTTGCCAGCCTTCCCCGATCGTGAAATAAACGCCCTGGGAGTTCGCCTCGGTCCTGGTAAAAGTGCGTGTCGATTCTACCGATGGGTCTGCAAAGAGTTGACCCAATGCATCTCCGACTGCAGAAGGAACGTCCGACCCGCTTCCAAGGCTGATGCCCTTCATGGCCAGAGCAAATACCTGTTGCCATTGATTGGGATCCATCGTGTCCACGACGCCCGATGTTCGCGAGAAATCCCACGACACAACGGTTCCGACGGTCGTCGCATGCATATAGTCCGCGTAGCTGCCTGGATCTCCGGGCGGGGCATAGAGAACACTGACTAGCAGGTTAGGAACAACGAACGCGCCGAGTTGTTCTCGCAGAGAGGGGACGATCACGAGGTGACGGTCTCCCGGCTGGATGGTCACTGTTTGGAAAGCGGCAGACTGCGGGTTAAAGGACACAGATGCCCCAGTGTTGTCCAGAACCGCGACTACATCAACCGGTCGGCCTCGCGCGTCTGCGACACGAAGGGTGAGTCGAAAGCTAGGCGGTGCGTTGATAACATTGAAGCGGTACCGAATGTTGTAGGAGTTGATGAAGGCGAAGTGCTGCGGGTGCACTGGTCCGCCATTCTCGGCCTTCTTATATTCAGGCGTTCCTGGAAGGTAGCCTTCCGGCAAGATCCAGGTAAACGTTTGGGTCGCAGCGTCGTAGGTTCCGATGACGATCGTCTGTTGCAGCATGGGGGGAGGAAGGATGGTATTCAGTCGCTCAGCCGCTAAGTTAATGGCGCTGCTTGCAGCAAAGGCAAGACTGGGCAGGCTTGCCAACGAAATAACCGTGGCCAGAACTCGGAGCCAGCGATGAGTTTCTCCTACTCTACTTTTGGGATCATCACCATGGATTCTTCGTTCCGTGTTGTTGGTTGCACCGGGGTTTGCTGAATTGATCTTCATAGCTCGCCTCCACCTTCAGACAAATGCGACCGACT
>JAGXAR010000055.1 GCA_018971525.1 Nitrospirota bacterium
CATCGTCGCCATGATTTCGCTGGCCATGGGAGCCTCGTTCTTCACAATCGGGCTTTGGACCGGTCTCGGATTCTGGATCAGCGCGATCTTCGGGATCGGCATCATTGCGGCGAACGTGCCCGAAGGACTGCTCCCCACTGTGACGCTGGCCTTGGCCCTGGGCAGCCAGCGCATGGCCAAACGCCACGCGCTCATCAAGCAACTGACATCCGTCGAAACCTTGGGCTGCACCACCGTCATCTGCACGGATAAGACAGGCACGTTGACCGAGAACCGGATGCGTGTGGCTCGCTTTTATATGGACCATCTCGAAGTGGAGGTGCAGGAAAGCTGCCTCGTGATCGCCGGGCGCGTGACCACTGCGATCGAGGCCGAAGAGTATGCGCCGCTCTTCGATGCGATCATCCACTGCCACAATGCCAAGCGCGTGCGGCAGGCCGACGGCAGCCTCACCGTCACAGGCGATCCGACCGAAGTGGCCCTGGTCGAGTTCGCTCTGGACCACGGACTCCTGCATCATGACCCATTGCCCCGGATGGGCGAGCTGCCGTTCGACGCAGACCGGAAGCGCATGTCCACCCTCCATTGGCATGAGAGCCGGCTCGTGGCCTTCGTGAAGGGCGCGCCGGAATCGCTCGTACCCCTCTGCGATCAGATGCTCCACCAAACTGCGCGCTCGCCGATGAGCCAGGAGGACCGCCAGCGCATCATGGCGCAAAGCCAGACCTTCGCGCACCAGGCCTATCGGGTCCTGGCTGTGGCCATGCGTGAAATTGAGCAGGGTGTCGAGAAGCTGGACATCGATCATGTGGAACAGAACCTCACTTTCCTCGGCCTCGTGGCGATGATGGATCCCCCGCGCCACGAAGTACCGGAGGCCATCGCGCGCTGCCGCCAAGCAGGCGTGCGCGTTATCATGATTACCGGCGACCATCCGCTCACGGCCCTGGCCATCGCCCGCCAGATCGGACTGGCGCCGAAAGAATCCCGTACCGAACCGGTTGGATACTGTCCCGTGATCGAGGGGCACCAGATCGAAACGATGAGCGAGGAGGCGCTGCGTCGGCTCCTCACGCCCACCCGCCCTGGCGAGCCAGAGCCGGTCTTCGCGCGCGTGGCCCCTCGGCACAAGATGCGCGTGGTGTCGGTGCTGAAAGACATGGGCGAAGTGGTGGCCGTCACGGGCGACGGTGTGAACGACGCCCCGGCCATCAAAAAAGCCGATATCGGCATTGCGATGGGCATCGCCGGATCCGACGTGGCGAAAGAGACGGCGGACATAATTTTGCTCGATGACAACTTTGCGACCATCGTCAACGCCATTGAAGAAGGCCGTACGGTATTCGACAATATCCGGAAGTTTTCCACTTACGTGCTCGTGAGTAATGTGCCGGAAGTGGTCCCCTACCTGGCCTATGGCTTTCTAGGGATGCCGTTAGCCCTCACCATCCCGCAGGTCCTGGCGGTTGACCTCGGCACCGACATGGTTCCGGCCATTGCGTTGGGGGCAGAGCCCCCTCATCCCGGCATTATGGCTCTCCCGCCACGCCCAAAAAGCGAGCGGTTGCTCACCGTTCCGCTCCTGCTCAGAACTTACTTCTTCCTGGGCTTGAACTCGGCATTCCTGGCCATGGGTGGCTTTTTCCTCTATCTCTTTGCACACGGCTGGAGTTGGGGAACCCCGTTGGACTGGTCCTCTCCTTTATATAAGGAGGCGACAACGGTGACTTTTGCCGGAATAGTCTTGGCACAGGTCGCCAACGTCTTTGCCTGCCGATCCGACCGTCTGTCGGTGGCTCGGTTCGGATGGTTCAGCAACCCGCTCATTCTATGGGGAGTCGTCATTGAGCTCACCATCCTTGCGTTGATTACGTACACCTCCTTGGGGAACGACATCTTCAGAACGGGCCCCTTGCCTGCCTGGATCTTCGGGCCACTCGCGCTGGGCGCCCTGGTGCTGTTATTCGCAGAGGAAAGTCGTAAGATCATCGTGAACCGGTTGAAAAACAGTCGCGCAGGCAGAGTCGCGCAACAAGCGGGTAAATCATGACCAGTAACGCACAAGACCCGATCCGTGAGGTCCCTGTCACCGAGATCATACCCCAAGGAACTTCCTCAGTTCCTGCTCGCCATTCGTCGAGTGCCTCATCCGACCAGGCGCACCGGCTCCCCGCCTCCCTGCCCGTGCTCCCTTTACCCCGGGCAAGGCCCCGTGTTCCCTGGCTGATCGGCATCGTGACCGTCCTCGCGATCACAGGGGCAGGAGCCTGGTATTGGTGGACCGCCGGTCCTCCGCCCGTCCACTACAAAACAGCGCTGGTCGATCGAGGCCCCATCACTGCGATTGTCACCGCGACCGGCACGGTCAATCCGGTCGTGTCGGTGCAGGTGGGCAGCCAGGTGTCCGGAAAAATCGCTCAGTTGTTCGCCGACTTCAATTCTGTGGTCACGAAGGGCAAGGTCCTGGCCATGATCGACCAACAGCCGTTCAATGCGCGAGTGAGCCAAGCCCGCGCGGCGGTCAAGAGTGGGCGTGGCAATCTGGCGAAGGCGAAAAACATGGCGAATCAGCGAAAACTCGAACGCGACCGCATGGCGACGCTCCGGCCGCAGGCTTTCGTGTCGCAGGCTGATCTCGATATTGCCGAAACGAATTACCGTGATGCCGAGGCCCAAGTTGAGGTGGCGCAGGCACAGTTGGATCAAGCCGAGGCCACGCTCTCCTCAGCCGAACTCGACCTCGGCTATACCACGATCTATTCACCGGTCAACGGCATCGTGGTGTCCCGCAACGTCGATGTCGGCCAAACCGTCGCCGCCAGTTTCCAAACCCCGACTCTATTCGTGATCGCCCAAGACCTGACCCAAATGCAGGTCGACGCCAACGTCAGCGAGGCCGACATCGGCGGGGTCGCGGAAGGCAAGCCGTCCAGCTTCCGCGTGGATGCCTATCCCAAGCAGTTCTTCGAAGGCACCGTGACGCAGGTGCGCAATGCGCCCATCAGCATCCAGAACGTGGTGACCTACGACGTGGTGATCACGGTGGATAATCGGGATCTCAAGCTCAAGCCTGGAATGACGGCGAACGTGACGATTGTGACGGCCAAGAAAGAAAATCCTCTCCGTATACCGAATGGGGCATTGCGCTTCCGGATGCCGGGCGTCCCGGTGGACCGCAAGATCACGCAGGTCTGGGTGATGGATCAGGCCAAGCAGGTACATCAGACGGTGATCAGCACCGGCATCGCCGACTCCCTCTTCACAGAAATCTCCGAGGGGGCACTGAAGGAGGGAGACACGGTGATCCTGGGGATTGAGACCCCAGAAGAACAAGCCCAGAAGACGTTGCCGCCGGGCTTTGGTGGCGGCCCGAGGATGAGATGAAGGAATCTAGCTATCAGCGATCAGCTTTCAGCACTCAGCGTTGGATCGAATGGTTACGTCTCAGAGCTGAAGGCTGAGAGCTGACGCCTGAAAGCTATTCACCATGTCCTTTCTCTGGCTCACCATTCTTTCCGCCCTGCGCATCCTCCGCCGCAATCCGCTGCGCGCCGGGCTGACTATGCTCGGCATCATCATCGGCATCGGCGCCGTCGTGGCGATGGTCAGCTTGGGCCAGGGCGCCACTGCCTCCGTCCAGGCGGAAATCGCCAGCCTGGGCACCAACGTCCTCATCATCATCCCGGGCGCCACGACCGTCGGCGGCGTGCGGGGCGGGCTCGGCACGATTTCCACGCTCACGGTCGACGATGCGGAGGACATCCGGACAAAAGTCGGCAGTGTCACGACCATCATGTATGCCACTCGATCGGTCCTCCAGGTGATTCGTGAGAACAAGAATTGGAGCACCATCGTCCTCGGCGCCACCCCCGAGTTCACCGAGATCAGAAGTTGGCCGATTGCGCAAGGCAACTTCTTCACGCAGTCTGACATGGATTCGGCCGCGAAGGTCGTGGTGCTGGGAAAAACCGCCGCCCAGAATCTGTTTGAGCCGGGTGAAGAGGTGGTGGGAACCCAGATTCGCATCAGGAACACTCCCCTTCGCGTGATCGGGGTCCTGGCACCGAAGGGCCAATCGATCACGGGGCAGGACCAAGACGATTTTGCGGTACTCCCCTTCTCGACAGCTGAACGAAAAGTCATGGGCACGAAGTTTCTCGGAACCGTCGGGATCATCCTGGTCGCCACGCAGACGCGCTATGAGATCCCTGCCGTCGTCGCAGACATCAAAGAACTCTTGCGGGCACGCCATCACCTCCCAGCCCAGGAGGAGGACGACTTCACCATCCGCACCATGGAAGATATCGCCAAGACCGTCGCCGGCACGAGCCGCACCATGATGCTAATGCTCATGAGCATTGCCTCGATTTCGCTGATCGTCGGCGGCATCGGCATCATGAATATTCTCCTGGTGTCGGTCACGGAGCGGACAAAAGAAATAGGGCTTCGCATGGCCGTCGGCGCGAAACGCAGGCACATCCTGCTCCAATTTCTGATCGAAGCGATCATTATGACCGCGATCGGCGGAATCGTCGGCGTGGCCGCCGGCATCGGGGGCGCGAAACTGCTGACCACGATGGTCGGATGGCCGACCATCATCTCTCCGGAAGCTGTCGTCATTGCGTTCCTGTTTTCCCTGATCGTAGGCGTCTTCTTCGGCCTGTATCCCGCAAACAAAGCGTCGAAGATGAACCCCATCGAGGCGCTGCACTACGAGTGAGGTCCGCTACGAGCATGAGGAACATGGCGCAGAATCAGGACATCGCCCAGAAGTTGCGAGAAGTCGCGCAGCTCATAGAGGATCAGGGCGCGAATCGGTTTCGCGTGCGGGCCTATCGCGCGGCGGCAGAGACGATCGAACGTTTGACGGTTCCCGCCGCAGAGATCGCACAGCAACAGGGCACGGACGGGTTGCAGGCATTGCCAGGCATCGGGGTGAGCCTCGCGCGATCTATTCATACCCTCGTCGTCACCGGCCGGCTGCCGATGTTGGATCGCCTGCGCGGCAGCATGGACCCGGTCTCACTGCTCGCCTCCATCCCAGGGATCGGTCCAACCCTCGCCACACGACTCCACGACGACCTCGGCATCGACACGTTGGAACAACTGGAAATGGCGGCGCACGACGGACGCTTAACAGAAATCGAAGGGGTCGGCCCCAAGAAACTCCAAGGCATCATCGACTCCCTCACCGCGCGACTTGGACGTGTCCGGCAAAGTGCAGGCAGAACGGGTGGGCACCAGACTGCCGAACCTCCGGTGGAAGAACTCCTGGATGTGGACAGGGAATATCGGGAAGCAGCCCAGACCGGCAGACTGCAGAGAATTGCGCCGCATCGCTTCAATCCAAAGAAAGAGGCCTGGCTGCCGATCCTCCACACACAACGAGGTGCCCGCCATTATACCGCGCTGTTCTCGAACAGCGCCCTGGCCCATCAACTCAAGAAAACGCGCGACTGGGTCATCCTCTATTACGATGACGACCACGGCGAACGCCAGTGCACTGTGATCACCGGCCACCAAGCTCCGTTCAGCGGGAAACGAATCGTACGGGGACGAGAGGAAGACTGTACCTCCTACTACCAGTCTCGTGAAACCACGACCGCAGCGGTGGCCTCCCCAGGCTCTTGATGATAGGTCGCCGGCCGTGGCTCCTCATCGGAATTGTTCTTGCCGCAGCTGGCGTAGGATGGTTCACCATGATCCGAATGCCGGGACAGAGTCACGAGGGGCCGCTGCCTCCGCTGACGGATGAGCAGCGCGCGCTGGAGCAGGAACTCCATTCCCACGTACAGACGCTCGCTGGACAAATCGGCGAGCGCAACGTATTTCGCCATGACAGGCTCGTCTTGGCGGCGGATTATATCCGGACGACGCTCGCCGATGCCGGGTATGAGGTTCGCCGGCAACCCTACGAAGTGGGAGGAAAGATCTGTGAGAATGTAGAGGTAGAAGTGCGAGGGAGCCGGAGACCGGACGACATCATGGTCATCGGTGCGCACTACGATTCGGTGCAGGGAAGTCCCGGTGCTAACGATAATGCGAGCGGCGTGGCAGCGATGCTCGCTTTAGCTCATGCGTTCGCGAAGACCCACCCGGCTCGCACCCTGCGATTTGTGGGGTTCACCAACGAGGAGCCGCCGCTCTTTCAAACCAAATACATGGGAAGCCGCGTCTATGCCCGGCGCAGCCGCGAGCGTGGCGAAACCATCGTCCTCATGCTCAGCCTGGAGACCATCGGGTATTACTCAGATGAGCCAGGGAGCCAACACCTCCTCTTTCCATTGAATCTCATCTATCCCTCTACCGGAAACTTCATCGCCTTCGTCAGCAACGTGGAGAACGGCTTCCGGGTAAGGCGGCTTGTGGGATCGTTTCGGCAACAGGCGGAATTTCCCTCCGAAGGGGGAGCCCTCTGGGGCTTGATCCCCGGCGTCGGCTGGTCGGACCATTGGGCCTTCTGGAAGGAGGGATTCCCGGCGGTGATGGTGACCGACACCGCCCTCTTCCGTTATCCCGCCTACCATTCGAACACCGACAGGCCCGAGCTCGTTCAGTACGAACGAATGGCGCGCGTCGTCTCCGGCTTGCAGGCTGTCGTCGCAGAGATGGCGAACGCACCAGAGTGAGAAAGGCTGGAGAGTATGTCGACATGCTGGCTTGGGAGCACAGGCCCACCAGGCGCAGCAAACCGCTCCAAGCACCCATTCGCCATTTTCCTTTCCCTTCAAGAGGGAGTCGCCAGACTATTCTTCCCTGCACGCATCAACCGGGCGATTTCCGCCGCTCTTTACTCCTGTATCCAGCGAGGCGGCTGCTGTGGATCATTGCGCACATTGAGCGACCAGAGCTTCATCGTGGGGCTCTGCGAGCACAGAGACCATGCCGGCTGTCTCGCCACTCCCCCTTCAAGTTTGCTCATTGCCCCTCTCCCCACATAGCAGGGACAGGATTACCTCTAAACAGTAAGGGCGGCGGAGCCGATCCTCAACTGCGCGCGTCCAACGAGGGTCTTCCCAGACCGCGCGTTGCGCGAGCACAGAGGATTGGCTCGGCCGCCCTCACCTTCCTTCCTAGCTCCCCCCTGCTTAGTGCTTTTCCTCTACCTGGACCCCGGGGTGATAGGTGGCATACACGTATACAGGGATGGATAGGTGGCCGAGATGTTTTTCCATCAGCGGCTTCACGTCCTTCCAGTCGAGCCCGCCCACACCAGTGGCCAGGCGTGGAAGCGCGACACTCTTGAACTTCTCAGTCTCAATCGTCTTACACAGCGCCTTGAGACAGTGGTTCACGTTCTCGATCGTAGCCCGGCCCGGGTGGTTGGCTCCGTGACCGGCAGCAGCCTCCTGCGTAAACAGATTCACAATCCGAACACCTCCGACGCCGGCCCAGGTCCACAACTCGCCGGTCTTGGGGCTGAACGTCTGAGAGTAATGCCGGAAGTCCTTATACATCGCCGGCCACCGTTCTCTAAGAGCCAACGCTAACCCGACTGCAAAATTGTCGTTCGGTGCGACGCCGTGCGCCAGAGCATCCGCTTTCGTCAATAAAATATCCCCTGCCACTTCCTTCAACATGTGCCGTCCTCCTCCGCCGAGTTAATAATGAGCCGCGCATCCTATCATAATAGTGGGCGAGATGAGCCTCCTCCCTGCCCGGCGTTCGCACCGCGAAATCGCGTTACTTGGCGAGGGTCCGCACATAGACCAGCACGTCTCTGCTCTGTTCCTCCGAGAGGAGGACCTTCCAAGCCGGCATGTTCGGTTTGCCGTCATGGATAGTCTTGAGCAGGTCGGCATCGGATTTCTTTGTGGTCGACGGTGATGTGAGGTTAGCCGGATCCGGTCCCAGAAGCCTGTACCCATCCCCTCCGCCCTGAGGCCCGTGACAACCGGCGCAGTTCCTGACAAACAGGGCCTTGCCACGCGCCACATCGCCGCTCTGAGCCTTGGTCCCAGCTTGTCCTTGCGCCTCAGTCCAGATTAGAAGACCGCTCACAAGCCCGACCGTTGCCACCCTGAGCATCCAGTTCCTCTTCATGTTCCCTCCCGCTGGGTGTTCCATTGCGGCTGAACGCAATTTGAACCTTGCCTTCGATTTGATGGAGGCATCGAGTCGAGCGTCCACGCAACTAGTCCGGTGGTCGATTGATCCCCGCTTTGATGGTGAAGAATCGCCGGAACCCGACCCCCAGGAACACCACGCCCGTGACCAGCGACACCACACCCAGGGCTTGAATGCCGGATTCCTCTATCCACCACACGGCCGGAATACCGACGATGAAAAACCCCAGCGCGGTCCTGATGTACGACAGCAGCGTGCGCTCGTTCGCCAACTCAGTCCGTTGCCGGGCCAGCCGATCCCGCACAAGTGTATCCGATCGCTCCTGCATGGGAGATCTCCGAATTCCCGCTGGAACGTTACCCCATCGGAAGCTGAAGCTCAACAGATGTGTAGAGGAGTCAGAGCTAAGGGGAGGGAAGAACTAGCCGCGCGCGGGCGAGTCGAAACGGTTCCTGGCAATTTCTTCTCAATCAAAACGGAATGCGGACCCCCATTTGGAATTCATTCGGGGAGAAGCCTTGCCCAAGGTGGCTTCGAAGCCCGGAGTCGGTCTGGATGGGAGGGGCACCGCCCAAGGACCGATCAAGCTGTGAGGTATAACCTCCACCAACTCCTGCCCCGACATACGGCAATACGGTTCTCCCCCCAAGCGAGTAGCGACCGTTGATCGAAGGAATATCTCGAAATAATTCGGATGAAGGAGACTGCGAAGGCACCGCGATTTGAGGTTGGGGTGGGACATCGTTCTTCAAAGCGCTCTGAGTGAGTTGGCTATTCATCCCCACAAAGGCACCAGAATCGGCCATGACACGATCCCCTGCTGCAACGCCCTGATTCGGAATAGCAAGGGCAGCGATCAACACAACTGACAATATCGCGATTTGACGTTTCATGACTTACATCATACAAATGAAATCGCTTCCAGACAAGACCCCCGCCCTGATGCCAGCGATGCATACCTCAACAAAGACCGCCGACCTCTTCATTCTTCATCACGAAGCAAGCGCCGCGCGCGGACGAATCGATCAGAAAAGGAGAATGTCCTCGTTTTCTCTACGGATTTCGAATAGCTCGTGAGTTCACACAAATGGTCATTTTCCCGTACTACTCTTGCACACCCCCTTTTCGCAGGCCTTCAATCGTGGTTCCTTTTTCTCCATACAAGACTTTTTATCCTCTTGGCTAATGGCACTCTCGAGGCATTTAGCCAGCGCTTGCTGAACAGCATTTCGACATTTTTCGCAGGGACCTTCTGCGCCTGCGGATAGCGGAGCAACAAGGAGCATCAATGCGCACACAGCGGACAGGACGAGTCGCTTCATAACAAGACCTCCTGTTTGAGCTGCCGAAATAATACAACTCATGTCCCGATGCCGAATACATCTCGCAGGGGGTTGTTGACGTGCCTGAGTAATACTATTTCAAGCCGGATCAATGCGAAGTCAACGGTGTGTATCAGTTTGCTCGCTCGATACATATGAGTGAGAAATCGAATCAAAAGGACAATCAGACACTTGCCGGTTACAGATTAGGCCTCTGGATAGATGGAGAGCTGGTCAAGATTGCTCAGCTGTGAAAAATTGATCCGGGTGCCTCCGGCGTTTGTGCGTCGGACTGAGACTCAACCACCGAAGACCACAGCCCGAAGACCCAGCCGGCGGAGGATGGACGTTCCCGAACAGACGATCCACGTTCACAATTTCGCGTCATGCCGGGAAGGGAACTTGGAGACGCCGCGCGACAGAAATTCCTCTTCAGTCAGTCAATAGAAGGCCTGACCCAAATCCTCCTAACGGAGGGTTCTCAACATCAGACAACCCGACAGCGACCAGCTAGGCATCCTGTGCCAGTTATGCTACAAACCTGCCGAAGGATTTTCGGGCTCGCTCGATGGTTGTTCACATGACGATGGGACAGCGTTCAACATCCTTCGCGCGACTCACCCTGGCCGGAGTCCTGTGCAGCCTGGCCGTGACCGGCTGCCTCTCACCCATCACGCTGAATCGCGCAGTGACGGCCTATGATGAGGCGGTCACAAATGCCATCTCCAAACAACTGCTCATCAACATCGCCCGCGCCCATCAGCATCAACCGATCCACTTCACCGGCGTATCGAATATCGCCGCGACGTTCGATTTCCATGTCAGCGCCGGTGCCACTCCGGCACTCACGGGAGAGGCCAGCAGGGGGCTCATGCCGATCTTCGGCGGCAGTGTGGCGGAGAACCCCACCATCAGTATCGTGCCGATCGAAGGGGAAGAGTTCACGAAGCGGCTCTTGACCCCCTTTCAGGAAACCAAGTTCCTCCTCCTCCTCCGGCAGCGATTCGACATCGATCTGATGCTCCGGCTGATGGCGCAGGAACTGCGGATCACGGAGAATGGCGAGGAGATCGCCTACCGCAATACGCCGGCAGATCGGACTGGCTACGAGATGTTCCGTCGCGTGGTGACGCACATCTCGGCTATTCAGGACGCGAACCAGCTCTATGCCGAACCGCTCGTCTACAATCGGACCTGGACGATTCCCGCCAACTCGGTCACAGCCGAAGGCTTCCAGGCGTTACAGAAAGAGTATCTCGTTACGTACAGCCAGAAAGACAACAGCTACACCCTTCGGAAACAAATCACGGGACGAATTGTCATCACCAACTATGACCCCGACATCCTCTCACCCGAAGAACGGGCCCGGTTGATCGACAACACGGAGGAAGGGCAACTCAACGACGTCTCCTTCGACATCCGCCCGGGGCACGTCGGAGGAGAATACCCACTCAAGGGAGACTTCCGGCTGCGAAGCTTCAATACCATCCTCAACTTTCTTGGCCGATCGCTGGGAGAAGACCCCGAATACGATGTCGAGAGTGATCCGCGGACACCAGCATTCTACGAAAATCCCGTCCACACAATGGAACTCCTGCTGTCGGATGAAGCCCCCTCGGGAGCCGACCTGTCGATTCGGTCCCATGGGAAATATTACGCGGTAAGCTCCAACGGTCCCATGGCACGCTGGAACCGCGAAGCGTTTCAATTGTTATACCTGTTGTTCCAGATGACCGTCACTGAGGTGCCTCGCGTCGGAGTCCCCAGCATCACGATTGCGAAGTAACCGGGCCACAGCGTCCTGTCCTATGACGTTCAGCTACAGCTACCCGAGACCACTACATCGAACAGCCTGCGCGGAGAATCACCCGAATGAAGTGGACCGTCTACATCTTGGAATGCTCGGACAACAGTCTGTACACCGGCATCACGAATGACATGGAGCGGCGGCTGAAAGAGCACAGAACCGGCAGAGGCGCAAAGTACACGAAACGCCGCGGGCCCTTGAGGGTGCGGTATGCCGAATATCAGGCCAACAAAAGCACGGCACTCAAACGTGAGGCCGCGATCAAATCCCTGGATAGAGTAGAAAAGCTGGCACTGATCGCCACTCAACCCCCAGCCGAGTTCCGCGGCAATACCCCTGACAAGGAGCCTGTCCGACATTGCTGTTCGTGACGAGGCGAAGGAGTCGCTGCGTGACAGAACAAGGCGTCAGGAGGCATAATCGGCACGGAAGAGAAACCGCCGCGCGCGGAAAAATCAAGAATTGGTTTCGGGAACCGCCACACTGCGGGGCCCAAGATCGAGCAATCGCCACACGAGATTCCTCTTCCAGCACAATCTGAACCGCCCGGGGCGACGGGAGTCGCTTCCCGCCGCCCGGACCGATTTCTGCAGAACAACTATGCGGTTTTGCGGGCGGCGTCTACGCTCCACATTCCGGAGCCGTGGGACGAGATGTACAAAAATACGAAGCAGTATAGCGCGGCCAATTCACCCATGTTTTGAATCGGCAAGAGCGCCTGCGTGCCGCGTGCCATCCAATAGGCGAAGGCCATCAACCCGCTGCAGAGAAACGCCGCCCACCCCGCGAACAATCCGATCATCACGAGCGTGCCGCCGATCAGCTCAATCGGACCAGCCACGTTGATCACAAGGGAAGGGAGCTGCGGGGGCGGTGGCATAGGCACGCTCAACAGTTTTTGCGTCCCGTGCCAGAGAAACAAAAACCCGGTGACGATGCGCATCAGCGCGTAAGCGTGCGGGGCGTAGGCATGCATGAACGGCGGCATAGTCTCCTCCTCACGACGTGGTGGGACTGCCAATGGAAATGGGTTGGTGAAACAGCGACAAGCTACGCACTTAGGCAGAATGTGTCAACCAGAGAATCCTGATCGCCTCAGGATCGGGAAGCGCGCCGCGCGGGCCCGCGAGGAGAGAAAGGGTCGAGCTGTATTGCTTCTGGTGAAAACTCGTCGAGGGCCGGGTCTGTCGCATCTCGGCTGTCACGCGCTCCCGATGCATGCCGTTCAACCCACGCTCGGCGCACTAGATCGGAGCCGACGGATCTTTCCGCCCAAGATGTCGGAGCGCCTCAGGCTTTTACGTGTCGGCCCACCGCCGGTTAGCGTGAGCCGGGCGGGGTGACGCCGGCCCCACTGTCCGGAATCTGCAACGCGATTGAGAGGGCAAGCCCATCGGGCGTGACTTGCGCAGTAATCTTATCGCCGGTTTTCAATCGCCCCCCCGCAACTCCCTCGATTTTCGTCTCAGGGGTTACACGCAGGCGCAGTTCACGACCAGAGATCTCCTTCACGATGAGTTCCTCACCTTCCCAGTACAGTACATCACACTTCACCGCAGAGGCTGCAGCCGGTTGAGAACCCTCTATGGCTTCTGCTTGAGTGACCACTGTGAAGGCGAGAAAGAGAGCAAGAAGAATTGGCATGGTTAATCCTCCTTTTTTTTAGCCTACGGGATACTGTTGATAGCTGTCAATCGGGCAGCCCATTGCCGACGTAGCTCGATCCAGTTATCCGGATGACTTGGGTTGAGAGCAAGGGCCAGGGCTGCCTGATCTCTGCCGCCTGCCGGTCCGCCGTATCGCCCTCTCAGAGAATCCCAGTCACATCACGTTCGGCGGAGACACCTCCACATCCGAGACCCCCAAGGCGAGATGAAATCGCTTCAAGGATCCCGTCTCAAAATCGCGCGCAGACGAGTTCCGCAATGTCGGATTGCAGGGCCAAACCCCTTATCTGTTCCGAATTAAGAATGAGCGGGGACAATGGCTGCCCCCCCAATACCCCTGCAGTCCATACGGACGTGCGCGCTTACTTTGCGCAACAGCTGGATTGATCGGCTGCGCCCTCGGAAGGAAGAAGCCGATCGAGCGCGAAGTACACGGGGCAAAAACCCGTGATGCCGCTCTGAATCAGCGTCACACCGATTATCGCTGGAAGTAGGAGCCAATGGGCGCTCACATAGTGCCCCAGCGCGATCCCGGCAGTCACCACAACTCCCACAATAGCATCGTGGATGCGTCGCTTTTGATTCATGACAGGCCCTCCTATGAAAGATCCTACTGTCGCTCTCCGAAAGACTCAGGAGACAGGAGGTTGATGAGGCTAGACCTGACGCGTAATCCTGTCAAGATTGCATCGCCCGCAGAACCGCCGCGCGCGGACAGGCTCCGCAATGTTGGATTGCAAGACCCGACCACCTATCTATCTACGGCGAGAGGACCTTGTGGAACACGAAGAGCTTCACTACAGTTGGGCTATGACCTACGAGGAATGGCTTGGGTTGATCCTAGTATTCGGCGGTCTGCTGATCACGCTCGGACTGCGGTGGTACCGGAAATGCCGCGCTGCCAAGTCGGCAGATAAGTTGCTGGCCGACGTGCTCAAGAGCAAGGATGCATTCCGCCGGTAATTGCTCAAGGCCATAGAGGCCTCAAGCCCCTCGCTATCGTGGTCTAGCCCCGCGCTCGCACAAAACCATGGAGTCCCCGACGAGGCCGGACAGAGTCTGGCTCTGCGAATGGAATGTATGAGCAAGACCTGCTCCTCCTTTTCTCCGCAAACCAACCGCCGCGCGTGGACAATGCGCCGCAAAATGTTGGGGTGCAGGACCCGAACCCCTATTTATTCTCGGTAAATCTGAGGCCACATTCCGAAACCACCCCCTCCCAGCAAGCTGCCGAAATCCTCTCACACGCCTATTGAAAGAGCATGCGCCTAAGCGCCTACCGCATTCGCATGGACATAGCAGTTTATTAGCGCGCGGCTTCTTCATCCCAAGATATCGAATGGTCCTCATTACTCGGTCTGCAGTCTGAAGACCAAAGAGATCTGTATAGTCGGCAATTTCTCCAACGGAACCATGGGCAAGTTCTCCAAAAGCAAAATCCCCTCCCTGAAGAAGTTTGCGGGAGACAGCAAACAAAAAGGGAACGAGACAATTCTCAGCAAAGCCACTGAGGGTCGGTTTTTTGGCGACGGAGACCAGTAGCCGTAGTCGGGAGCCGAGACAGAGCGAGTCGTCGCCAGAATTTATGTGGTATAGCCCTTTCCGAGGGATGCGCCCTCTCAACTCATGGATAGATAATGGGGAGATCTTTTGGAAAAGCTTCTGGCACAACGATCCGCAACTGAAACGCATCAGTGATTCGACCATGATCCCTCGACTCAGCCGAGAACTCAAATAGTCCCTCAAGGAGCAAGGCAGCACCGCGAACTGGGTAGACATCCATCCCCGGATAGGTACGCAGGAAACCGTCTAACCCCACCGCTCTATATTCGTTCATCTACACCAGGGCTTTGGAGCATCACGGATAATATGGACTGCGGGAGATGATGACCTACTTGGTGAAGGTCCAATAGCTGTGTCAAATACCTCCTCGCTTTTCGGTTATAGTGACCCCATGCCCTCCCGTCCCAATCGACGCACTCCCTCACATCCTCGCCGACGAAAGAGGCGCGGGCGTCGGAGACCGTTCAGAACGCTCTGGCGGTTTCTGCGCGCGCGCTGGAAGACCGCCCATAGAGTGATGAAGGCGGTTCTGGCTTCGCCGCCGACGGTACGTGCCGTCGTGATCTTGTCCGGCGTTCTGCTCCTCTGGCTCGGCGTCAACTGGGCCTATCACGCCTTCAACAAACCGACCGAGGTCCTCTTTCCCTTGGACCACACGTTGAACAAGAGCCCCACCGAGACGTGGAAGGAATACGGATCGCTCTTCCGCGAACATGCGACTGCGATCATTACACCCGAGTTGCTGGCGGCGCTCGCTCAGGTCGAGGGCGGGGGCAACCCCGTGGCACGAACGTACTGGCGGTGGCGCCCGACGTGGAATCCCTTGGAGCTGTATCAACCCGCGTCGAGTGCGGTCGGCATGTACCAGATTACCGACGGGACGTTCCGCGAGGCGAAGCGCTACTGCATCCACGACCACGTGGTGGTCGAGGATGGCCCCTGGCACGACGTGAGATCGTGCTGGTTCAACAGCCTCTACACTCGTGTCGTGCCGAGCCATGCGATCGAGTTGACAGCGGTCCTCCTGGATCGCGGCGTCGCGAATGCGATGGGACCGCGGCGGATCGTCCCTGCTACGCTCCAGCGGAAGCAGGATCTGGCCGCAGTGATCCACCTGTGCGGAGCCGGAGCGGGCCGCGCCTATGCCGCACGCGGCTTCCGGCTGATCCCCCATCAGCGGTGCGGCGATCACGACGTGCGCACCTATCTGACACGGATCAATGTGTTGAAGCAGCAGTTCGCCCAGCTGGCGGCCGGCGGCTAGTTGTTCCGGCTCATCGGATCTTTTCCGCGGAAAGTGGCGTGGCAATGGATTCGAGCGACCGCCCCTCTGCCTTTACCCCCAACAACAGTTCCACGAGCGCGCCCACGAGCATCAGACCCGCTCCCAGCAGGTACCCGTAAAAAATACTCGTGGCAGATGCTTCGATCATTTTGCCATACAGCCAGGGAGCCATGACCCCGGCTCCCTGCGCCACCACGAAGAAGAACGCGATGGCCATCGCACGGATCTCCAGGGGAAAGATCTCGCTGACGGTCAAATAGGCCGCGCTGGCGCCCGCCGAAGCGAAGAAGAATACGCACGCCCAGGCCAGCGTTTGAGTCACGGAGGTGAACAGGCCTTGCCAAAACAGATACCCTGTCACGGCCAGCAGGCAACCGGCGACGGCATAGGTGGAACTGATCATCGGCTTACGGCCGACGCTATCGAAGAAGCGGCCGAGCAACAGCGGACCAAGGAAGTTGCCGAGAGCAAACGGCAGGATATACAAGCCGACGCTACTGCTTGGCACGGCGTAGAACTTCGTGAGCACGAAGGGGTACGTAAACGAAATCGCGTTATACATAAACGATTGCGTGGTCATGAGCACGATGCCGAGCGTCGTGCGCCTGGGATAGGTCTTCAAGAGCTGGCGAGCCACAGTGCCCAATGTCACATGTGGCCGGGCATGCACGGTGATCGAGCCTTCGGGTATCGGCAACAAGGCCAGTCCTTGATCTCTCGAGATCTGATCCTCGATACTGGAAACGACCGCCTCTGCTTCCTCCACCTTCCTATGGGTCATGAGCCAGCGGGGACTTTCAGGAATGAGTCGCCGGACGAGCACGATACTCACACCCAGGACCGCTCCCAAACCGAAGCACAGGCGCCATCCCAGATGTTCCGGGATGAAGTGAGGATTCAGTAACACAATGGTGAGGAGCGCGCCGCCTGCCGCGCCGAGCCACCAGGTGCCGTTGATCGCCAGATTGGTATACCCGCGCCAGCGCGCAGGAATGAGTTCGTCGATGGCGGAATTGATCGCCGCGTATTCACCACCGATGCCCGCGCCTGTCAAGAAGCGGAAGAGCATAAAGCTCCACAGATTCCATGACAAGGCCGTCAAGACCGTGGCGGTCAGATAGAGCAGGAGCGTGACCATGAACCATTTCTTGCGCCCCTGCCGATCGGTAAGGTAGGAGAAGACGACGGCTCCTAGAACAGAGCCGGCCAAGTAGGCCGACGCGGTCAGCCCGACTTCGGACTCCGTCAGGTGCAACGTAGCGGTATGCGTGAGGACAGGACCGAGCGCTGCGACAATAGAAACCTCAAGTCCATCCAGCAGCCACGTGACGCCGAGAGCCGTCACCACCAGCCAATGCCAGCGCGACCAGGGTAAACGGTCCATCCGCTGCGGGATGTTCGTACTGATGGGATCACTCAGTGCGCCGGACATGTCCAATCCTATCACCGATCGAACCTGGTAGGACGATCGAGCTGCCGATGCGCTCTCGACGACGAGTATGAGTTCACATGCCGGAGCCTATCCGAATCGATGACATTCTCTTGGTTGACTCTGTGAGAACTTGGTGCCAGATGCGCCCTGTTTCGTTAGTCGCTTCAATCGGCCCGGCTCACTCCTCTTTCGCGATTCTCTTCACTAGGGAGTGCCCCGACTGCCCTCCTCCGCGCGCGTCCCGATTCTAATTCTTCCCCTAAGCCTGCCTGCTTCTCCCTCACGGGATGGTCCGGATCTGTCCCTTACAGCACATATCGACCGATCGGTTTCCCTGCTCTGTACCCGCATTCAGCAGGCGGCTAGTGGGTCCCCATTGCATACATCGAACCACCACCGCTCTCCTATTCTTCTCCCTTGAGGGTGCGCGTTCCGCGGACACAAGGACCGACCAGGCCTCCTCCAACTTTCCCCTTTTTATCAGCCCCTACTTCTCGTATTCTTCCTCCTAGCTATGGACCAGCACGAACACCTCCTGAAGCCCGGCACCCTCTGGCCCACCCTGCTCGAACGAACGGCTCATGCCCGTGACCGGAAGGCAATCTTCACCATCCCTACGACGCCGGAGGTGATCGAGCAGAGCGGCGTGGCGTTTCAGGTGCGCGTCATCACGGCCCTGGCGAAGAAAGAGGAGGCGAGGGCCGCGCAGCTGAACGCCAACCCATTCCTGCCGTACGATCCCGATCTGTTCGTGGCGGAGATCTCCCCGACCCATGTCGCCTTGCTGAACAAGTTCAATGTGGTCGATCATCATCTCTTGATCGTCACGCGCGCGTTCGAGGATCAAGAGGCGCTGCTGACTCGCGAGGATTGCGCTGCGCTCCTGATCTGCCTCAACGAGATCGACGGACTGGGATTTTACAATGCCGGACCAGCCGCCGGGGCCAGTCAGCGTCACAAACATCTACAGCTGATCCCCCTTCCCGCTTCACCGAAACCCCGACTGCCGATCGAGCCTCTGTTGCGTTCCATACAAGTGGCCGGCGCCATCGGGACGGCGCCCGGCTTGCCGTTCTTGCATGCCTGTGCCCCGATGGATCTAGAATGGCTCGACCCACGGAAGGCCGGCGCCTCGTCGTTGCTCACCTGCTATCATTCGCTGCTTCGCGCCGTGGGCTTGTCCGTCGAGGCGCCCTCGGCTCCCTATAACCTGCTCGTGACTCGGCAGTGGCTGTTACTGGTGCCCCGGTCCGAAGAATATTTCGAGGGTATCTCTATCAATGCGCTGGGCTTCGCCGGAGCTTTGCTGGTGAAAGACGCTGCGCAGCTTGCCTTACTGCGGAAGCACGGTCCCATGACCGCGCTTCAGCGCGTGGCGCTGCCTCAGGAATCGTGATCGTGTGATGTGTGAACACAGGAGGATAGTCATGATACGTCGCGTACCCGCTCTCGTAGTGGTATTTGTCATCGTCGCCGGTCTCGTGTCCGGCTGCATTCCGCGTCACCCTCCGCACACACCTCAGCCCGTGCCCGAAGCCTCCAACCAAGATGTCAGCCCATCTGATCAACCCCAGCGGTGATGCCGCACTTCGGACACGCCGAGACGTGCCAGTTGCCCAGGCGAGGACTTTCTGATTTTCCCCACTTTGCCCTCAGGGGAGCAGCCAAACCGTCCCTCACTGCGCGTGTCCATGCGTACGCTCTTCCCCATTTCAATGCCTGGCCAAGCAAGGGCGTGAGGAGCTTTCGACTGCGGCCGTCGAGCGAGGTCCTTCTTAGGGCGCGCGTTCCGCGGGCAGGAGGATGACCAAGCCGCCCCCTCTCCTCTCTTGACCTGGTCATCCCGCAAGCGCATGCTTTTGGATGATCCTGCGCGGGACGCACGCTTCTCTGAACCATCGGCACGGCGCAAGATCTCGCCGGGGCTTTCGGATCACGAAAGGGCTGCATCGTGATTGCTGCCTGGCTCCTGCTTCTCGTTCCACTGTCGTACCAGGGTCCTGCCTGGTCTCTTCCCCACCCCGTGCCTGTTCAGCAAGTGTCCTCGGCCAAAACGCTCACGGGAGACGAATTGCTCCGGATCGGAGAAATCCACGACCACCAGCACCACTTTCCTGAAACGATGACGTACTATCAGCTCGCGTTGTTTACATTCCGTGAGCACAAGCAGGCCCGCGGCGCGGCGACCGCCTTGGTGAAAATCGCGCAGGTGTATGAACGGCAAGGCAAGATCCATGAGGCCTATGTTGCGCTCCAGGAAGCCCTTCCCATTTTCGCCAGGTCCTCCGACCGGACCGCTCATGCAGGGGCTTTGTTGATCATGGGGCGCGTCTCGTCCAGGCTTGGATACCTTGAGAACGCTCGCGCGTCGTTCAGCCAGGCGGTCACCCTGTTCGACCGTGTGAAAGATCGGCATGGCTGGAACGAAACGTTGGTTCAGCTGGGACTGCTGGATGTCGGTGACGGTTTGACCGAGCCAGGCCTGTCGTTGCTGCAGCAGGCGTGGAAAGACGCGCGCACCCGTCGGGATCGAGGGCAGCAACTTGCGGCGGTCGTGGCGCTGGGGAACGCGCACTGGTTGTTGGACCAAGTTGAGGCTGCCCGCCTGTTTTACGACGAGGGCCTTCATCTTGCTGACGTCGAAGGGAACATGACGATCGAAGCCGCGCTGCGGCTCCGGCTCGCTCAATTGGATGGCGCGGATGAACGGCTGCCCGAAGCCATCGAATTGGGGAAGCGCGCGCTCTTTCTCTCTCAAACCTTGCGCGATGCCGCGACTGAGGCGACCGCGTTGTCTCTGTTGGCCGACCTCTACCGGAAGATGGGACAGAGTGCCGAGGCAGAAGAGTCGAAACAGCGCGCGCTGTCGATCTATCGCAACCGTCAGATCCTCGTGCACGGTGCCCGTTAATCATCGCGCAGGGCCAACCTTCCCTCACAACTCGTGTTTGTATACTCTCCCCGGAGTCGTCCGTTCACTCCCTCGTCTTCGTGTGCGGTTTCGTCTGCGGTAGCTCTGTCGAGGAGTGCGCCAGTATGATCCCCGAGACCCAGCGCTCTTCGCTTGTTACGAAAGGGTTGACCGAGCATTCCTATCGGCGTAGCATTATTTTGTGACGTTCCAGTGATGGTGGCTGCTGTCTCTTCCGTACGCTTTTGCCCGTGTCATCCCGCGCGCCGGATCTCGCCGCAGTCCCCTTCACTCCTACGCCGGAGTCTTTGTCGTAGAGCATCCACGCCGGATGCGGATCCTTTGGAGCGAGGGTCCTCATGGTGACTGTCAGCCACCGGGTACTCCCTCCCCTCTTGGCGCTGATCCTTGAGCCTCCAGTCTTCTTCGTGCTCGCACCCAATCCCATTCAGGCAAGTGAGACTCCGTCCTTTCTGTTGGCTACCGCTGCGCCTACCGAACATCTCTCTCCGCCGGTCATCTGGCTGGATGACCTTGAGCGCAAGCTGACGACGTACATTGCGAAGAAATATCCCGCGTACGATTTCTCACCGTACGCGCAGGAATTGGATCGAATCCGCGGTGCGGTCAGCCTGGGGGACCGGTGGGGCGCCAAGCGGGAGATGGGCGTGTTTCTCAAAATGCTGGCGACTCGCGCCCATGGTCTGGGGGACGATGCGGCTGATGAGTTGGCCATGCTTTCACAACAAATCATGCCGGACGAGGAGTTCGGCATTGTCTATCCCGGATCGGAACGAGAGCGGTAGACGGCAAGGAGTTGTGCCGGAGATTGCAGTGAACGTCCGAACATCAGAGGGAGGGTCTGATCATGGCTTCGCATACACCCGTGACCGATAGCATTCTCGGAGCAGTCAATCGCACGCATGGGTGCGATCTGGATACTCTGGCCAAGAGTTTGCCCGAGCTCACCTGGAATCAGGTGTTTCTCGAAGTCGATCGCTTGAGTCGGCAGGGCCAGGTGCTGGTCACATTCGGCGTCGAACGTCGCTATATGATCCGGCTGCCGGAGCCCAAGCAGGGACCCACGACCCGCTCCGTCCAGCCCTGATCAGCGAAGGGTGAGCACAGGGCCACGAAGAGTCGGACAACCCGATCTGTGCGCGCCGGCTACCGTGGCTGCTTATGATTCTGTGTCCAAGCTTGCTTGTTCTTCTCTCCAAGCGGGTGGCCCGAACAGCCTCCACTGCGCGCGTTTAATACAATCTTCCAACCGGTCTTTGCGCTAGCTCTCCAGGGAGTGGCCAGGCGGTTCTCCACTGCGCGCATCGGACGAGCACAGTTTTATCGTGCGCGTTGCTCGGGCACAGAAGATCAGCGAGGACGGGAAGGTTGAATCTCCAACCGACGGTTTTCGAATTCTGAGCAGCCCCCACCGTGTGTCGTGCGTGGCGTGGCGACCTTCCTTTTCTGACCAAGCCCATTCATAACATCTGGCCTCGGGTTAACAGTGCCAGTGATAGTGAGCACTATTGATCAGACCGGACATCTCGATTGAGACATTATCTGTAAACCTGATGATCCATGTTCAATGGAAAGCGGCTTGCCCATCTATTGACTGTGTAATGACCGTGAACGGAAGGAGGAGGCACACCATGGCGGAAAAACCATGCGCGAATCCGCGCTGTACGTGTCCGGTCGAACCGGGGAAAGAATTTTGTTCGTCTAATTGCCGAGAGGCAAAAACAGGCGCCCCCTGTCCCTGTGACCATAAGGGATGCGGAGGCAAGCATCAGTAATTTTCAAGTCCTCACGGGGTACACCAGGTCATACAGACGACGATGTGAGGAGCAGGCTGCCGCGCGGCATGAGAGAATTGGCACGTAGACACAAGCCCGGTGGTCCCAAACTGAACCTCTATGCGATCAAGTCCTTGGTAGTTGTCAAAACATTGATGCGGCAGGGTTCCCCGCTCACTACTTACCGGGAGGTGTCCCATGAAAGTCCATCGCCTTGTGGCCATCGCAATCCTGATCCTCCTTCCGGTATTCGCTGTCGCCGCCGATATACTCCCGCCTGCCCAATTGCCTGAGAGCCGTGGCGGACCAGCTCCTGACATCACTCCCGATAGGCCGTCAGAATCCGGTGTTCCGGCAATCCCTCCGTCCCGCATTGATCCCGGTATCCAACATATGCCGGAGAGGCGCGGAGATTCCCGCGGCTCCGTGAAGCCGCCCAACCTCGATCCGAGCATCTCAACGAATCCTGACGTGGCGCCTTCCCCACGCGAGAGCATCGATCCCCCCGGTGGAGCGAAACCTCAAGGGAAGCCGGGTGTCCAGTAATGAATGGACGGCTTGACCCACAACAGGGAAACTGCGCCACTGCGAAGTTGGGGAATCGTCTTAATCTGGCAGTCATCATGAAACGCATTGACGCATTCAGTCCGAAGGTCAGCACCCCGTGTCCTCAGGAGGTCTCCTCACGATGAACTTAAAGACATGCCTCCTTCCAACCGAGAGCATTCATTCACCAGCGGATACTAGCGGGCAGGACAAGCTGGTCATGGATTCCCCTTGCCCATCATTGCCTGAACCGACTCCCACGCCCGACCCGCCGTTGCCACCCGATCCATCACCGTTTCCCGGCCCTCCATTGCCTGAACCGACTCCCACGCCCAATCCTCCACCACAGCCAGATCCCTCGCCGTTTCCCGGCCCTCCGGTCACAATAAGGCCGGTTCACCCGCCTACTGTCCGATGAGAGGCAATTGACCCAAAGCCAAGAAACTGGCTCAGGTTCTACTGTTCGGCCTTGTTTTCATGACTCAGTCCTCCCTTTCTTCCACGCCCCAACTTGTGACCAGCACCTCCTTACCCTTCGCCGAGCGGAGATGCTCCGCCACCCGCAAGCCGGTCAACGCCTTTCCCATTTTGCCAGGCGAATATTCTTCGAGAAATTCGGTCGAGACCACCGCATCACGTAGCCCGCCGACATCGTCGGTTTCGATCCGAAACACCTGCGCCATTCTGCCGGCATCGTACGAATCACGAATCGAGGCGCCCTGGAACTGTTCCTGCAGATACCCACGCACGGCCGCGAGCTTTTCCATTTCATCTTCTGTATTCGTATCCGGTCCCCACGCCATGGCTTGCCCTCCTTGTATTCCGATGATCGCAATCTTCACCGCCCATATCGACTGTGCAATTTCCCTGCTCTTTACCCGTATCCAGCGAGGCGGTTGGTGGAGGCTCGCAAGCAGGGAGACCATGCCTGCTGTCTCGCCACTCCCCTTCCGAGCTTGCTCGTTTTCCTCTTCTATTGAGGGTGGCCTCGCCCATTTTTGTTATTCGAATAGCTTCTTAAATGCAGCCTTAATCTGGTCCAGCCTCTCGCGCAAGTCGGTCTCAAGAACATCGGCTTTGGCCTGCACCGCCAGGCGCTTGGCCTTGAGTTGGTCCTTGAACAACACCAGTTTGGTGAGTAGCTCCTGTTTCTTTGACTCCAGCGTGACTTGCTGCTTGGCTTTCTCACTCTCAAACCGGTCCTTGAGTGCCTCAAACTCGGCTTCAAGCGTGCTCGTCCGACCCACGAGATCCTCCCAGACCCTGCCCGATTCGAACGCGGCCCCTTTCAGTTTCTGTTCCGCAACGGATTCGAACTCGTTCAGGGCCTTGAGAATCTTCGTCCTCTGCTCCTCGAACGTATCGCGGGCGTCCGCTTTGCCGAGGGCCAATTGCACTTGAAGAAGTTCGAGCTTGGTCTGCACCTCGCTCTTCGCCTGCTCTGCCATCTCCTTCGACTTCTGCACGTCGGCCTGGACCTGCTTGAGCAGATCCCGCAGCTGTTGCTTGCGCTGCTCCAGCCGCTGCAGCGTCTGATCTTTCGTCTGGGTCAGTTGTGCCTCCAGCGCCAGCGTCTGATGCTCCAATGCATCCAATTTCTTATCGATCGACGCTCTGAGTTCCTTGATTCGCGACATGGGCCCCTCCTCTGTGTGAAGTTGGACATACCAACCGGCTACGTTCTGCCGAGAGCGGCATTACCTCATCGTCGGGTAGAAGAGAGAAACCCGGAGATTGGCAGCTCCCTTCTCTACAACAGGCCTGCCGCTGCCGGCGGGAGGAAGAGCCTGCTTGATCGCGTCCAGAATCTTTCTCGAACGAACCTCGTCACCGGTGAGACCCACGCGAATGGTCGCCCGGGTCCGGGACTCTCCCATGGAATCCAGATCAATCCAGACATGCGCGCGATCGGCGAACTCCGATTCCATACGGGCAGACACTGTATCGGCCCGGTCCTCCGACAGCGTCAATCCCAACTCCTTCATCGCGGTCAGCGCGGCCCCATGGACAGCGGGCACGTCGTAGCTGAGCTCCTCCGATAATTTGCCCATAACATAGACGGCACCGGCGGCTCCCCCCGCCGCGCCGACGACAAGGGCCACGCAGCCCGAACTGAATACAGCGAGCATGACCCAAATCGCCCATCCCGCCGTCGATCTGATCCGCGGCCTGCCAGGAAATTCACGTCTCATGCGGCACTTCGCTCCTTTTGTTCATCGGAAAAAGACGATCGAGGAGAGCAAACAATCACCGTCAGATCTTGCACTCACACCGTGCCGGTGGATGAATCTATTCATGCCAGGCCGTGCTGTTCACGCCCGATGCGGCCATCGTAATCCCTTGAAGATTTAAACCGCTCGAACTGTCCGTCCATCGCGTAGCGCGACACGCGGTTCCTCAGCGTCTGCATCTCGGCCACATTCATCGGTGTGAAGCGCCGGACGATCCCGAGATTCTGCTGCAAGACCTGGCGTGAATCGATGCCGCTGACCAGGGAGGCGATCGGCAGGCTCAAGACATAGCGCAGGGCTTCTTCCACGGTGACGATGCCTTGCTTGATCGGCTCGGCGTTGCCGCTGAGCGATTTCATGGCGAGGGGGGCAATGCCCCGTTGCGCAAGGACCGGCAACACCTCCTGAGCAAAACTCCGATAGGTCCCGTCGAAGACGTTCAACGGCAACTGGCAGGTATCGAAGGGAAAGTCGTGTGCCAACATCTTGAGATGAATCTTCGGATCTTTGTGGCCGGTGAAGCCGAGAAACCGCACCTTGCCCTGCCGCTTGGCTTCAAGCAACGCGTCGGCCGCTCCATTTGGCGCAAAGTGGCGATCGGGATCGTCGTCATATACCACTTCATGAATCTGCCAGAGGTCCAGATAGTCTGTCCGCAGGCGGCGAAGCGATTCGTCGAGCTGTTGCAAGGCGACTCGCTTGTCGCGTCCATGCGAGCAGACTTTGGTCATGAGGAAAGCCTGTTGTCGGCGACCTTGCAGCGCCTTGCCCATGAGTTCCTCAGATCGTCCGCCGTTGTATTCCCACGCGTTATCCAGGAAGGTAACGCCCGCCTCAAGTGCCTCATGCAACACCCGGATCGCTTCGGCTTCGCTGTCCATGCGGCCCCAATGGGCGCCACCGAAACAGAGAGCTGAAACCTGTACCCCCGTCTTCCCCAGCATGCGCTTCGGAATCTCCCCGGTCACGTCATTCGCTGTCGCACTCAGTCCCCCAGCCTCGACAGAGGACACTTGCCCCATGGCCTCAGTCAGCCCTCGCGGACCACTGAGAGCCATGACCGACCCGGCCACTCCGAGCGTTTTCAACAACTGCCGACGGTC